>SLOL01000013.1 GCA_007132495.1 Balneolales bacterium
GAGGTATTTACGGGTTTATTGAACCGTCGGTCAATGCGGCCAAAAAACACGATGAGTGGCAGACCTTTGAAATTACGCTGGTCGGTCGGCATGTAACGGTGGTGCATAACGGTATTGAGGTCATTTCCAACCGGCCCATACCCGGTATTACCGGTGGATCCCTGGACAGCAATGAGGGAGAACCGGGACCGATTGTACTGCAAGGTGATCACGGTCCAGTCGAGTTCCGCAAACTGGTGATTACTCCTGCGGTTAACTGACCCGGATAAATTCATAAGTATTATCAAAAGCGGCTGCTTGTTCCTGATTACCAGGGAACTTGCAGCCGCTTCTTTTTTTAACCATACCGGGAAATTTTGATATCATCTTCCGGGCAACTTATGAGAAGGTTTCCTGCTCCACGTTCATCCGTTTTTCTGTTGATTCCCTGACTTATTGTCGACCTTGTCATGGAAGGTAAATACAAAGAATATAAAGACGATCAGAGCGACTACAGCTGGAATGATCCAGAAGTTAACCCATTGTTCCAGTGCCAGCGTCTCCTGGTCGCCAAGAAATCCCCGGTAAATATTGCCGGCTACCTGGGCTCCGATCAGCATTCCCAGCCCGTACGTCACCAGTACCAGGAAGCCCTGAGCCTGCCCACGGACTTTACTGGTTGATTTCTTATCCACATAGATCTGTCCGGTTACAAAAAAGAAGTCGAAGCAGATACCGTGAAGAGCAACTCCGACAAGTATCATCCAAACGATCTCATCGGGAGCGGCCATGGCAAACAGAAGATAGCGTACTACCCACGCAAGCATGCCGACTCCCAGCATCCATTTGACTCCCAGTCTGCGGAAGAAAAAAGGGATCAGCAGCATGAAAATGACTTCCGACATCTGACCGATCGACTGGGTGGCGGCAATATTTTCGAAGCCGGTGTCTTCGAGAAAAAGCTGGGTGAAATTAAAGTAAGCGGCGAGAGGGATACAGATCAGGAATGAGCTGATGATGAAAATCCAGAACGGTTTGCTCCCCAGATGATCCAGGGCATCCAGGCCGATAATGCTGCGTATGGAAACTACATCTCCCCGGGCAGGTGGTGGTGTATGTGGAAGTGTGAAACTGTAAAGGCCCAGTAACAGACTGGCCGCACCCGAGGTATAAAGTGGTATGGGAGTGGCTTCCACCGTAAGGTCTGTCAATCCGGCCAATACAAAACTGATCAATAAACCCGCAACGATCCATCCGATGGTTCCGAAAACCCGGATTTTCGGGAACTGGTTTTCCTGGCTTTCAATATTGTGAAAAGAGAGGCTGTTGGCCAGTCCCATTGTCGGAGTGTAAAAAAGGCTGAAGAGTAACAGCATTAAAATAAACAATACGGGATTGGCTGTGGTGGATGGGATAATGAACATGGTGATCCCACCGAGGATGTGAAGGGATCCGAACACTTTTTCACTGGGGAAATAGCGATCGGCAACCAGTCCCAAAAAGAAGGGGGCGACAATGGCGGCGACAGGAAATACGGTGAATGGCCAGTGGGTCAATCCGGCCATACCTTCGGCACGCATGTAAACAGCAATGGCAACATACCATGCTCCCCAGATAAAGAACTGAAGAAACATCATAAAGCTCAATCGGGGCAAGAGAAATCTGTGTGTTGTATGCATAATGAGTTATGATAATTTAATAGTGGAGAATTTACGGATGGTTATGCTCAGGCTACGGTATTATTCGACGTTGTCTGCTTTGGAAGTATACAATGTTTCGTACGTTATTTATGATCTGAGACTTCAAAAATCAGAGAATAGCGCTTTTTTTTAATATATTTTAGTCTTTTCTTAATTCAGAATACAGGAATTATCATTTGGTGTGTTAAGATCTGATGCACTTTCGCATTAGTATAAGAGTAACTATAGAAAAATAAATTCAATAAGTAAAAAAAGTGGTGTGAATATGAATCGTAAATCATTTTTGACAAAAGTCGGTGCCGCGTCGACGCTGCTGGCTGGTGTACCATTTATCAATGTCCGTGGAAAAAGTGACTCACAAACATTGGCATACTCAAAAACGAGTCGTTCTTTTTCTGCAAATGAGCAGATCAACATCGCGTTGATCGGTGCCGGGTGGATGGGACAGGTAAACGGCATGACAGCTTTGGAGCACAGCGGAATAAAAATGGTGGCCGCTTGTGATTTATATGACAGTCGGATTGAACGCTGCAGGGAACTTTGGGGAAATGATATCTTCACGACCAAAGATTACCGCGAAATACTTCAGCGCGATGATGTGGATGCCGTAGTGATTTCCACTACCGATCACTGGCACGATGTTCAGGCTATTGATGCCTTGAATGCCGGTAAATCCGTTTTTTTGGAGAAGCCCATGGTTCAACAAATCGATCAGGGGCATGGTGTCATTCAGGCTGAAAGAGACACCGGGAATGTTCTTCAAATCGGCAGCCAGTTGACCAGTGATATTCTCTATCTCAAAGCCCAGGAAATGGTACGCAACGGAGAAATTGGTGATGTAGTTCTCGTTGAAGGCAATTTCGACCGTTACTCTGCTGAAGGAGCCTGGCAGTATTCTATCCCCCCAGGTGTAAGTGAAGAAGAAGTCGACTGGGATACCTATCTGAGGGATCTGCCATACCGGGAGTTTGATCCCAAGCAATTCTTCCGATGGAGGAACTATCAGGATTTCGGTACCGGTGCCGCAGGCGATCTGTTCGTACATCTGCTGTCGGCCGTACACCTGGTAACGGACTCTCACGGGCCCTCCAGGATTATGAGTACCGGCGGATTACGATATTGGGATGATGGACGGGATGTACCTGATGTACAACTCGGGATGCTGGATTATGATCAGACCGATTCACATGCCGCGTTCAATCTGGCACTGCGGGTTAACTTCATTGATGGATCCGGCGGTGGTGTAACCATCCGTTTTGTTGGAACAGAAGGTGAAATCGTCGTTGATTGGACCAATGTGACGCTTAGAAAAGCGGAGCTGGATGAACGACCACCGGTGACCATTGACGACTTCAGCGGCCAGACACAGGAGGAGTTCATGGAGTATCACAAAGCGAACTATCCGGAACCTCCCCCAAGAGTGATCAGTCCTTCGGAGTATGTGTATCGGTCTCCCGAAGGCTATGATTCCAGGGAAAGTCACTATGGTAATTTCTTTGAGTCCATTCGTGACGGCAAACCGGTTTACCAGAATGGAACCGTCGGTTTCCGGGCAGCTGCGCCGGCATTACTGGCGAATCAAAGCCTGTTTGAAAATAAAATCATTCACTGGGATCCGGTGAATATGGTGGTACAGTAACTTTCTAAATTACAGCTGAACAACAGGGCTATTGTTCGCTGTTGTTCAGCTGCTTTAATAAACACTACATGGAGGATTAACAGTATAATGACAAACCTGAAAAACAGATTTTCCGGCATCGCGTTACTTGTTTTTTGCACCACACTTTTTTTGTCCTGCTCATCAAACTCTGTTGCGGAACAGGATGATGGTTTCCGGTCACTGTTCAACGGAGAAGATCTGTCCGGTTGGATTATTCCCGAAGGCGATGGAGGACACTGGAAAGTGGAGGACGGAGTCATTGACTATGACGCCATGAGTCAGGCACCCGGTGATAAGAATCTATGGTCCGAAGAGGAGTTTGACGACTTTGTGCTAAGACTTGACTGGCGCATAAAGGAGACTCCTTTTGTGAATCAAAATACACGAATCATACGTCCTGACGGCACCTATCAGCGGGATGCAGATGGCAATCCCATCAGCATCGCTGTTCCTGACTCCGATTCCGGCATTTATCTTCGGGGAATGTCGAAGGCCCAGGTGAATATCTGGTGCTGGCCTGTCGGTTCAGGTGAGGTATGGGGCTATCGGACCGATTCGGAAATGCCGCCGGAAGTGGTTGCGGGTGTTACACCCAACACAATGGCCGACAATCACATCGGAGAGTGGAACTCATTTGAAATCACAATGGTAGATGACCGGCTGACTGTTGAACTGAACGGAGTGGTTGTCATCGAAGATGCCCAATTGCCGGGTGTGGATGACAGAGGCCCTATTGCGCTTCAGCACCATGGGAGCAAAGTGGATGGCGAGTGGACCAGTTCTCCGTCACTTGTACAGTTTCGCAATATCTACATAAAGGAACTCTGATTATTTGCGGCAGTATCTGTAACCAGGCTGAGCACCAGTTTATTTACAGCTGCAACTGCCATGGATAAAGGCATTGGTCCTGCATGATATCAATCATGTGAGGCCGATGCCTTTTTTTCAGAAAGGACCCAATTGACGTACAGAAATTCCAGAGCTGCAGCTTCACATTCTTTCCAGTTGCTGATCATCTCCTTGAACATGGCTTCGTCACATTGATCGGGATCTCCTCTTTATCACCAGACCGCTCAAACCTGGGGCATGTTTATCCAAAGATCACCAACATGATGCGAAAGGCCAGCCACACATACAAAGCGGCAAGGATGGAGGCGAACAGATTGGGTTTAAAGGTCAGATACTGGTAGCGTATCATGAGCGGCAGGATCAGAAACTCCATAGCAATGATGATACCGATGATATAAAAAGCCACCGGAGTGAAAAAGTAGGATATGAACCAGAGTATAATGCCTGAAAGGAGATTGACAATGCCCAGCGGATTGGTAAATACCTCAAGGAAATAGCGTCCGACAGGTTCATTGGAAAGGAGCATCTGCAGAAAAATATTCAGCAGAAACAATAGAATAAACACTGTCACAGTGATGGATGTACGGGTTTCTTTAGCCATAATTCTGAATAAGTCCGTGTGAGATATTCGGTTGAGTGGTTGCTCCAAAAAAAGCGTTGGGCATTTCAAAACCGGGTGATAACTTGCTTTTCAGGGATCATGCAAAGATACGCACGATTGTGTTAGAAAAATAGGAGCGTCGATCACAGTATATTGAAAATGCTGTCCCGGTATGTTCTTCTCAATAAGGTCACTCATACAAGTTTAACGGTTGAAATATGGTCCGGTCTACGATACAAATAACCAAAGCTTCCGGTGAAGAGGTTCCCTTTTCGGAAAAAAAACTTCGGGCGTCTCTGGAGCGATCCGGTGCCACCGAATCCCAGATTGAGTCGGTGGTCGATGATGTTTACAATCAGTTGTATGAGGGTATCGAAACGGGTAAAATCTACAGAAAAGCTTACCAGTTGCTGAGAAAGAAATCCCGGTCCAAGGCGGCCAGGTATAAGTTAAAGAAAGCCATCATGGAACTGGGGCCGTCCGGATATCCGTTTGAGCAGTTTGTTGCGGCAATTCTGCAACAACAGGGATTCCGTACCGAAGTGGGCGTTGTTGTTCCCGGTCGTTGCGTTCAGCATGAAGTTGATGTAATGGCCGATAAAAATGGCAAGCTGATTATGGTGGAGTGCAAGTTTCACAATCGGCCGGGCGTGAAGTGCGATGTCAAGGTACCTCTTTACATCCACTCCCGGTTCCGGGATGTTGCCATGGGACAAAACGACAAGAAGGACAACCGGTTCCGGGATTATGACGGATGGATTGTTACCAATACAAGGTTTACCGATGACGCGGTTTCCTATGGTACTTGTTCCGGGTTGACATTGCTGGGGTGGGATTACCCGGCAAAAAGCAGTCTCCGACACCGTATCGGACTTGCCGGACTGCATCCGGTAACCTGCCTGAGTACTTTGAATCGTAAAGAAAAAGAGTATCTGCTTGGGCATGGCGTTGTTCTGTGTCGCAAAGTGCCCGAAAAGGAGGATTTGCTTCACGCACTGGGGTTGTCCGAACACCGTGTTGCCAAAGTGATCATGGAGTGTGAGGAGCTTGTGAACGAACTGGATGTTCCGGAAACATAGCACTTTTAATGTCAACTCTTCCGGCCTTTCCGGTAAGAATCCGGTTCGATAACCGGCACTGAACGGTCTATTTTTTATCCGAAATGCGGGACCACATCAATCGGTGTGTCGGGGAAAAGAGTATCCGGTAGGCCAGCATCACCACACCGAGCGTTGCCAAAGCCGTACAGGCGGCTATCATAAACATGATGACCATCTGGTAACGAACTGCATCCATCGGATCCGCACCGGCCAGGATCTGCCCGGTCATCATACCCGGAAGACTCACGATACCCATAATCATCATGGCGTTAACAGTCGGGATCATTCCGGTCCGCAGCGACTGGCGAATCTGTTCATGTGCCGCCTCCCAGCGAGTGGCTCCGTGGGACAGCATGGTTTCGATCCAGTTCCGGTTCCTGATGCAGCCCTCCATCATATGGTCGAGTCCAAGGGATATTCCCGTCAGTGCATTGCCGAGGACCATACCCAGCAGAGGTATCAGGTATTGTGGGTCGTACCATGGTGTGATCTTCAGAATTCCGGTAATGGCCGCGCCTGTAACCAGGAAGGCGCTGGTTCCGATTGTCACCAGGCTGTTCCAAAAAATTCCCGGAAACCGCCTGCTGGTCCGGTTAACTGCGGCGATACCGGCAAGAGCAGCCATGACAAGTGCCATTAATACGATCGTCACCGGTTCACGGGTCTGAAAGATCCATTCCAGAATGAGGCCCAGCAATGCCAGCTGCACCGTCATTCGAAGGGCACCGACAATCAGGTCTCTGCCCATTCCAAGCCGCAGCGCTGCCGAAAGAATGATATTGACCAACAGCAGAAGGGCCGCCAGGGCGAGCTGGAGGTTGCCTATGGCAATGTATGTGGGGTTATCCATCGATTCGGTGATTAATGAACAGAGTGAGTAAGCTCGATGCTGCGCTTCGTCATCCGGTCGAGCTGCCGGTTATCATGACTGGTCCAGATGAAACAACGCCGCCCGCCACTGTTCAGCCAGAGTGTAACCAGATTTTCAGCACGACCGACCATTTCGGCATCCAGGTTGGAAGTGGGTTCGTCGAGCAGCAATACATCCGGTTCCAGTAAAAGCGAACGGATGAGAGCAACCAGCTGCTTTTCGCCGCCGGAGAGGTGGTCGGCTGTTTTCCGGAGAAAGGAGTCCCGCAGCTGCAGTATCTCCAGGAACCTGTTGAGCCGGGATTCGTCCAGGGTGAGGTCCCGGTTCACTTTGAAGGAGAAAAAGAGTTTGATACTGTCATACACAGATCCTGAAATGAAGTCAGCATTCTGTGGAATATACCGGACATGCTTGCGATACTGCGGGATATGCCAGTCCCACAAGGGAGTGTTCATATACCGGATCTCGCCCCCGTCAATGTCATCCAGTCCGGCCAGCGAGCGCATCAACAGTGTTTTCCCGGAACCGGAGGGTCCACGCAACGCTATCCGGTCACCGGCCATAACCTGCAGGTCTATATCGTTCCAGATCAATTTTCCATCGATGGTACGGGCCAGATTTCGGGCGGTTAGCATTCCGGAATTTGTCATAGTTTTTGTATTATAGTCAGGATCAGATCAGTTCCGGTATTGCAGTCAAAGACATATCGAATGTTGCTGATATCTTTTATCTTCAGGGTTAAACATCATGATAAAAATAGTGGTAATCCTATGGTCATGCTAATGGTATCGGTGATTAGAGTATTTTTCGTCATCTTTTTTGCCATTGGCGCATTGATCCATATGGCCTGGGGAGCAGGCCTTCATCCCCATACGTTCAGCGGCCAGAAGGTATACAGTGACGGCGGTTATGATGTGGCGGCAGATGATACTCTGACCTGGCGTCCGGCAGAAGTGTATCCGGCAACAAAAGAGTATCAGGTGCCCGATTTTACGCTTAAGGATTACAAAGGAGAGACGGTTCGACTGCATGATTACCGGGGTAAAGTTGTGCTCTTGAATATCTGGGCGACCTGGTGTCCGCCATGCCGGGAGGAGGTGCCCGAACTGGTAAAGCTGCAGCGAGAGTATGGTGAGTCGGGGTTGCAGGTCATTGGTGTTTCCATTGATGAAAACGGTGCAGAAGACGCCGTTTCGGATTTTGCCGGTTCCCACGACATAAATTATCCCGTTCCCGTCGATGACGGCTCGGTTCAGAAAAAATACGGGCCGTTAAGTGTCATTCCGACCACCTATATTCTGGATGCCGATGGATACCTCCGTTTTTATGCCCCCGGTTATCTGGAATATGAACAAATGGAAGAAGCTGTTCGAGAGCTACTGGATTTGTGATCCCCATAATTTTCCTCCAAATATATTATTATAAGTAACAATGAACCGTGTTTTCAAAGAGCACCGCATACTCATAGCGCTGCTGATTCTTATCGTATTTCAGTCCTGTCGTACCCCTGAACCTGTAGTGGAACCGGAACCCGATCCCGAAATTGCTGCAGTGGAGTCGGTCAGGGACGCTGTCATGCAGATGGTGGATGAAATCTATGAGGAGGGTTGGCCGGTTTCACTGACAAGCGGGGTCTATGTTGACCGTGTTGAGGTGGATAATGAAGAGCGCCGGCTGGATATCCACATGAACGAGCGTTTTTCCTACACGGCGTTACGTCCTGCTGCCACAGAACATATCTACGAAATGCTGGAAGAGCATCTTCCCCGTGCATTCCGCGATTTCGAGGTAACGCTCTATTCACTTGAAGAGCCGATAGAAAATCTGATTCCCAATATCTATCGTCGTTCTGTGGATGACTACGATTTTTTGCGTATGCCTTATGCCGATGAGATCCGGCCCCGTCCCGTTGTGCAGCGCCATGACCGGTTGACAGATGCCGATAGTGGATTGAAAGGGCGCCAGATAGCACTCTGGCACAGCCACGGCTGGTATTATAACCAGCAACGGGAGCGATGGGAGTGGCAGCGGCCCCGGCTGTTCCAGACCGTGGAGGATCTGCTTCCGATGTCTTTCACCATCCCGTATCTGATTCCGATGCTTGAGAATGCCGGTGCCTACGTCTGGGTTCCCCGCGAACGAGACCTGCAAAGCAATGAGTCGGTAGTCGATTTTGACAGTACTACCGGCGGTGGGCAGATGGCTTATCTGGTAAATGGCGATACGGCAGCCGTTGATTCATGGAATGAGGGAACTCCGGGATTCGGCATCGGTTCACCACCGTACAAAGACGGCGAAAATCCCTTTCGAATGGGCTCCTACCGCTACCTGGAATCCACCAGGGAGGGCGAATCGGTGATTCAATGGATTCCGGATATTCCCGAATCCGGTGAATATGCGGTCTATATTTCCTATGTCTCGCTGCCGCAGTCGGCTAACGACACCCATTACTCGGTTTATCACCGGGGCGGCAAAACCGACGTAACGGTGAACCAGAGAATCGGAGGAGGCACATGGGTCTATCTCGGACATTTTGAATTTGAGGAAGGAGTTCATCCGGACAGCGGCCGGGTCGAGCTGGCCAACTACAGCTGGCGGCCTTCGATCATCACAGCCGATGCGGTTCGGTTTGGCGGTGGAATGGGCAACATTGAGCGGGAGGGACAGACCGGAGACCGGCCCCGCTTCCTGGAGGCCGCGCGCTATAATCTGCAGTACGCCGGGATGCCCGACTCACTGGTTTACAGGCTGAGTGGGGGCGAATCCGACAATGTGGATGATTTCCGGGGGCGGGGAGAGTGGGTGAATTATCTGAGAGGAGCCCCGTATGGTCCGAATGAAGATCGCAGTGTCACCGGTCTCGGTGTTCCGGTCGACCTCTCTCTTGCTTTTCATACTGACGCAGGGATAACACGGAATGATACGGTCGTCGGCACACTGATGATCTACAGCATTGAAGATATCGACTCGGTGCGAACCTTCCCCGATGAGATATCCCGGCTGGCCAATCGTGATTTTGCCGACATCATGCAGACGGAAATCGTGGAGGATATCCGGACGACCTGGGATCCGGCCTGGAACCGGCGAAATCTGTTCAATCGCATGTACAGCGAGGCGGCGCGCCCCAACGTACCGTCGGCACTGCTTGAGCTGCTTTCCCATCAGAATTTCATTGATATGCAATACGCGATGGATCCGCGATTCCGCTTTGACATGAGCCGGACCATTTACAAGTCCATGCTCCGGTTTTTGGCTGACCGCTATCAGTTTGATTATGTTGTACAGCCGCTGCCGGTCAGTAACTTCAGGGTGCTTCCGCATGGAGGGCGGAATCTGTTGCTTCGCTGGGATCCGGTTACCGATTCGCTTGAAGCCACTGCTGATCCCGATCGCTTTATTGTCTACAAAAAGAGAGGGGAAGAACCGTTTGACACCGGTCGGATTACTGATGAACCGGAATATCTGTTTGAAGATCTGGATCCGGATGTGATGTACCGGTTCAAGGTGGTTGCGGCCAATGAGGGTGGAAAAAGTTTTCCATCGGAAATACTGGCCGCCACAGTGCCCGAATCGTTTCGGCGTCCCGTATTGATTGTAAACGGGTTCGAGCGGATATCGGGTCCGGCTACCGTTGATGAACCCGGTTTCAAGGGATTTGTCAATTTTCAGGATCGCGGGGTTCCGGACCGGTATGATATCCATTTTACCGGTGATCAGTATAACTATGACCCGGATTCAGAGTGGCGGACCAATGATGATCCGGGCCACGGCGCAAGTCATGCTGATTTCGAGACCCGGATTATCCCCGGCAACCGGTTTGATTTTCCGGCGGTATACGGGGCCTCTCTGCTTGAACTGGAAGTGCCCTTCGTGTCAGCCAGTGTTGCTTCCATACGCGACCGCCAGGTGGATATGAACGATTTTGAGGCGGTAATTCTGATTTTTGGAAATCAGAAAACTACCCCCTGGCCCCATCATGACCGAATGGATCGGGATCCGGCGTTTCAGGTATTTCCCGGGCGCCTGCGTGAAGAGATCGATCGCTATCTGGCGTTGGGTGGAAGATTGTTCATCAGCGGTTCACATGTGGGGACCGATGTTGCCGACCGGATGGATGATGATGGTGGCGGGATGACGTTTATTCGTCACCGGCTCGGGTTTGCCAATGAGACCAATCATGCAGCACGCCTCGGAGAAGTGAGGTCGGTTACTGACTCACTTGTGTCGACCGGCTTCCGTTTTTCATTCAACACAGGTTATCATCCACAGATTTACATGGCCGATGCACCCGATGCCATTGTTCCATACGGAGATCCGTATGTGCCGGCCGGCTCTTCCATTGATGACGGTGGTGCCCAAAGAGCATGGAACCCACAGATGGAGTCAAATCCGGAGAGTGTTGCCAATTCAGAGGCTGCAATTCCGGATGGTGTTTCCAACCCGCAGGTTGCCAGCCCGGAAAGCATTGCCAATTCGCAGGCAGACCCATCGCCCTATACCGATTCATTGAACCGGGACTTTTATAACCGGGCAGCAGATCTGTTGACCGGTTACCGGAAAGCGATAACGCCATCCGGACCGGAAACCCTTGTTCGATATGAGGAGAATCAGTTCAGTGCCGGGGTTGGTTACCGGACAGATGAATACGCGGTAATTACATTCGGGTTTCCGTTTGAGACCATTGTCGATCCGGATGAGCGGATCGAAGTGTTAACCGGCATCTTCCAGTATATAGGGATACCGACCGGCAATCGGGATGGTTCCGAACCGGCACGGGCCAATCAACCCGACGATAACTGAAAGACGGCATTATGGCCGCCACGGGTACTTGCGGAAGTCCGGCTTGCGCTTTTCAACATAAGCATTCTTTCCTTCCTGACCCTCTTCGCTCATGTAGTAGAGCATGGTGGCATTACCGGCCAGCTCCTGGATGCCCGCCTGACCGTCAATATCGGCATTGAAAGCCGACTTGAGGCATCGTATGGCAATCGGACTCTTTTCGAGGATTTCACCGGCCCACTGTACACCTTCGTCTTCAAGTTGCTCCACCGGTACGACTTTGTTCACCAATCCCATTTTTTCCGCTTCTTCTGCGTTGTATTGCCGGCACAGATACCAGATCTCCCGCGCTTTTTTCTGTCCGACGATACTCGCGAGGTAGCTGGAACCGAATCCGCCGTCAAAACTGCCCACTTTGGGTCCGGTCTGACCGAAAACGGCATTATCCGCAGCAATGGTCAGATCACAGATTACGTGCAGTACGTGTCCGCCGCCGATCGCATATCCCGCCACAAGAGCGATTACCGGTTTGGGCATGGAGCGGATCAGCCGCTGCAGATCCAGGACATTCAGGCGTGGAACCCCGTCGTCGCCTACATATCCGGCATCTCCGCGAATTTTCTGATCACCGCCTGAGCAAAAGGCGTATTTACCGTCTCTGGCAGGCCCCTCGCCGGTCAGCAGTACGACACCAATCGACTCATCTTCGCGGGCATCGGCAAATGCTTCGTACATCTCAAAGACCGTTTTGGGACGGAATGCATTGCGGATTTCCGGCCGGTTAATGGCGATCCGTGCGATGCCGTCACTTTTTTTGTAGGTAATATCTTCGAATTCTTTTACGGTTTTCCAGTTCATAAAGGTGTTTGTTTATTTGATTCTTGAATAAAGGATAAAATCAATGAAAGATACGCATCGGGTTGATCAATATGGACCCGGTGTGCGGCACCGGAGACCGTTTCATGGCGGCTTCGTGGCAACGAACCGGACATTTGAGTGGCGATATTGCAGAATTTGGTGTCGGCAGAGCCGGTGATCAGCAGCACCGGACATGTTACCTGGTACAATTCACTCCACAATGGAGGCATGGTTCCTGTTCCGAAACCATTCAGCCATTGCGCTGCCGTTTCCGGGTTGGTTTGGTGCTGTATCTTCCGGAGAAAGGCAAGGGGGGATATTGCCCCGGGCCGACTACGTTCATGGTCCGGAGGAACAGGGGTTGAATCGGAGACCGGATTATCCCGGCAAGGCGATCGTTGGAACAGGGGGTTCGATTCCCATCTTTCCAGGAATGCTGTAAAATTGCTGCGAATTTCAAGGGCGCGGGCGGCATCGGTCTGACGCCGGTTCTCCCTTTCGCCCGGCTCTTTAATACCGGGTGTGCTGCTTTCAAGTATGAGTCCTGAAAGCTGTCCGGCATGTCGTACGGCCCAGGAAAGAGACAGGCGTCCACCCATGCTATAACCCAGCAAAAAAGGTTCAGGACGAAGGAAACCGGAAATAACGGACTGCAATGCCTCGACAAGTGTTTCAGTGGTAAAGGCAGAACCCGTTGCGGTTCCGGTATCCCCGCGTTTGTTTTGCATGCCGGTGGATTTGCCGTTGCCGGACTTTATTTCAAAGTCCAGCGTCACCGGATTGACCCGTTTCCGGAGTTCGGGGATCAAATGGAGAAACTGCTTGCCACTTCCGAGGAAGCCGTGCAGCATAAGCAGATCGCGCCGGGCGGGATCATCACTGTACCGGGTTATATACAGCTTCAAAGAGCCCCATGATTTGGTACTGACGGAAGGTGAAGTCACGGTTGCTCAAAAAATGATTCATTGGGTTGGTTGGAATACAACCTTACGGGATATCCATCTTGAAAATAAGCAAGATGGCTTGCCAGGGGTATATATATCATTTTGTGCATCTTGATCATTTTAAGCAAAAAAATATTTTGAGCATTAAGATGGCATTGGGTAAAATGATCATTGTGAGCATATTTCCCGGACATTTATACCGAGTTGCGATGATGCATGGATGCCGATGAACTGGTCAGGCACTCCAGAATGCCGGTTTTATGAGAGGCCAGGCGCTTCCATCCACCCGCCAGATCCTCCGGAGTTTCAACCCGTTCAAAGGGGAGATGGTGTGCCCGGGCAATTTCGGACAGACCGACCTGCTGAGGGGTTTCGATGAACCGGGTGTAAACCTCATCCCGTTCCTCAAACGGCAACATTCGGAAAATGGAGCCTCCCCGGTTATTGATGATGACGATTTTCAGGTTCAGTTCTCTTCCGGCCAGGTTATTCAGAGCTGTAACATCATGCAGAAAAGCCAGATCGCCGGTAAACAACACGGTTGGTTTTCCGGTAGCAATTGCCGCTCCGACGGCTGTGGAGGTTACCCCGTCAATGCCGCTTGCCCCTCTGTTAACCGCAACCGGCAATTTGTTGACGTCATCCTGCAGCCCGAACAACAGAAAGTCACGAATCGGGAATGAATTGGATACTACGGTTCTAATATCGGGGGTATCGGCCAAAAAAGGAAGAAGGTGCCGGTACACATGTCCGTCGGTGAGGAGACGTTCTTTATCCAGGGCTTCGGTCTGGACTGCTTCGGCATTTTGTGCTTTGTCCATCCAGAGCCGGTGCCAGTCCGTGAAAGTCTGTTCCGGTGACATATGTTGCCAGTCATATGTTTCAGCCGGATGCAGAACCTGGTGTGTAACCGACAGGGTTGAATCGTTCAGTTCAGGGAGATCTCCAAAACGGATCTGGGGAATATGCCAGTAATGCAGTGCTGTCAGTGTGGGCCGGTGGATGGGTTCACCTCCCGCACGTATGACAAGGTCCGGTGACAATGATCGCACCTTCGTGACGTCACCGAGCAGAAGCGGGTGTTTGGTTATGGATTCTGCGATATTCCCGGTTTCACCAAGGACAGGAATAGCATGTCGCCGTGACCATCCGAAAATCGGTGACCGGGGATCACTGCCCGGACCGGCAATAACCATCGGCCGTTTGCATCCCGTAATCATTTTCCGGACCGTTTCAGGTAATGGCATCCGCCCATCATCAGGGACGATAGCAAGCTTGCCGTGAAACCGGGCCGGGTTGAATGATGGATCCGAATCCTCCTGGCTGTAATTTTTCACACACTCCTTAATCTGTTCTATTCCGGGCTCCAGAGGCTTGCGGAAAGGCAGGTTCAGGTGTACCGGACCGCCTCTGGATTGCGCGTAATAGACCGCCTGGCTGCCGAGGCGGGCAAGGCGCCGGAAATCGATGGGTGAATCCACGGGCTCACCGGTATCAAAGAAAAAAACAGGGTAGTTTCCGAAAATTTTGATTTGATCTATGGTTTGCGAACTTCCGGTAGCCTGCATGCTCGGTGGACGGTCAGCTGACAGCACAATCAGTGGTGTCGCAGACATACGGGCTTCGGTTACGGCGGGAAATGCGTTGGATACAGCGGTACCGGAGGTGCAGACAAAAAGGGCGGGGAAACCGGTCTCCTTTGCTGCGCCAAGCGCCATGAAGCCGGCTGAGCGTTCATCCAGGACAGAGTGGCATGTGATGCCGCGGTAGTGTGCCAGGGCCAGGGTAAGGGGTGTGGAACGGGAACCGGGACTGATAAAAGCGTGTCTGACGCCGCTGTGGTACAGGGAGTCGGCAAGGTGGAAACTCCATTTCAGAGATAACGCTGCCGGGTCACTCACTGGCATACTCCAGTCCTTTTTGTATCGGCAGAAACTTGATCCGGGTTTCTTCCCATTCGGTTTCGGGGTCGGATTCCTCCACGATACCACAACCTGCAAAAAAACGAACATGTTTTTTCCGGATCAGGCCGCTTCGGATAGCCACAGAGAATTCGGCACGCTGCTTGGTGTTCAACCACCCGATGGGACCTGCGTACCATCCCCGTTCCATCTGTTCCAGCTCCTGAATCTGTGCAACGGCATCAATCTCAGGATATCCGCCTACAGCAGGTGTTGGATGCAGTGTTTCCAGAATATCCACAGCATTCATTTCACGGGTCAGCGATGCGGCCACGGGAGTGCACAAATGCTGTACGTTGGCATATTTTTTAATCACCGGCATTTGTGGATGCTCAAGGGAGTCGGTCATGGGCTGCAGCTTTTCCTTGATGGCATCCAGAACGTAGGCGTGCTCTTCCAGATCTTTATGGCTTTCCAGCAGTTTTTTCTCCAGGATGGCATCGCGGGTGGCTGTCTTTCCCCGTGGAGTGCTGCCGGCAAGTGCTACGGTTTTCACGAAACGGGACTGCAGAGAAAGGAGTTTTTCCGGCGTGCTGCCCAAAAAGGTGGCATCTCCATTGAGTTGGTAGAGAAAAGAGTAACAGGAGGGGTACTCCTTCCGGAGAAAATGGATCAGTTTTGTAGATGAAATTTTCTGATCGGTCTGCAATTTAAGTTGCCGGGCAATAACAATTTTCCGGAACCGGTTCTTTTTGATGGCCGTTCTCGCCTGCTCCACATTGGCCAACCAGCGCCGGCGATCCGTCCCGGATTCCGCATCGAAGATCTCCTTCCCGGCAGTTTGTTTGTTTTGCAGGATCCGGCTTTGTTCAATGTTGGACTGCAGCCGGTTGATGAAATCATGGACCCAGTCACTGAACCACATGCGAATTTCATCAGGATTGTCCGACGGGCTCCACTTTCGGGTGATATTGAGTATGGAAAATTGTCCGTCGCGGACCAACAGCCATTCCGGCAGCACAAAAGAGGCATTACCGATGGAACTCCAGGCACCTGAAAGGGGATGGTCAAAAAAAGAAAATCCACCCACAAGATGGGCACCGGCCATGCTGTGATTGATTTCACTGAAATGCTTCATTCGGTCCAGCATGGCATTGTATTGGCCCGAAATATTGCGAAAGCGATCCCTGCCGGTACTTTTGAGCAGAGCAACCCGGTTGCCTGCAGCTATGGCCATTTCATAGTCAGGGCGTTCCCAGTAAAAACGGGTTCCGTTCGAGAGCCCATTCAGCTCCAGGACCGCAAGCGGATCGATATTTTCGAAAGGTACGGACAGGGTCAGATAACCGGGTGCAGTGCCCGGACGGTTATCCATAAGGAAGCGGGTGAAACGGTCGGATTCCACCAAAGCGTCCATAAATGACCCCGGCTCAGTGGTGACGTTAACTGTAAAATCCGACATGGCAAATAGAGCGTGATACAAAATTACATGGCATCGTCAACTTCACCGACTTCATAGGGATTGTTGATACCATATTCCCGCGGATCGTATTCAGACAGTCTGAAAAAATGGTTCCAGGCCTCTTCACTGCAGCCATTCTCATCCACCCAGCTGATATGACTTTGTTTGATAAGGCCGACAATCCGCTTGGCATACTCCTGTCGTTTTTGTTGATCTTCAATGTTCGGCAATGCCTCAATCATTAAATCCAGATTGAGTCCGCAATCATAGTCTTTTGGTTTTCGTTTTTCGAGAAACATGTAAATAAGTGTTGAATTAGCCTGAGAAAAGTAGATGTAATATAGTATATTTGATAGTCATAAACATCCGTTTCTATAAGTAGTTGGCCATTCCGCCTGAATTGAACAGACACAAAGAGAACGTAAGGATTATGTGGTACAGTTCCATTATCGATACCGTGGGAAATACCCCTATGGTACAATTAAACACCGTAAACACCGGCCAGTCTGGTACGATACTCGCCAAAATGGAGTATTTCAATCCCGGCCAGAGTGTCAAGGACCGGATCGCTCTGAAGATGATTGAGAATGCCGAAAAGGAGGGGAAGCTGAAGCCGGGAGGTACCATCATTGAAGGTACGTCGGGCAATACCGGTATGGGGCTTGCTCTGGTAGCGGCGGTCAAAGGGTATAAATGCATTTTTACGACAACGGACAAACAGAGTATGGAAAAGGTGAATCTGCTGCGCGCCCTGGGCTGCGAGGTGAAGATATGCCCGACCAATGTAGACCCGGATGATCCGCGCAGTTATTATTCGGTTGCCCGCCGCCTCAACGAGGAAATTCCCAACTCATATTATCCCGATCAGTACAACAATCTCAGCAACCGGCAATCTCATTACGAAACCACCGGACCCGAGCTCTGGGAACAGACCGAAGGCAGAATAACCCATTTTGTGGCCGGTATTGGAACCGGCGGGACGATATCGGGAGTGGCACAGTTTCTCAGGGAGCAGAATTCTGATATCAAAATCATCGGTGTCGATACGGTTGGCTCCATATTCAAATCCTACTTTGAAACCGGAGCTTTTGACAAACGGCATATTTCCCCCTACCTGACCGAGGGAATCGGCGAAGATATCATCCCGGATAATGTGGATTTTGATCTGATAGACGATATGGTACAGTGCCCGGATCGAGAGGCTTTCATCACAACCCGCAATCTTGCTCGTGAAGAGGGGTTGTTTATCGGAGGTTCAGGAGGTGCCGCAGTATGGGGAGCCTCTCAATACATCAAGAAAAACCCATTGAAAGAAAAGGATGTCATGGTGATTCTGCTGCCCGACAGCGGAACACGATATATGTCAAAAATCTACAATGACGAGTGGATGAGAACCAACGGGTTTCTTGAACATGCACAAAGTCTTGAAGTGGAGCAGGTTGTCCTGTTGCGGGGAACCGCTACAAAAGAGCTGATCACCGTTGCAAAAGATGATGTTTTGGGGCAGGCTATCAACCTGATGAACAAGCACAATATTTCGCAGTTGCCGGTTACCGACGGCAAGAATATTGTCGGCAGTCTGAGCGAGAACCGAATACTGACGATCCTGACCGAATCACCGGAAATGCGAGGCAAGCCGGTGGAAGAGGTGATGGATGATGCGTTTCCCATCGTTTCCGGTGACTTGAAAATCGATCAGATAACACGGATGTTGTCGAATGGTGTCTCGGCTGTCATCGTTCGGCTGGATGGTGGGGAGTATTCGATCGTTACCAGAAGCGATCTGATATATGCCTTGTCCCAGTCATCATAGAATTAATCTGTCATTTCCTAATCCCTGAAGTATTATGGAGAAGAAAAAAGATAAAAAAATGGAGATAGAGTTGACCAAGGAGGAAGCTCCGGGCACCTACTCCAACCTCGTAATGATCACACACTCTCCCTCGGAGTTTGTATTTGACTTTATTGCCATCATGCCGGGTCTGACCAAAGCCAAAGTTGTCAAGCGAATGATACTTACGCCCGAGCATGCCAAACGGTTCTCGAATGCGCTTCAGGACAATCTGCGCCGGTACGAAGAGACGCATGGGGAGATCAAAACCCGAGGGAAACATGATCCTCAACAACCATTCAATTATGGGGGTCCGCTTCCGGAAGCCTGATGCGAGGGCCGTTGACGCTATTTCCTGGCAGTGACCAGGAGAACTATGGAGATGATTGAAAATATTGTATGCGGGAGCAGAGCGGCATAGAGGGGATCCATGGTTCCGGTATAACCCAGAGGCTCAAACAGTTTCATGAGGGAGAGGTACAGAAAGCTGATGGCCAGTCCGGCCGCGATATGGACACCCCGTCCTCCTGTCCGGCGTACCGAGGCGATGGCTACACCAATGATGGTCACAATGATGATGGAAAACGGATAGCTCAGCTTGCCGTAATACTGGACCCTGGGCATGGCTATTCCGCCGGCACCGCTCCGTTCAATCGATGCCAGGTAGCTACGGATCTCTGGATAGGTCAGTTGATATACATCTGAGGAGGTGCGTCCGAAGTCTCTCGGGTAGAGGTTGAGTGTGGTGTCACGGCGGCTAAAGGTGGTTTCTGTATATCCGCTGGCGTTGTATTCCCGGATAACGCCGTTGACCAGCTCCCACTTCTGATCTTCTTCCTGCCAGACCATACGTCCGATTTCCATGGTTTCCGTAAGTTTTTTCTCATTGAAGGAGTAAAAGGAAACCCGGTACCCGATTTTCTCCCGGATATCGTAGTAGTTGACCAATAGCAGCCGGTTCGGAGATTCCTGCCGGTAGATCCGGTTGCGATCCAGCCGTTCACTGCGGTTCGCGATGTACTGCTGTTCAAACTCGGCCCGTGCTGCATTCGAGTTGGGTACGATAAATCCGTCCAGATAGCTTACCAGTATTGCCATAAGCACGGCAAAGACCAGGTAGGGCGCCAAAAGTCGGTAGAGACTGACCCCGGCTGCACGCAAGGATATGATCTCCAGGCGATTGGCCATTTGGCCGGTAAGCCACAGGCAGGCTGCAAAAACCGCTACGGGAGAAACCAGCCGGATCATTTCCGGAATGTAATTCAGGTAGTAGTCATACCATATCTCTGCAAAAGTTGCTCCGCGATCGGTGAAATCCCCGCTGTTTTCAGAGAAATCAATAATGATGAAGATGAAAATGAGCAGCCCCATCACGAACCCTGTGGTCATTAACATCCGGCCGAAGATATATTTATCGTGGGTATTGATCATGGGTCAACGCTTGTAAATTACCTGGTACATCAGCACCAGTCCTGCGATGGCAAGGGTCATATTGGCAAACCACATTCCAAGGAACGGGGATATATAGAGCCGGTCGGCCAGTTTTTCACCCTGAATGATACTGATCCAGTAATAGGTGAACAATACGGTGCTTATGATGGTATGTATGCCCATGTTACCTTTTCTGACCAGCAACCCGAGTGGTGCACCGATAAGTCCGAACAGAATGCAGGCAACAGGGATGGACGCTTTTTTATGTACTTCCACCATGAAGCGGGCGATACGCTCCTCACGCCAGCGCATGTTGTTGCGTACATCACCGCCCATGGACTGCGTTTCCCGCATATGGGTGGTTGCCATTCGCGTTATGGTTTGCAGCTCTTCCAGATTGTTCAAATTTCTAAGGGCAACGAGCGGAGCCTCCTCCGTATTGACACTTCTTTCATTATTGTGAGCTGTGCCGGCATTCTCCGGTTGCGTGGCGGGGAGGGCCGTATCTGTCTGAGCCGTGCTTTGTCTGTTACCCGGATCGATGTTACCATTGTCAATGTGGTGTTCGGCCTCGATTTCGGTAATTTCCACAGTAGTATCGGGCTCTTCTCTCAAGGATATGAACGAGGCCTGCAGCGACTTTTTATAATTTTCAATTTCACGTTTTTTCTCCATTCTCAGTGAATCGACTACCGCAAGCATTGCCTGGGCGCTCATGGATCGTCCGTCCCGTCTCCGCTCTTCCGGATTGGTCCGGGAAAAGGTCAGATCCGACATATCGAAGGAGATGCGGTAAGCGCCAAAATGCGTTTCTTCATGCAGCGAACCCGAACTTCCTCTGCCATCCTGCAAATACCTCATGATGGTTCCGTCAAAGAGATTCAGTGTCAGGCTCATTTGACGTTCATTACTTTCGAGGAGCCCTTTGCGGGCTTTAATCACGGCGCGATCCCGGCCTTGTTCGGGACTTTGAAACAGGGTGACATCATAAAGGGAATCCGAGTCGGCGGGCATCTCCCTTACCAGAAAAGTATACCCTTCAATTCCTTCGTAAAAGGTATTTTCCTGAAGGTCAAAGCCCGGTTTTTGCATTCTTATATCGAGAAACAGGGCCCGTGCCTTGTAATTGGCTTCCGGCAGTATTTCATTGGAGAACCAGCCCAGGAACAGCGTCATGATCACGGTTGCACCAATGACCGGGCGGATGATTTTCATGGGGTGAACCCCGGCGGCACGAATAGCCGTATATTCGTTATTTTCGGAAAATTTGCCATAGGCAATCAGAGAGGAGGCCAGGATGGTCATGGGAACCGCAAGAACGACCATATATGCCAGATTTACCATAATCAGCTCAATGATCACCAGCAAGGGGATGCCTTTGCCCACGAGATGATCCATGAACTGTATCAAAAATTGCATCAGCAGCAGAAACATGATGGTAAAGAAACAAAAAACGAAAGGGCCGATATGCCTGCCGAGCAGATCCCGTTCGATGCTTCCCGGAGTCAGAAATTTCAGGAATTTGGATACCATCATTGAATATTAGTGTTGAATAATCGTTACATTAATACGATATCTACCGATTGTAACGCCGAAATATCCGGATTCTGTCATATAAGACCAATTATTTTGCATTATGGGATTGATAAGTTATTACAGGGAGTATAATTTCCATACATTTTAAAACTAATCCTACAAGCAAACCTGCCGGCCTATTGACCTAAAGTTACCAGTATTAGTTAATCATTGCGTTTTCGTAACCGGGTTAATCAACGTTTTATTCCTTGCTATTAGTGACGTTTTTAAATGGTTTTACAGGTTTGGTTGTAGGTGCCGCGGCAATGCTGTTGCCTGTTTCGGTTTTTGCCCAGGAGAGGGATACGATCCCCGACGGCCAAATAAATCCGGATGCGGTAACTCGAATGGGCACCCAACCGGAATCTCCGTTGCCTGAAATATCGGGACAGCGTTTTCCCGTGCCGCGTGCTTCCTACCTTGTCAATCCGTTTCCCCGCAAACGTTCGCCGCTCATCAAGATTGACCTGCCTGAAGACCGTGTGAACATAACGCTTGATTCATTGGGGTATTACCGGATCGGCCGCACGATCTACGATGTTCCGGTGGGATTTGAACGGCACATGGATTTTGAAACCATGTCGCAACTGAGTCTGAATGACAAGATCAACAGCAACTGGATTCGCCTGGTGGAGGAACGACGAAGGCAGAGAGATGCCCGTCGCGGCCTTCTCGATTTCACACTTGATCTGCCGGTCGGGGAGCGGTCCGCTTTTACCACCATATTCGGCCGTCCGGAGGTCAATCTGCGGGTTACAGGTACCGCGGACATGAGTGTGGGGGCTTCCATTCGGGAGACCGAGGACCCGAGTATTCCACCCGATCAGCAGCGACGTATAGATCCGACTTTCCAGCAAAATCTTCGTCTCAACATTCAGGGCTCTATTGGCGACAAACTCAACATTCAAACCGATTGGGACACCCAGCGCTCTTTTGATTTTGAAAACCGGCTGAGCATCCGGTACGAGGGGTACGAAGATGAAATATTGCAGAGCGTTGAAATGGGAAATGTCTCCATGCAGACGGGTAATAATCTTATACGTGGAGGAAGCGCGCTTTTCGGCATCAAGTCGGAAGCCCAGTTCGGCCCGCTTCGCCTCACCTCCGTTATTTCCCAGCAGGAAGGGCAGGGGGATACGCAAACCATCACCGGCGGCACCCAGGAGAGTTCGATAAGCATTAACCCGGCTTCCTACGACAACGATCGCCACTTTTTCCTTGGATTTTATGCGCGCCAGGAGTTTGAAAATGCCATGTCCGACCCGACGATCAGCCGGCGCATGTTTAATATCCCGCGGATGGAAGTTTATGTCCTGAACACCTCGTCACAGGAGCTTCCCGGTCAGCGGCGCGGCGTTGCTCTGGTTGATCTGGGGGTCGTCCGGCAGGGTGACAGTTACCTGTTACCTGATCCGGCAGCCGATCCGTTTGATGAGGAACTCCTGGATCAATATCGTGATCCGGAGAGAACACCATCGGCCTCGGATTTCGGGGTACCGGGAGATGAGTTTGTCGAAGGGAATTTCGAACCGCTGGAGGAGGGCGTGGATTATACTTTTGACGAAAACAGTGGTTTCTTGTCTCTGGAGTCGCGTCTGGGACCCAACCAGGCGCTTGCCGTTTCTTTCTCTTATACACGTCCTGACGGAACCATAGTGAATGTCGGTGATGTCAACGTTGGTGACGACCAGCGCATGTTTTTAAAGTTGCTCCGGCCATCCAACATGACCACCGGGAGCAAAGCCTGGGTACTTACGATGCGCAATGTTTACAACCTTAACGCCACAAATATCACCCGCGATGACCTGGATATGGAAATCATTTACGATGGCGGGAACACGGCACAGACCAACCTTCCGGGATTGAGCAATATACTTCTGCAGGATTTGGGACTGGACCGGGTCAATTCATCCGGACAGGAACAGCCGGACAACCAGATCGATTTCGGTACCGGTACCCTGGATGCTGTGCGCGGTCGTATCATTTTTCCCTATCTGGAGCCATTTGGTCAACGTATCGTTGATATTTACGAAGCCAGCGGCCTTTCCCAGGATCAGATTCAAGAGCATATTGAACGTTATGCATTTACGGAACTTTATAACAATACTCAAAATGATGCCCGACGGCGATCCGGAAACAATCTCTATTTACTGAGCGGCACCAGCAGAGGTTCGGTTCAGGACAGTTACAACCTGGGTTTTGCCCTGGTGGAAGGCTCGGTCCGGGTAACCGCCAACGGGGTGGAGCTGACCGAAGGCGTGGATTATGAAGTGGACTATTCCATCGGGAACATTCTGATCACTAATAGCCGCTATCTTCAGTCAGGCCAGGAGATTGTTATCGATTACGAGAGCAACCAGATGCTTCAGATCCAGCAGACTACCTTTGCCGGCTTGCGGGCCGAGTACACGGTAAATGATAATATCCGGTTCGGCAGTACCTATTTCACGTTACGTGAACGACCGCTACAGGATAAAATTCCGGTGGGCGATGAACCGATCAACAACTCCATCTTTGGATTTGACGGCAATGCACGATTTGATGCGCCATGGATTACAAGAGCCCTCAACTGGGTTCCGTTGATTCAAACCCGGGCCGATTCGGACATCCAGATCAGCGGGGAGTTTGCCCAATTGCGCCCCAGTGTAGCCCAAACCCGGGCTGTCTCCCGTGCAATCGACCGCGGTGAACTTTATCCCGATGAAGAAGAAGGACTTTCGTTCATTGATGATTTCGAGGGCTCCAAAACCAGTATTAATTTCCTGAGTCCCGGCAGATGGAATATTGCCGCTGCACCCCATGCCGTACCCGGGTATGATTTTGATATGGATGCTGTGGATAACAGCCTGGATGCCCGTGTCGCCCGGTCCGATCTACGCGGCAAATTTTCCTGGTATATGATCCCGCTGAATATCGGAAGGATAACTGATGCCGCCCGTACGCCCGAATCCCTGCCTGTATCCGTCTCGGAAGTCTTTCCCAATCGCCAGGTGCTCCGTCAGGAAGATCGTCTGCAAACACTTGACATACACTATGATCCCGGAAAACGGGGTCCCTACAATTACAATGAAAATCTTCGTGATCTGCTGGAAAACCGGCCGGAAGATACGTGGGGTGGTATGACGGCTCCGCTCCCCAGCGGATTGGACAACTTGCGGCAGAACAACATCGAGTTCCTGGAGTTCTGGGTTCAGCCGCTGCTCCCCGATGGACGAAGTCCGACGGGATCGGATCTCGAAGATTACGATGGCAAGATATACATTGATCTTGGATTGGTATCCGAGGATGTGATTCCCAATAATGAGCTGAACACCGAAGACGGACTGGCTCGCGCCGAGGAGCTGGGTAATCTCCGGGTGGACAGCCGGGGACGATCCCAGTTTATCTCCCGTTCGGTGAACCTGACCGGACAGTTCGCAACAGAAACCCAGGAGCGGGAAGATGTCGGGCTGGACGGCGTTCACAGCACACAGGGGGAGATGTCAGAGCAGGTGCTGTTTGTGGACTGGCTGGAGATGATGGAAACCCAATTTTCCGATAAACCGGACAAGCTGCAGAAAATACAGGAGGATCCCTCCAATGACCGGTACTTCTATTTCAATGATCCGCAGATGAGCGGGCGTCCCCTGCATGAGCGTTTCCACCGCATGTACGGCTTTCTGGAAGGGAACTCGCTGTCAAGAGGTGAGTCCCGTTCCATTACCAACCGGCCTGATACCGAAGGTCTGATCAATCCGGCCAGTGTCAACACGGATAACTCCTATTTTCAGTTTGAGATACCGATGAACCCGGCGGATACCACCAGTCTTGAGATCGGTCAAAATTATGTTGTGGACAAAGTGGACGGGGCTCAGCCCACCGATCGTTGGTATCTGGTACGGATCCCGCTTCGTGAAGTGGCCCGTGAAGTGGGGAGTATCGAAGATCTGGAGCGGGTTCAGCACATCCGGTTCTGGATGTCGGGCTACCGCGAGCCGCTCACGATGCGTTTCGCTACATTTGAACTGGTGGGCAACCAGTGGAGAGAAATTGAGGAACTGGCGCTTGAAGGAAATCCGAACACCATTTTTGAAGTATCCACCATTAACATTGAAGAGAACTCCAATCGCCAGCCGATACCATACCGCATACCGGAAGGGGCGATCCGGTCGGTGCAGCGGGGTCAGCAGGAGCAGGTCCTGGCCAACGAACAGTCGCTCTCGATGAATGTTGAAGATTTGCGGTCGGGCGAATATCGCATGATCCAGCGGCTCTATCCATCGGGAATGAACATGCTGAACTACTCAAACCTGCGGATGTTTGTCCATGGCGAAGGGTATGAGCGACGATCGGATGTGGAAGTGGTGATCCGCATGGGCAACGACCTGACCAACAACTACTATGAATACCGTCAGCCGGTATCTCCGACCGATCCCAATTTCAACTTTACTCCATTGGGGCAGGATTCCGATGCATCGGTGGTCAGCGCTGAAAGCGACCGTATCTGGATGCCCGATTCCAACAGTGTCAATCTGGTTCTTACTTCCCTGAATGCATTGAAACAGGCCAGAGACCTGGAAGGTGCTGATCCGGATGAACTATACGAGCGCAGTGACCTGGTTCAGGACTCTCCCCCCGGTGCCATCATAGCCATCAAGGGAAATCCATCACTGGAAAGGGTCCGTGAAATTGGTGTCGGTATAAGAAACCCGCATGATAACGGAAACAATAACGGTACCAATGCTTCCCGGAACAAGCGTGTTTCACGGAGTTCCAGCATTGGAAAACCGTCGCTGGATGCCGAATTGTGGGTTAATGAGCTGCGTGTTTCAGGTTTTGATGATCAAAAAGGCTGGGCGGCCAATGTACGTACGAATATTCGAATGGCTGATCTGGCGGATTTTCGGGCCAATTTCAGCCGTGAAACAGACGGTTTCGGCAGTCTTAATGCCCCCATGGTAAGTAGGCAGCAATATGAAATGTACTCCTATGACCTGAGTTCAACGGTCAATATGCATCGCTTTATACCGGAACGTTATGGCTGGAATCTGCCGGTACAGCTATCCATGCGGCGGCGTCAGAGCACCCCTCGCTTTTTGCCGCACCAGGGAGATATCCGATATACCGATTTCCGTGATGCGGTGGATGCCAGTGATCTTCCGGAAGAGCAGCAGGAGCAGGAGATCAGGACCATGTTGGAACAGATTCGCACCCAGAGGCTTAGTTATTCCCTGAATTTATCCAATTTAACCAAGAACAATTCCGAATCTCCCCTGTTGCGTTACACGGTGGATAATATCACCATGGGATTTGTGTATAATATATCGGAGGAGAGCAGTCCGGAGCTTCGGTTTCGAGATGGCTGGGATCATCGTTCAACCGCCAATTACCGGCTTAATATCCGAAATGTCAATGTGGTTCGACCGCTACTTTTTCTGGACAATATACCGGTGCTGCAGTGGTTTTCCGGTACAGGCTTTACCTATTTGCCTTCACAGGTTACCCTGAGCGGAACATTGAACCGAAGATATTCTGAAGAGCTACGTCGAAGTTTTACGGGTCAGGATTTTGAACTGCAACAGCGTCATAATTTCAATTTCCGGTCCAATATTTCTGTCAACTATAACTTTACACAGTCGATATCAACCTCTTTTTCAAATCAGAATGAACTTAATCTGCAGTCAATGGGTCAGGCACCGGTATCTGAACAGGATACCCTGAGCTCGGAGTTTCGCGTTATGCCTACCTTTGAGGTATTGGAAGATTGGTTCTTTAATCCTGCTGCTAATCCCCGGAGGGATAATTACCGGGAATCCTATTCGGCATCCTGGAGACCGCGGCTGAATCAAATTGACGGACTGGACTGGTTTGCCTATTCGGCCTCTTATCAGGGTGATTTTGCATGGCAAAATTCACCTGAAGGTTCGGGTCTTGGCGCCGATTTGAGGAACTCCTTCAGTTTACAGCAAAATCCTGAGATTCGAACCCAGACACTGCTCCGGAAAATTCCACTATATCAGGATGCGCTGGATGCCGATGAGCAGGAGCGTCGGGCCCGGGGTCAGCAGAGTAATCAGGAAGCCGACGGCAACGATACCGATGGTGAGCTGAAATATCTGGGCCGCCGGATTGTGTTGGGACTGTTAAGCCTGCAAAACCTGAATGTCACCTATACCCGGGGAGGTTCATCAGGACAGGGAGGGTATGCCGGAGGACCGGAGATTTATCATATGTTCGGCAACGTCGATGACTCCAATTTTTCACCACCCTTTGGTTATCGAATCGGACTGATGGATGAAATACCAGGAGACCAGATCATCCGCAACAGGGACCCGGAAACCACGCTGTCTTTAAGAGGCACCAAAAGAGATCAGAATCAGCTGAATTTGCGCACCGGACTCCGGCCCTTGCAGGATATCACGGTTAATCT
Source organism: Balneolales bacterium (assembly GCA_007132495.1). GTDB lineage: Bacteria > Bacteroidota > Rhodothermia > Balneolales > Natronogracilivirgulaceae > SLOL01. The sequence continues at coordinate 27,951 of SLOL01000013.1, forward strand.
GAACTGGAATACAAGCTGGGATGATACAAGGACACGCCGACAGACTCTTTATTACGACGATTCACTGGCCGTCCAGCTGGAGCAGTCAGGGAATGTTTCCACTTCCGTATGGGCTTTTGGTGGCGGATATGAAGAACTGTTTCATATGCAAATCTCCCGTACGATTGATGCCGTCGGAGAGCAGACGGACATTACGGGACTGGATGCCGGCGATATCCCACTCACCGCGTCGAGTCTTGAGAAGGATTTCCGGGAGGCCTATCTGGGATTTGCGAGCGGTATTATCGGGTCACGCGGATATATGCCGATCCCCTTACCATCCTGGACGGTGACCTGGGCGGGGTGGGAAAAATATCTCCCGATGCTGGATAACTATATTCAACGGGTTTCGCTGAATCACGGTTATGACGGGCGATATCGTATGGGGTGGCAGCTGAATCCCGATCGGGGCACCGACCTGTCGAGAACCATCGGCGCCTACCGGTTCTTGTATGAGCAACCGGACTTCGACAGCCGCTCAATCAATATTCAGCGGTCATTTTCGCCCCTTCTCGGTGTCAACCTGAGTTGGGTCAATAATCTGAATACGCAGATTCAATACAACACGAGCAAACAGATCAGTATCAGTTTTTCCAATAACACCATAACAGAACGAAACACGCAAAGTGTAACGGCATCTTTCGATTACTCCAAGCGCGGATTCCAGATTCCCTTTTTCCGGCAACTGAACAATCAGATTGACCTCAATCTGACATTGAACTATAGCGAAGATCTTACCTATACCTACCGTTTGAACGAGGATGTTGTGGATGCGACAAGGACTCCGGGTATGGACCCGGGAGATTTCACCCCTGCGACACCTGACGAGCGCGGCCAGGCCCAACTCCAGATTCGGCCTACGATTTCCTATCAGTTTTCCAGGACAATCAACGCCGGGTTTGAGTACAGCTTCTTCCGGGCAATGCCCCGGTCCAGCGGAAACCTTCCACGAACCGATCAGGATATTCGATTCAATATCCAGGTTCGCATCCGGTCCAATTGATCCGGTCCGGTTTTCCGGCTCGTTAGACCCGGCTCGTTAGACCCGGCTCGGTTTAACCGGCTCTATTTATAAGCTTCGACTGTTTTGATCATGATCAAACGGAGGTATCAAATCAGTCCTGTGGAATCGGTGACTTCCTGCAACGGTAAAATATGAGCAGGCGGACTCCTCCCGCGGAA
>SLOL01000212.1 GCA_007132495.1 Balneolales bacterium
ACCGTTTATTACAATAACCCGGAACAGTGGGACGATGTTTATATTTACGCCTGGGAAGAGGATGGCGATGCATATGAAGCATGGCCCGGCGTACTCATGGACACCCCCGAAGCAGGTGACGAATGGTACAGCTACGAGCTGGCGGATAACTTCGACATGGTCATTTTTAACGATGGTGTTGCAGAGGATGGTGAGCAATCCGACGATCTCGCCCGGAACAAGACCGGATGGTTCGATGGAGACGACTGGTTCGTCAAGGTAGCCAACATCGGCGAAGTATGGCAGGATGATGATTCCGGAGAAATCTACGAGATCACCGGAGAAGTGATTGTCACCTACATCAATCGCGCCACCCGTAACCAGCACTACATCGCGGATGCTACCGGTGCCATCCTGATCGATGATAATGCCGAAGTTCTTGGTGAAACTTTTTCCATCGGAGACGGCATGGTGGATCTGAGAGCACAACTCAGTGTCTTCAGGGGAACCTATCAGCTGGTTCCGGAAGCGGACCCGGGAGTCAACTCCCAGGATAACGATCTGCCTGTCTTTACCCTCACGCTTGATGAACTTACAGCCGAAGATCAGTCCAAACTGGTTTTCGTTGAAGATGTCGAATTCGTTGATGAGGGCGTATTTGAATCCGGCACAAACTATGACCTGGTCGATGCATCGCTTGCTGTTGATGAAACCCTGACCTTCCGGACCAATTTCTCCGATGCCGACTATATTGGAGACCCCATTGTCCAGGGACCTTTTGACCTCTACGCTATCGTTGGTCAGTTCAGTGACGCACCCCAGCTTACCGCAAGATCTACCGCGGATTTTGTCTTTGATATTGCCGCATTCAATCTGCTCGACCCTGCTGACGGCACCACGCTGGAATTGGAAGGTGATGCCGCAACAGAAACAACCATTGACTGGGAAACAACTGCATCCGATGTCACTGTGGAATATGTATGGCATTTTGCTATGGATGGCGATTTTGCCGATCCGTTGCTTTCTGTCCCGGCCGGTGAGACTTCGGAATTAACGCTCAGTTATGCCGATATCTATCTGGCACTGCAAAGTGTGGTTGAAGAAGAGCTTGAGGAAGGCGATGTGTTCGCCGGAGAGTGGACCGTCACCGCCGAAGCGGGAAGCAAAGTGGTTCAGGCAGAGCAAGCATGGGACATCACATTCAAAATTGGGGCACTCGTTACCGATATCGCTGATTTTGCGCTTCTTACTCCTGAAGATAACGCTGATATTCATGTTGAAGGTATCGTTGATGCAGAGCTTGATATCGTCTGGGAGGCCGGTGAATCCGTAATCGACCCGACCTATACCTGGTATCTGAATACCGAAGACGACTTCGGCGGAGATGTGCTTGCTTACAGGCCTTCCAACAATGACGGACAGGACACCGTACTGACGCTGACCCTCTCGGAGGTTGATGCCATACTTGAAGATGCAGGAGTGGAAGTTGGTCAGATGGCAGAGCTGTTCTGGACGGTGAAAGCCACCGGAATCAATTTTGAAAAATTTGCCGAAGCTTCCTTTACCCTGAACCTTGAACGGGGCATTGTATCTGAAGCCATAGATTATCTGCCCGTATCGGATATCGGCGACCTGCGACCGCTGGAAGACGATACAATCGTTGTAGTAAAAGGGATCGTCAATTCCACCGATTTCGGATTTTCAGTAGCCGACTACTTTCTGCAGGATGAAACCGGAGGAATGAACATCACCGACTTCGATGAAGGCGGCGCCCGGGACGGACATGTGATTGAACCGGGGGACAGCCTCCGCATACTCGGAACACTTGATACATATGAAAATCAGCGAAACATCGTTGTCAATGAATTCGAGATCCTCAGCAGGAACAATCCGTTACCGGAACCCGTAGCCATTGACGGATCCCTGTTCACAGAAGATTCTCAGTATCAGGGCGTGCGTGTACAGCTTCGAAATATGTATGTCGTTGAAGAGGATCTGGATAACTGGCCTGTCGATCCGATTGATACAGGCAGCGGTGTAAATATCCGTGTTACCAGTCATATGGAAGCCGACACTTTTGTTGTGCGCTTGGCTCGTAATAACACGTACTTCTCAGACGGCACTCCTGTTCCTGAGGGATATTTTCACGTCACCGGAACCCTTTCTCAATTCCGGGAAACCACCCAGCTTTTCCCGTTCTTTGAAGGTGATATTGAAGAGGTTGAATTATTCAGCGTCGACTTCAATGTAGACATGACCGGTGCCGGTTTCGATCCGGATGTGAATGATGTATACATCACCGGCGAAATGGCGGGTTGGGCCACACCCGGTAGTGATCCTAACTACATGCTGGCACCCAAAGATGACAATGAAAACATGTACACCATTACCCTCCACCTGGAAGAGGGAGATTACGAGTACAAATACTTCCTGGTTGAGGATGAAGCGACCTGGGATGATGGTGAATGGGACGGCGATCCCAACCGTGTGGTCTCTGTCACCGAAGACATGGAAGTGAACGATACCTGGGGCGAACAACCTACCAGCGTTGAAGAACTTGCCGAAGCGCCCAAAGAATTCGGCCTGGATCAGAACTACCCCAACCCGTTTAACCCGGTCACCAACATCCGGTATCAGGTGCCTCAAACGGCCCATGTTACGATAGAGGTATATAACGTGACGGGACAGCTGGTAGCTACCCTGGTGAACGAAACCCGTGATGCCGGGCAGCATGAGCTTACCTTTGACGGTACACGTCTGGCCAGCGGTGTCTATATCTACCGAATGCAGGCCGGAAGCTATACCCAAACCAAAAAGCTGATGCTTATCAAATAGTGTCACCTGCTTGCATTTAGCAAAGGGCATTAAGCCCGAAAAAAAGGGATCTCCATTAACCGGGGATCCCTTTTTTTATAAATCCATACCGTATAAGCTCGAGTTACTTCTATATAAAAAGCACCCTGAATTTATATTCGCAAAGAACCTTCAGTACGGAAGTAAACGGCCTACGAACCACATGTTGGCTTGAAGTTCTGGGGATACAGAGATTGCACGTCCGGGATGCGGCATCATCCTGCTAAAAGACGATCGTCCGGTTCTCATACACAAGCGTGTGACGCTGAAGATGGTGCCAGATGGCCCGGGCCAAAACCACCTTCTCCAGATCGCGGCCTTTTCGAACCAGATCTTCAACATCATGCCGGTGATTGACATGGATCACATCCTGCTCAATGATAGGTCCCTCGTCCAGATCCGCCGTCACATAATGGCTCGTTGCACCGATCACTTTCACCCCGCGCTCAAATGCGGAATGATAGGGACGGGCACCCGGAAATGCCGGAAGGAAAGAATGATGAATATTTATGATGCGACCGGGATAACGTGAGACAAAGTCATCCGACAGTATCTGCATATACCGGGCCAGTACCGTCACATCGATTTGATACGTCTCCAACAGCTTGATCTGTTCGGCTTCCACCTCTTTTTTATTTTTACCGGTCACCTGGAACTGGTAATAGTCGATGCCGTAGCGGCCGGCCACTTCTTTCATGTCCGGATGATTGCTGATGATCAACGGAATTTCCACATGCCACTCATCACTGTCATATCGCGCAAGGATATCGTGCAGACAGTGTCCATAGCGTGACACAAAGACAGCCATTCGAGGCTTCTCTCTTGAAAAATAGAGCTGCCGGTTCATGTCAAACGGTTTGGCAATCTGTTCAGTAAACTCCCTTCCGATATCGCTATCCGGTATCAGGAATCCGTCCAGATCCCACTCCACTCTCATGAAAAAGACTTTTTTATACTTATCGACATGCTGATCAATTTCCAGAATATTTCCGTTGTTGCGCGACAGAAAACGGGATATTGCCGCCACAAGACCCTTCTTATCCGGACAGTGTATCAGAAGTATCGCTGAGTTTTTTTTATTTAACGGTAAGTTATCGGACTCCATTTGCTGTTTGGGTACCTTTTAAAGATCATACCACTTAAGCTGAATCATAATATAAAAAAAGGCGATGACTTCATGGCCACCACCTTTTTTTCATACTCAGGAACCGTGTCCGGTTACTCCGACCAGGCCTCGACATCCTCAAAAACTTCGGCAAAAGTCAGCGCATCGCCACTTTTGTCAATCTTCACCTCATACACTACCGGCGTATCGTCTTCTTTGGATATCAGCAGTGATGCAAGTTTGTTGACCACCTCCCGTTGTATGAGGCGTTTCAGCGGCCGGGCGCCGAACTGAGGATCGTATCCTCGCTCTCCCAGCCAGTCCCGTATTTTATCGTCAATTTTCAGCGTTATCTGCTTTTTCTTCAGCATGGCGTCGACGCGCTGCAGCTGTATATCGACGATTTTCCGGATCTCTTCTTTTCCAAGCGGATGGAAGACAATGATATCATCGATCCTGTTGAGAAACTCCGGTCGAATGGTCTGTTTTAGCGTATCCAGCAATCGGGACTGTAATTTGTCGTAAGCCTCTTTGGATACATTTCCACCTGATTCCTCAATCTTGCGCCGGATTTCCTGCGAACCAATGTTACTGGTCATGATTACAATAGTATTGGTGAAATCGACGGTTACCCCTTTGTTGTCTGTCAATCGTCCGTCATCAAGAACCTGAAGCAGAACATTGAAGACATCGGCATGTGCCTTTTCGATCTCATCCAGCAGCACAACCGAATAGGGCTTTCGGCGTACGGCTTCGGTAAGCTGCCCCCCTTCCTCATAGCCGACATATCCCGGTGGGGCACCTACCAGCCGGCTCACGCTGTGCCGCTCCATATACTCGCTCATGTCGATGCGAACCATCGCATTTTCATCGTCAAACAGGTAGTCTGCAAGAGAGCGTGCCAACTCGGTTTTTCCCACCCCGGTGGAACCGAGAAAGATGAACGAGCCGATCGGCCGCGAAAAATCCTGCAGACCGGCACGTGAACGTCGCACGGCATGAGAAACCGCTTCAATGGCCTGATCCTGCCCGATCACACGGCGATGCAGTTCATCTTCCATTGAGAGCAGCTTCATACGTTCGCTTTGCAGCATCTTCCGAACAGGGATGCCGGTCCAGCGGGAAACGATCTCCGCTACATGATCCGCTTCGACCTCTTCTTTCAACATCGGAGATTCCGCCTGCATGTCTGTCAGCTTCTCTTTGGTCTCTTCCAGTTCTTTTTCGAGCTTGGCGATCGTACCGTAGCGAAGCTCCGCCACTTTCTCATATTGTCCGACACGCTCAGCCTTATCCGCCTCATTTTTGGCCTGCTCTATAGCCTGCTTCATACCGCGGATATTATGAATCAGCTCCCGCTCATTGTTCCAGCGTGATTTCAACGCTTTATACTGATCATTGAGATCGGCCAGCTCCCGGTTGATATCCTCCAGCTTGGCGTCATCTTTTTCACGCTTAATCGCTTCACGTTCAATCTCCAGCTGGCGAATCTGCCGGTCGATACTGTCCAGTTCCTCCGGCATGGAGTCGATTTCAATACGAAGCCGAGAAGCCGCCTCATCCATCAGGTCAATGGCCTTGTCAGGCAGAAAACGGGCCGAGATATAGCGGTGGGAAAGCTCAGAAGCTGCAATAATCGCGCCATCGGTTATGCGTACACCGTGATGGAGCTCATACTTCTCCTTGAGTCCACGCATGATGGATATGGTATCTTCAACCGAAGGCTCGCTGACCAGTACCGTTTGAAGACGGCGCTCCAGGGCTTTGTCTTTTTCAATATACTTCCGGTATTCAGAGAGTGTGGTAGCACCGATCGCCCTCAATTCACCGCGGGCCAGGCTCGGTTTGAGGATATTTGCAGCGTCCATCGCTCCTTCGGACGCACCGGCTCCAACCAACGTATGCATCTCATCGATAAAGAGAATAATCTCGCCCTCGGCATCAATCACCTCTTTAACTACCGCTTTTAATCGTTCTTCAAACTCACCACGGTATTTTGCCCCGGCTACCAGCGCACCCATATCCAGGGCGATCACTCGCTTTGATTTCAACCCTTCCGGAACATCACCCTGAATAATACGCAGGGCGAGACCCTCGGCTATGGCGGTTTTACCCACTCCCGGCTCACCTACCAGTACCGGATTGTTCTTGGTCCGGCGCGTCAGAATCTGCATCACTCTGCGAATTTCCTGATCCCGTCCAATAACCGGATCCAGCTTGTTTTTTTCAGCCAGCTCGTTGAGGTCCCGGGCATATTTCTTTAATGCCTGGTAGCGCCCTTCAGCATTGGGATCATCCACTTTCTGGCTGCCCCGGACTTCCTGCAGAATGTTCATCACATCATCCCGCTTGACCCCCTGATCCTTGAGCAAACGAGATACTACCCCATCCTGATCAAGTATACCAATGAGTAAATGCTCAGAGCTGATATACTCATCTCCAAAATCCGAAGCAGATTTTGAGGCTTTGTCAAATAGCACTTTAGTATCATTGGACATATACTGCCCCGATACGGACGCCCCTTTGACCACCGGTACTTTCTTCAGAACCTCTTCCAGTTCCGCTTCCAGCTGATTGAAGGAAATACCGATTTTCTTGAATATCGTGACACTGATGCCGGAGGTATCAGACAACATGGCTTTCAGCAGATGTACCGGCTCCAGTGCCTGATGACCGCGTTCAGAAGCGATCTCCAGTGCGGATTGGATGACTTCCTGTGCTTTTACGGTAAATTTATTCAGATTCATATCACTTCAATATTCCTGTATACATTCTTATGGTAACAATTATGCACCAACTGTTGCGAAATTCATACCAATCTGTTCAAAAGGCATATGACTGTCGTTATGACAGATTCATGTGTAAAAACAGAAGTCCTTATTACCCTGAGTATGCCGTTTTTTCTCCACGGATATCCGCCAGTTCCTTGAATAGTTTCTTTTCCTCCTCACTGAGTTTCTCCGGCAACTTGACCTGAAGGGTCACATAGAGATTCCCCTTTTCTTTTTCCTTTTGAAATACCGGCATACCGTGATTGGCTATTCGCATTACTTTACCGGGCTGTGACTCCGGAGGAACTTTAATTTTGACGTTGCCGGTCATGGTCGGCACTTTGATGACCCCTCCCAGTAAAGCTTGATAGAGTCCCACATCAACAGTAGCGTAGAGATCATTTTCTTCACGGGTAAAAACATCATGAGGAAGAATATTGACCTTGATATAGAGATCACCCGGTTCTCCACCCTGTATACCCGGCTGCCCGCGACCTTTCAACTTCAGTCTGCGGCCACTCATGATTCCTTTCGGAATTTTGATCTTCATCTGTTTCCGGTTGACCCTGACCGACTTCTCCGTGCCCTTGAATGCTTCCTCCAGGGTGACATCCAGTTCAGCATTAATGTCTTTACCCATTGCCTTTACTGTTTCGCCTCCCCCTCCATAGGCAGTATCCCGAAAACCTGCCCCGGGCCTGCTCCTTCGTTTCCTTTGAAACCCGGTGTTGATGCCTCCACCAAAAAACTGTTCAAAGAAATCGGAAAAATCTCCTCCACCGAAAAAGTCCTCTTCGGTACGCGTATATGCCTGCTGTCTGTTTCGTGATCTCTGTCCTTGCGCCCATTGCTGCCAGTTGAAATCACCACCCTGGGCTCCTGCTTGTTCTCCCTGACGTTTATAATGTTTCCAGTCGGCGCCAAGCTGGTCGTACAATTTCCGGTTTTCCTCATTGCCAAGTACTTCGTACGCTTCGCTGATCTCCTTGAATTTTTTGGCTGCATTATCGTCACCCTCATTCACATCAGGATGGTACTTGCGTGCCAGTTTCCGATAGGCTTTTTTGATCTCATCCTGCGAAGCCCCTCGTTTAACACCAAGTGTTTTATAATAGTCTTTATAATTCATAATCGGAATATCGTACTTATATCAGACAAAATGACATTTTTTTATCCGGTTTTACAGCTATCCATTCCGGCGGGGATCATGCAAATCTCCGCCGGCAGCTATCCTTTTGGTATCGCAAATTCCTTGCCACATTTAACAAAATTAAAAAAAAGCCCCCACCAAATTCATGGCAGGAGCTTTTTGTTCACCTGAATATCCTTTGATGATAATCAGTGCTTTTAATTTTGAATCTGTTTATGAACTCCGGATTTCAAAAGCGATGAAGAACCGGTTGTTATCTCTGACAATCTGAAGCAGCATGACATCATCCGGTTCCATTTCGCCAACAACCTCGTTAAACTCCGACACGGATGAAACCGCTCTCCGGTTCAAAGAAATGATAACATCCCCTTGTTGAAGTCCGTTTTCGGAAGCCGGGCTGTTTCTATCCACTTCTTCGACAACCACTCCTTCCAGGTTGGAGGGTAGCCGCAACCGCCGGGCCAGTTCATCAGTTAGTTCGGTCACCGAGAAACCGATCACTTCCCTGAGAGTTTCCTGATCGGCAACCGCCAATTCCTGTGCGCCCATTTCACCAAGCGTAACCATAATTTCCATTTCAGAACCGTCCCGATACACCGTCAGCGTCACCTCGGTACCGGGCGCTTTTTCGGCGACACTTCTGCGAAATTCGGATCCGGACTCTATCGCTCTGCCATTGAATTCAAGGATAACATCCTCGCTTTGCAAACCGGCTTCTTCGGCGGGCGAACCACTCACAACATCGCCTATGATAACTCCCCGCGTTTCCGGCAGATCCAATGCACGTGCAATCGTTTCATTGACCGGCTGGAAGTTGATTCCAATGAATCCTCTCACAACCCGGCCCTTCTCAATGATGGATTCCATAACGCTCCGGGCCATATTGCTTGGAATGGCAAAACCGATTCCCTGAAAACCGCCCGATTGTGATGCAATTGCCGTATTGATACCGACCAGTTGGCCCCGCATATTGATCAGCGGCCCACCGGAATTTCCACGGTTAATCGCCGCATCGGTCTGGATGAAGTTCTCATAGCCTTCCCGTCCAAGAATATTGAGATCCGAACGCCCCTTGGCACTTACGATACCCTGTGTCACCGTATGTGCAAGAGCGGCTCCCAGCGGACTTCCTATCGCTATAACCATTTCACCTACTTGTAGCGCTTCACTGTCACCGAACTCCATGTACGGAAGGTTTTCGGCATTGATTTTAAGTACGGCAATATCGGTGTTCGGATCTGAACCAACCACGGTAGCCGGTATCTGCTGCTCATTGGCCAACGTAATATTGATCGTATCGGCCTGGGCAATCACATGGTGGTTGGTCAGGATATAACCGTCGTCCGATACGATTACACCAGAGCCGAGTCCTCTTTGCTGATACTCACGCTCCTCAGGTTCCCTGTCTCTGAAAAACGGATGGTCTCTGAAAAACGGATCATCTCTGAAAAAATCAAAAGGAGAGCGGCGTTGCTGTGCTCGCACTGTACGCTCTGTAGAAACTACAACGACAGCAGGCTTGGAAACATCCGACAGATTGACAAGGGCACTGTTAAATCGTGTCAACAAGTCCCTGGAATCCTCCGCGTATTCCGTCTGAGCGTTCAGCTCGTTATCCTGAAAATCATAGGGAGTATCCTCCGTAGATTCCATACCCAAAGGATAGCGGATGATTAAAAAAACCAGGACGATTGTCAGTGCGGTTGCAAATTTGGAATAATGGGTTCTCATGCTCTGGCTCCTTAAACAACAGATTAAGTAATTTGTTGGTAATGTTCTTCGCTGATTAAAACTTTCATGGACATGGTTTTATTGTTGCCCATTTTGCTGCAGAAGAAAAATTAATATGACAAATGCCATGGCGACCGGTATATTGTCAATCCGGAATCGGATACAACTGATATTTATGCTTAAACTGATTTAACAAAATCACCTAATGTCACATCTTGAACCAGTCCTGGATCAACTGATCGATCAGCTGATCGAAGACGAGAAGCAAATTCCTGAGTCACGCCGATCTGTTCTTGACACGCTTACCGACCATATCCATCGGAAAATGAAAACCGGTGAACCGGTTCGCCTCCATTTCATCTGCACCCATAATTCGCGCCGGAGTCAGATGGCACAGATCTGGGCTCATACCGCCGCAAAAGCTTATCAGGTGCCGAAAATCGAAACCTTCTCAGGCGGGACCGAAGCCACCGCTTTTCACCCCAATGCCGTTCGCGCGTTCAAAACACTGGGGTTCCGCGTCACCCTTAAGACTGATCAGCCGGACACCGGCAACCCCCGTTATGAAGTGGGGATCGGAAACGGACTGCCTGCGCTAACCTGCTATTCAAAAAAAATCGAAGAGGCCGTCTCACCGGACTCCCCCTTTGTTGCCGTCATGACCTGCTCTGATGCCGATCAAAATTGTCCGGTCGTTCCCGGTGCCGAAGCTCGTATACCTCTTACATATGAGGATCCCAAACGTTTTGACGGATCAGACGCCGAGCAAAAGGAGTATCTGAAAACAGCCATTGATATCGGAAGGGAACTGGTCCGGGTATTTCGACGCGTATAAGCCTGTATCCCGATAACACTCATCCATTACCTATAAGAAAGCCCGATGGAGGCCTCTTTTCACCTCCACCGGGCACTCTACCACAAGTTCACGGCTCACAAGCCTTTACTTGATCTTGATTTGCTTGTTCACCTGTTTCTCCTTTTTCTCGATATCCAGTTTCAGGATACCGTCTTCGAACCGGGCATCAATCTTGTTTTGATCAATATTCTCCGGAAGCATCACGGAACGCTCGAAATTTCCGTACCGTGTTTCGGTCAGGTGATACCGCGTGTCTTTATCCTCCTGCTCCTCTTTACGCTCTCCGGAGACCGTCAGACGACGATCCTGCAAATCCACATGGATATCGTCTTTCTTCATTCCGGGCAAAGCAACACGTACATGATAGTGGCTTTCGTCCTCGGTAATATCGAGGCTCGGAACAAACATGCGACCGGTGTCGCTGGTTACCACATCATTGAAAAAGTCGTCGAGAAGACTGGAAAAACGGCGCGGCATTACCGGATGATCTGTTTCACGAAGCGGGTTATATCGGGTGATAGCCATAACTACCTCCTTTTTTAGGGTTTGAATTTTATGTTTAACATTTCACCCCTAAAGATGGCAAACCCCATACCAAACGCCCCTGTCTGCCAATTCTGATGTTGGACCATTCAAAATTACAGATCTGCCTTGGGAGCATGACAAAGTTGTGTCAGACTTATGCCACTTTTTCATCCACCTCCGGCGCATAATCAAACCGTTCCGGAGCAACGAATCGTTCAGCGATCCTGCCAGGTTGCTTTCCACTCCTTGGTAATCAGAAAGGCCATTTCCAGACTTTGCTGGTAATTCAGGCGCGGGTCGCAGAATGTTTTGTAGTTGCGTTTGAGTCCGTCGGCCCGAAGACCATTGGCTCCACCTACACATTCGGTCACATTATCACCGGTTAGCTCCAGGTGTACCCCTCCCAAAAACGTACCTTCGTTGCGATGCACTTCAAAGGTCTGTTTGATTTCGTTGAGGATATCATTGAAGCTTCTCGTCTTGATATTCTCATCCGTGGCATAGGTATTACCGTGCATGGGGTCACAGCTCCAAATGACACTTAACCCGGCCTTGTTGACCGCCTGAATGAGTCCCGGAAGCATGGTTTCCACATTGTCTTTACCCATACGGGTTATCAGCGTAACCTTACCTTCCGTATTGTCCGGATTCAATGTTTCGATCAGGCGCACCACATCATCGCTGTCAAATGGTGGTCCCACCTTGATACCGATCGGATTGCGGATGCCACGGAAATATTCCACATGGGCTCCGTCAAGTTCACGTGTGCGGTTCCCCAGCCAGGGCATATGCGTACTGAGGTTATACCACCCCTTGTTGTGAGGAACCTGTTGCGTCTGGGCGGAGTCATAGTACAGGTTGAGCGCCTCATGCGAAGTATGAATACGAACCTGTTTCATTGCATCGATCTGATGGTTAGAGATCGTCTCCACAAACCGCACGGCATTGGTAATGGATTTCACCATCGACTCATACTCTTTGTAGTACTTGTTTCGGCGCATGAAATCGAGTTCCCAATATTCCGGATGGTTCATGTTGGCAAAACCCTTTCCTTCCGTCAGAGACCTGATGAAATTGAGTGTCAGTGCCGACAGTTTGTATCCTTCCAGCAATCTTTTGGGATTGGTAAGACGGGCATCCTCATCCTGATCGATACGATTGAACAAATCACCACGGTAGGTGGGAATTTCCTGGCCTGCCACCTTTTCTACCGGCTTGGAGCGCGGCTTGGCGTACTGCCCTGCAATTCTTCCAACCCGGATTACCGGAATGTTCATCTCGTGTATCAGTATGAAACTCATCTGAAGCAAAACCTTGAGCAAGTTAACCGTCTGCGGAGCATTACAGTTATCGAATACCTCGGCACAGTCTCCCCCCTGAAGCAGAAACGCTTTGCCCTTTGCCGCCAGGGCCAGCTGATTTCGCAAATCTTCCACCTCCCACGAGTTTACCAGAGGAGGATAACTGCTCATCTCTTTATAGACCTGTTTGAGCAGCTTTTTGTCCTTGTATTCCGGAAGCTGTTTTACGGGATAGTTCTGCCAGGAGGTCGGGCTCCATTTTTTGCTACTTGTCTTGTCCACAGTCACACGTACGCTTTTGTTAATTATTGACACTTGAAAAACAATCTACTCCCAATATAAAAATAAAAAGAGCCCCGAACCGCCTCCTCTTCAAAAAAATCATGAGGAACGGAACGGGGCTTCGATTTGCAGCGATTAACAGTTTCTGTATCGCTTATTTCTTTTTCTTCTCTTCATCATCGTCATCGACAACTTCGAATTCCGCATCTACAGTATCTCCGTCATCTTTGGACGATTCTGCATCTCCGGAGCTCTGCTGCTCACCGGCATCGCCGGCCTGACCGGCTTCTCCGCTTTGAGCATCCTGTGAAGCCTGGTACATCTCGGTGGATGCATCCGACCACGCTTTATTGAGCGCTTCCATTGCCTCGTCGAGCTCATCCACCTTTTCTTCCTTATGCAGGCTCTCTACTTTTTCGAGTGCCTCCTGAATGTTGGTCTTGTTCTGCTCGGAAAGCTTGTCTCCGTATTCCTCCAGTTGTTTCTTGGTGGAAAAGATCAGACTGTCGGCCTTGTTGAGCGTTTCAACCTGTTCCCGAAGCTTTTTATCTTCATCGGCATGCTCTTCGGCGGCCTTCTTCATCTTTTCGATCTCCTCTTCAGACAGACCGGAGCTTGCTTCAATACGGATGCTCTGCTCTTTTCCGGTACCTTTGTCCTTGGCGCTCACACTTAATACGCCGTTGGCATCGATGTCAAAGGTGACTTCAATCTGAGGCACTCCCCGTGGCGCCGGCGGTATGCCATCAAGGTGGAACCGTCCCAGTGTTCTGTTGTCCTGGGCCTTGGCACGCTCGCCCTGAATCACATGAATTTCCACACTCGATTGATTGTCCGCCGCTGTGGAAAAGGTCTCCGTCTTGCTGGTCGGAATCGTGGTATTGGCTTCGATGAGCTTGGTCATTACACCGCCAAGGGTCTCAATACCCAGTGTCAGCGGGTTTACATCCAGCAGCACCACATCCTTCACATCACCGGAGAAGACACCACCCTGAATGGCGGCACCAATCGCGACGACTTCATCCGGGTTAACTCCCTTGCTCGGCTCTTTGCCAAAGAAATCCTTGACTACTTCCTGGATTTTCGGAATCCGTGTGGATCCACCAACCAGAATCACCTTGTCGATATCTGACTTCTTAAGCTTGGAGCCTTTGAGGGCTTTCTCGGTGGGCTTAAGCGTGCGCTGCACCAGATCCTCGACCATCTGTTCGAACTTGGATCGGGTGACGTCAATGCTCAGATGTTTCGGTCCGGAGCTGTCAGCCGTAATAAAAGGCAGATTCACATTGGTTTTCTGAGAGCTGGAAAGCTCAACCTTGGCTTTTTCGGCAGCATCCCGCAGACGCTGCAGAGCCATGGGATCATTTTTGAGATCAATTCCGTCACTTTTCTTGAATTCATCGGCCAGATAATTCATGATGCGGTCGTCGAAGTCATCACCACCCAGGTGAGTGTCCCCTTCGGTTGCTTTTACTTCAAACACCCCATCGCCCAGTTCCAGAATGGAGATATCAAATGTACCACCGCCAAGGTCAAATACCGCAATGGTCATATTTTCATCCTTCTTGTCCAGTCCATATGCCAGCGATGCTGCGGTGGGTTCGTTGATAATCCGCTTGACCTCCAGACCGGCAATTTTTCCGGCTTCCTGCGTAGCTTTTCGCTGCGCATCGTTAAAGTAGGCCGGAACCGTAATAACCGCCTCGGTGACCTTGTCACCCAGATACTCTTCGGCAGTCTGCTTCATCTTCTGCAATACCATTGCAGAGATCTCCTGGGGTGCATAGGTTCTGTCGCCAAGATCCACCCTGGCTGTTCCGTCATCGGCCTTGATGATTTTATAGGATACGGTCTTCTTCTCTGAATGCACTTCATCATAAAACCGCCCCATAAACCGCTTGATCGATGTGATCGTATTCTCCGGATTGGTGATGGCCTGTCTTTTGGCCGGTGCGCCCACAAGGCGTTCGCCGTCTTTTGTAAACGCTACGACCGACGGAGTGGTTCGGCCTCCCTCGGAGTTCTGTATCACTACCGGCTCATTACCTTCCATCACCGATACGCAGGAGTTTGTTGTTCCCAAGTCTATTCCAATAATCTTACCCATAATAAATCGATCTTCTGTTTCTGATTAACATTTTTCAAGTAACATGTCTTATTACTTTTGCTAAATATGGAACAATAACAATGCCAACCAGAGATAAACCGGGTTTTTCTGTCGTTTTGACAGAAAAAAATCCTTTCAGTGCGCCACACTGTCCAGATGTGACCAGAAATCGGGGTATGATACCGACGCTGCCCCGGCATTGCGGATTTCTGACACACCGTCAGTTTTCAGAGACAATATGGCAGCGGACATCGCTATTCTGTGATCATTCATGCTGTCATGCATGGTGGATTTGCCCGGTTTTCCGGAGCGGCCCTGGATGATCAGGCCGTCTTTTCTGACTTCGACACGAATACCCGCATTTTCAAGAATCGTTCCCATGGCTGACAGTCTGTCACTCTCTTTGTAACGCAGTTCTTCCGCTCCCGTAATCCGGGAAGTGCCATCGGCGAAGGCCATGGCAACGCTTAAGATCGGCAGTTCGTCAATCGCAACCGGAACCTCTTCCGGCCGGATGGTAACAGCGCGAAGTTCTGTCGATCTCACCTGCAAATCGGCCACCGGTTCAGCGCCTTCTGTCCGGATATTACGGATGGTGATATCCGCTCCCATCCGTTTCAGTATGTCAATGGCCACATTTCTTGTTGGATTCATGCCGGTAGCCGGTAACATCAGATCGGATCCGTCAACTATAGTCGCGGCAACCAGCCAAAATGCCGCTGCAGAAAAATCTCCCGGGATGACCAGGTTCTGGGAGGGCAGTTCAAGCCCGCGATAGCTGGAAATCACGGTGTGCCCATTCTGGTGATCTACCGGTAAGCGCAGCATGGTTTCGGTATGATTGCGGCACGGCACAGGCTCTACTACCTCCGTCACGTCATCTCCAAAAAGTCCGGCCAGCAATATGCACGATTTGAGTTGGGCACTGGCAACCGGCAAGGTATATCTCATTGGTTTCAAGGGACCTTTCCGATTCAGATGCAACGGCGGGTAACCACCATCCGCCGATGTGATTTCCGCCCCCATACGGGAAAGGGGATCCATGATCCGTTTCATGGGCCGGGACGAAAGCGACGCATCGCCGATCAGTGTAGCTTGAACACCAGAACCTGCAAGGATACCTGACAACAGGCGCATTACGGTACCCGAGTTTCCACAATCAATGATATCTCCTGAAAGGGTCAAGCCGTCACGACCTACCCCTTTTATTTCAATTTCAGAACTGTCGGGGATTACCTCGGCTCCCAACATCCCGATACATGACAACGCGGTTTGCGGGTCTTCGGCTTCGGGATAATTCGAGATGGTCGAAGTCGATTCCGATAGCAGCGCAAAAAGTGCGGCTCGTTGCGCAATCGACTTGTCAGGCGGGAGGCTGATGCTTCCTTTGAGCGGTTTTGCCGCAGAAATAAGTTTGATCATCCGATAGAATAACTCCGGTTACAGTTGTCTGGCCGCTCTTTCGGCAAACTCGGTGTCGGGGTACTGGTCAATAACATCTTGTAATGTCTGATTGGCTCTCCCGATCTGCCCCATCTCCCTGTACGTTTCAGCGGTAGCCAGCATCGCTTCAGCCACCCAGTCGGCATACGACTCATAAAGGGCGCTTACTCTGCTGTAAGCGTCAATAGCCTCTTCGTAATTTCTTCGGGCATGCTCTACCTGTCCCAGTAAATATTGGGCCTCGGCACCCTGGGCCAGTGTATTGCTTTCAGCTACCTGACGGAAATACTGCTCCGCATCCATGTACTGCCCCCGTTCAAGTGCAACTTTGCCCTTTCCAACAAGCGCCGGATCGTAATCCGATCGTCTCTCAAGAGCCCTGTCGTAGATATCTTCAGCCGTCCCGATCTGTCCATTGGCCAAATACGCATCGCCAAGTGCCGCCAGACCCTCAACCTGCAGATTACCTCCGCGTTCCACCAGATTTTCCAGGGCGGAAATCGCTTCGTTATTTCTCCCTTGCTCATACTCTAGCCGGCCTATATGGAGTAATGCCGGTTCCAGCCGGTCCGATTCGGGATAGTCGCTAACGATCTCCCTATACGCCGAAATTGCCTGATCATACTCGTCCAGCTGTTCATAAGCCTCTCCGATGTTGTACCATGCCTCGGGAATTTCCGACTCGGTGGTGGTTACCCGGATATAGTGACGAAAAGATTGGATGGCTTCCCGGTAATCACCGGCTTCAACCAGATTTTGAGCCTGGCGGAACCGCAGCTGGTCTGCCGTTCCGGTATGCGGATGTTGATTCAAAAAGTTCTCCAGGATACCCAGACTGGTATCTTCTTCTCCGGCAGCAAGCTGTGCAAACTGTACCCCATTGACGGCATCCACCACATATTCGCTATCCGGATATTCATCAAGTACAAGCCGGTATGCCTCAATAGCATCTTCATACTCCCCGGCATTGTAATAGGCGTCCCCGATCTGATATTGGGCCCTTGCCGCCCATATTGTTCCCGGATAGCGGTTAATCAGTCCATGAAACTCCTCTATGGCCTGATCATAATTTCCGATCTGAAAATAGATATAGCCGATGTTGTACTGAGCCTGCTCACGGAGGCGGCTTTCGGGAAAGATTCGGGCAAGTCTCCGGAAATTCTGAACCGCTTCAAAAGAGTAATTATCCCGGAAATAGCTGTTCGCCATTTGAAATATGGCATAATCCCCCCCCGTTTCGGAGCCTGCCACCTCTTCATAACTGCTTATTGCCCGTTCGTAGTTTCCAAGTGCGTAGTGCGAATCCGCCAGCCGCAATCGGGCATCGACGTCATAAGGGAACAAAGCCATCGGCGGAGGTTCATACTCCCTGTCGAAGAGTTCAAAGTAGTGTGCCGCATTTTCAAACTCCCTCATATTAAAATAGCTCCAGCCAAGGGAGTAGACAGCAGCACCGGCAAACCGATGGTCGGGATACCCGTCCCTGAATCGTTCGAATTGCCGGGCAGCGTTTCCCCATTGTCCGAGATTAAAATAGCTGTCGGCACTCCAGAAAAGCGCCTCGGCGGCAAGGCTGTCGGAGGGCTGATCACGGTAAACCGACTCAAATGCTTGTCTTGCTTCCCGGTAGGCATGATTTTCGTAAAGCAGCCATGCCCGCTGAAAACGGGCTTGTCGCCGTATGTCATCATCCACCCCGGTGGTTTGCTGGGCAATTTCGAAAGCCTGGTCTGCCCGGCTGTATTCATTGTTGGCGAAATACGCCTCCCCCAGAAGAGAATAGACACTTCCAGGATCCTCGAGAGGGAAGTCGGACCGCTCCAGTCGTTGCAATACTTCAATGGCTGTGTTGTTACGTCCCAGCTCCAATGCCGTCAGGGCCCATTCATAATAAGCCCTCTCAACCCAGGGCCCTTCCGTGTACTTATCTCCGAATCGTTGGAACGTCGTCAATGCACGATCATAACGGCCACCCAGTTTGCGATTGATTGCCTCATAATAGAGCGCTTTTCGGGCCAGCTCATCTTCACCCATAGCCGCTTTTTCAAAAGCATCGGCCGCCCAGTGATACACCTGCTGTTTATGATATACCCAGCCGAGTCCGTAATGAGCCGGTCTGGCCTGCATTTCATCTTCGCTTATATTGATGTACCATCGGTAATGAGTGGATGCCTCTTCAAACTGTTCCAGATAGTTATAGCTTTCGGCAATAAGCAGAATAGCCTTGAGCATTGCTTCATCTTCCAGATAGCCAAGCTCCTCGCGAAGCGCCCGGATGGCCTCATCATAACGTTCCTGGCGGTAATACATCTCCCCAAGTGCCGTGCCGATCTGTCTTATTACAGGATCATTGGGATAACGATCCCTGAGTTCCTCAAAAATCTGAGCCGATTTGTCAAACTCCTCCTGATCCAGGTAAAGTCCGGCCCGGGCATAAAGTGCTTTCGGAGCCCATTCAGAATTCGGATGCCGATCAGCAAGCTTTTGGAACAACGTGGATGAACTGTCGGTATCTTCCATTTCAAGGGCCGATTCCGCCATCCAGAACAGATATTCGGCTTTGCCCTGTGTCTCACTTGCCAGCTCGTATATCCGGGCAAAGCGACTCAGTGCATCCTGGTAATCGCCATTCCGGTAATTCCTGCCCGCCAAATCTTCCAGCAGTCGTATTGCATTGGATCCGGTTGGATACAGCTGCAGGAACCGGTAAACATATATATCCTGATTAAGCGAATCCTCTGCAATTTCAGAGAGAGTAAGGTAGTAGTGGGCATTTTCCCGGTGTGCCCTGCCCGGCTCTTGTTCAAGGTACATCCGAAGGTAACGGGCAGATTGTTCATACAACCCCGATTCATAGAGGCGGATGCCTGTTTCATAATGTTCATGAACCGGTGTCGAAGTCTCTTGCGCATTTGCGAGAGAAAAGCAGCCGACTCCTGCTGCCCAAAAAAGCACGATTGAGATATTGCGGGTAATCCCGGTCATTGCGTATAAATATTACATTGGAAAAGATGGAATATAGTAATTGAAGAAGAATAGTTCTCCACAGAACGTAACGCAAAACAGGTTTCATTTATGCAGAAGAGAATCGCGACAAAATACACCGGCTACATATTCAGATAATGCAGAAGTTCATCAGCCCGTTGCTCAAATCTGCGATCTTCCTGATTATCCGTACTTTGTGCGTCCACGATATACTCATGCCGCTTTAAGGCAGAAACGATACGTGCCGGATCCGGAAGACTCAGCTTTATACTGACAACATAGAACGGATTATTGCTTCGGGGTGATTCCACGTTCAAGCCCAGTATGAGTCCGCCTTCGGTCTCGATAATTCGTACCACCTGGGACAGGGTGAAATCACGCTCTTCAAAATGAATAGTTATGAGCGAACCGTACTCGGTAAAATTCATCATCTCAACGATCCGTGCATTGAGCACAGTACGCTCTACAACACCAAGATAATTCCGCTCATCATCCAGCACCGGGATCATTGCTGCATCATGTTTGTCCATCAAGCGCGCTGTTTCAAGAACATTCTGACAAGGCGATGCAACTACCGTATGCTTTTCACGGATCGTCATCACACTTCCAACGGTGGCTGAATGTTTTTCTGCCGACTCACGGCTGACCATGCCGATAAACCGGTTTGTGGTCTGGTCAACGACCGGAAGGATAAGCTGCCCCGTTTCATTCATGGCAGTCAGAGCCTCCCGGGCCGTATCGATTGCCCGTAGCGGTATGATATGCTCACTGGTAATATCGCGTATCAGCATGATCAACCTCCTCCGTTGACTTTCTCCAGAACCTCTTCTTTTGCATCACTTTTACGAAGCAGCTCAATTAATTTGCCATAGTACTTTTCATGAATTCGGCACTTCAGGCGAACAAACTCCTCATCATATGTTTCGTGCTCAACCTCTGCCACATCATGCAAAAATGATACCACATTGTAACTGGTTATCGGAATGACAATTTTCCGATATAAGTAATTTCTTTCAACCCATTTTTTAATTTCTGCATAAATTTCTTCAAGTCCAATACCACGGATCGCAGATACAAATACCGAGTTCGGATAATCATCTCTTAGTTCTGTAAGATCCTGTGATGATGCGAGCAAGTCCACTTTGTTGAAGACAATAATGACCGGCTTCTGTTCAGACTCCAGTTCTTTCAGTGTTTCATTTACGGTGTGAATGTAGTCTTCTTTGAGTTCTGATGATACATCAACGACATGAAGCAGCAAATCCGCCTCGCGAATCTCATCCAGCGTCGACTTAAAGCTTTCAACAAGGTTATGGGGCAGCTTGCGGATAAAACCAACCGTATCGGAGAGCAGAACCTCCTCCTGATCAATATCAAACCGCCTCACGGTAGCATCAAGGGTTGCAAAGAGCCGGTTCTCGGCAAAAACGGAGGTATCCGTTATGGCATTCATGAGCGAAGACTTGCCGGCATTGGTATATCCGACCAGCGCCACTCTCAATGAATCCTCACGTCCCTGCCGCTGTAGCCGGCGCTGCAAATCAAGTTTTTCAAGCTTCTTTTTGAGAACGGAAATTCTGCGCCCGATGAGCCGGCGGTCAGTTTCAATCTGAGTTTCGCCTGGCCCCTTGGTGCCAATGCCCCCTTTTTGCCGTGACAAGTGTGTCCAGTAGCGCGTCAACCGTGGAAGCAGGTATTGAAGCTGGGCCAGTTCAACCTGCGTCTTGGCTGCGGAGGTCTTGGCACGTGAAGCAAAAATATCAAGGATAAGTCCGCTCCGATCCAGTACCTTCGATTCGGTTACTTTTTCAATATTCCGGGCCTGTGTTGGAGTGAGATCATCGTCGAATATCACCAGATCGGCCGAATACTCCTTCATGCTCTTACGCACCTCATTCAGCTTGCCCTTTCCGACATAGGTGCTTACATCCGGGCGACTTTTATGTTGCAATATTTTTTCTACCGTCACGCCACCGGCCGTATCGGCCAGAAGTTCAAGTTCCGATAAATACTCTTCAGCCTGCTTTTTGTCTGTCTCGGTACCATAAATACCGACCAGAACTACGCGCTCTTTATCGCTTATATTCGTTTTGAGATCGTTATTCAAATACGTTCTTGTTTAGAGATCATGTGGTTTTTTACATCCGGTCACTTGAGTTGACCGATACCGGTACTTTCCAACTCGCCGAGACTGAACCTGCGTCCCAGTTTTTTCTGCAGAATATCTGCAAACCGCCCTTGCTTCTCTTCAGGTATTTCCAGTTCAAGCCGGATATTGCGGGAACGGTCTCCGGGCAACAGATCCGGATAAAAAAAGACATAAGTCTGATTCTTGCCACTATTACGCACCAGATAATCCATAATACGGCTCCAGGCTACTGTTTGAGACGGATCATTGATATTCTTCACAATCCCGTGATCCGTTACAAATCGCTTGGACATCAAATAGCTGGATACAAACCAGTTCACTCCGATCCAGTTATAACACATAACCGACACCGTATTTTGATACAACGGGTGGGAGAAAACCATACCGGTCAGAAGAAGGGAAAAAAACAGAAACAGAGTCGAAAAAAGGGGGTATCCAAAAAGTTTGCCCGACTTCCAGGTAATTTCCACATTGCGAAGTCTCAGGGCATTTGATACGGTAACCATCATCAGCATGGTCGTACCAAGGGTAAAGAAAGCCAATATTACCAAATGAATTGTAGCAATAGGTATCATAGGCGGCCTCTTTAATCAGATGAGGATTCTGTTTTGAATGTTTTTGAAATAATGCATTCTGCAACCATAAAAACAAGTGCTAACCAAATAAACCAGTTCCATATTTCCCGGCCGAAACTGACCGAAGCCATCGCAGATCGTATTTCTGTTTCGCTGTAACCGGAAATATCGACCACTCCGGCCAACCGCAGGTGATCTTCCAGATATTCTTCCGTTTCTACCACTGTTAACGAAGTAAAATCAGATTCCGATATATCCTGATTTACAGCCATGGTATACTCCCTTCCATCAAGATTCAGATCCAGCCAGCCCGGCGACCACTCCCTGGCCGGATAACGGATCCGCATCCCGTTTGCCGTGGTAGCCGTTTCCGGCCGAAAATCATCTCCGTTCAACGTCATGGTCACCTCTGTTCCGATATCCGCAATACTGCGATCAAATGGAGAACCCAGCGTATGCTCCCGCACTCCACCATCCTCCCAAGCGACAACATACAGGATCATCCGATAGAGCAAGGGGGCATAGATCGGCTTGATACTCAGATTAGACCAGCCCGGCCCAAACCCCAAAGCCCCTATGAGAATTATGCCGTCACCGGATGTTCGTTCCACAAAAAGCGGCTCCTCCAGGTTGGACCGCAACAGGGTTGTTCCAGGTGCACTCTCGGGTGGTTGATAGCGCCAGTAGTGATATATCGAGGGCATATCAATACGTACCTCTTCATCCTCGCGCATTTCAAAAAGATCATCCACCAGCACCTGCCCGTCAGAAAGCATCTGAAATGAGGCTACTTCCTCAAATCGGCCGTAAGAACCTCGCATGCCGGTAAAAGTGCCGGCTTGAAAGCGTCCCAAAAAGCGGTTATAACTCTCGATGGTTCCCTGTTCGGATGGAACAAAAAGAAGTCCCCGCCCCTGTTGAACAAACTGAACCAGTTCTGCGTGCAAGTAATCCGGAATGACCCTCGGACTTTCCAGTATTACGGCATCATAACGGCCCAGTTCCGCATCCCGGAGCTCGCTGATATCGATAAAGGAGGCTCTGATCTGTGTTCCGGTTTCAGAAGCCGCTTCAAGAACAGGCTGCAAATAGGAACGACCACTATCATCATCTCCCCTGTCTCTGACCAGCAGCACCCGGCGACTTTCCGGAACATCGATGGAAAAGTATCGGGTATTGTCAAACGTGTAGCCCCCCCCTTCAAGGACAGCTTTTCCACGAATATTGCCGTGTGATTCCGGAATCACTTCAAACAGGAGCTCTCGCTCCTGTCCCTCCTGCAAATCCACCTCATACTGACCAATTCGCTCTCCGTCGATCTCAAGACTTAAATAGGAGTTGTGAACCGGCTGACCACCATAATTTCTCACCGTTACCGCGACCCCAACAGGTATCCCTTCGCCAAGCACCTGTCCTGACGTCTCCACAGATGTCACGGCAACATTTTGAAAGTTATCACCACCTACACGAATAAATGTAACAGGATAATAGTCGTCACCGGAATAATCCGGTTCAAAATGATCTTTGATTTTTTTCAGCTGTGACTCCCGGGCATCGGATATCCAGTATATACGCCCTTGTTCACCCGGCTCATCCGCAAGTCGTCTATGGATAACTTCCATTCGTTCTTCCGGATAAGCTCCCTTGTTAACCGATTCCAGCGTCTCCAGGTATCGCAACGCCTCACCCCGTCTCATCAAGCGCCCGGATTCAAGCTCGCCATGGGTAGCTGCAATCAGAAACCGGACTCCATCCGAGGATTGATCAATGATCTCTTTTGCAGCACTTTTTGCCTGGTCCATATAAGGGCCGCTTTCATCCACCTGCATCATACTCGGACCATTATCCACCAATATGGCCACCACTCCTCCCTCTTCTGATGTTCCAAACCAGCCGGCCACCTGCGGCGGGATAAAGGGGCGTGCAAGGGCCATCACCAGCATGGTAATAGCCAGGACCCTGAGTGCAAGCAGCAGATACCTCTTGATATTCAACCGATAAATTGCCGACTTCTGCAATTCCTGAAAGAAGGCAAGCGTTGAAAAAGCAACCTTCCGCGGTTTGCGGAAATTGATGATATGAATGATCACCGGAATGGCGGCTGCCGCCAGTGCAACAAATAAGAATGGATTCAAAAAACTCATTCAAAAATTGGTATTTTATGATCGGTAACGCATGATAGAAAAACGTCGAGCCTGTTCAGGTATTTCCCAACAACTGCATATGATAACAAGAATAGCAATTCCATTATCGCTCATTTTAATCATTTTCACTATCGGAATCTCGGCCTGTTCCGAGGGAGCATCAGATCAAACCTGGTTATCTGCCGTCCCGAATGAATCTCCCCTGGCAATGCTTCATCACGATGCAGACTTTTTTGAGGTTCTTGAGCTTCAGCAAACAGCTTCTCTGGAAGAGATGTCGTCCATCCAACTGGCTGAATTGACCGATATGCAGGAACATCTCACCACACCACTCCGCACCAAGGCGATTGCCCTTTATCCTACCGGATCAAATGAACTTCAGCCTGTCTTTATTCTGGAGGATCCGGGTGACGGTATCAGTACTCTGGCAAGACCTTTTCAAAAAGAATTTGCCGTTAACAACTACCGCTACCAGGGGCATCGCATCCATATTCTGCATCTGGATGATCAGCAGCTTTTTGCCACCCAGCTTGACGACTGGATTATTCTCAGCAAGAACAGTAATGCCGTGGAAAATGGTATTCTGACCTATACGGGGGTCGAACCTCAGATCGCGATCTCCGAAGAACGGCTTCATGATGCTGATTTCCTGCTTAACACTCCGAAACTTGAAAACTGGGTCAAACAGCTCGGTGCCCCCCGTTACCTTCCCCGGTTCAAAGATCTCTTTGCAGGAACCGGACCCGCTGCCATAAGCATCACCGACCATAACAGCGACGACCCGCTTTACCATCTCAGCCTGACCGGAACGATCCCTCTGGCCTCCGAAGGACACTCTTCGTTTGTTACCACCTTTTCATCGGACCCTGCCGGGTTTGATCTTGACCGTTACATCCCATTGGATGCCGCCCTGTTCTCCATATATCATGATGAACCGTTAAGCACACCGCCCGGTGATATCGACGTAACAAGCCAACTCGACTCGCTGTTGATATCCGATACAGACCGATTTCAGAGCATCGTACAAACGCTGGATGACCCGACAGCTTTTGTTGCATTTGAGGCAACCGGCTTTCTGTCGACCGGTGAACACATGTTTCTGCGCCGACTGAATAACGGTGCTGCATTCCAGCGCGTTCTCAATGAACTGGTACAGGAAGGTTACATCAACAGAAGCAATGACATTTTCCAGGTAAGCAGTAACATCCTGGCTCGCTTGCTTGGTGGACCTGTCGGTACAATGACCGATTTTTTTGTCATTCGCTCCTCCAACGCCGCCGTGATTACACAACGCCCCGGACTCGCCCGGCGCATCGATCAGGATCGCAGACGAAGGGCCGTTTTTTATTATGACGATCATTATATGAATATCCGGGAGCAACATCCGGAATCGGTAAGTGCGTGGATATACTCGCGCAATTTACCCATATCGAACTATCTCGAGCATCACCTTAACCCCATAAATCATGCCGGGTTCCTCACCAGGATTTCGGATATTGGGGCGGCGAGCCTGGTTCAGAGTGGTGATGAACTGCATGTACAACTGGATACCTATTTCACGGAGGAACGGACCGAACCGGTCAGAGACCTTTGGGCCTACAACCTGGCGGGCTCCCGCCTCACCGGAAAGCCCGTACTTGCCAACATTCTCGGCGGATCCCGTAACGAGTTAATTGTAGCCACCGAAAACAATCAGGTCTACGGAATCGCCTCTGACGGAACCGGCTTCATGGAAATGAGCACTTCCAACGACCGACCTGTCGGCTCACCCATAGTTTTTGACTGGTATGGCAATAACCAGTACGCAGTGTTGGTAGCTGCCGGTAACAAGGTTTATGCGTGGAATACCCAGGGAAGACCTTTGCCCAATTTTCCGATCTCCATGGATGAAGCCATTACCGCTCCTCTTCAACTGGCAGATGTTGCCCGAGATGGCCGGCCGGAATTGATCGTGGCCACAGCTGACAGACAGGTGCATGTGCTTGACCAGCGCGGACGGAATATCAGCGGATGGCCACAAGAAGTTAATGTCATTGTTACACAACAACCCGAGTTACGGGAATTTGAGGGAGAAACCTCACTGTGGATTACCGCAGGAAACGGACTTTTCGGTTTCACACCCGGTGGAGAACGACGTAACCACTTTCCGGTATTCATCGAATCGGATTATGGGTCCATTACTTTTCATGATAATCATATACTGGCCGGTGCATCCGATGGTCACCTGTATGCTATCGGCAAAGAACCGTTTTTTGCCGATTCTTTGGTCGTTCCCATTGAAAACGATGCCGGCCCGGAACAAGAAAATGAAGAGATGACGGTACGACGTGTCTATGTTGACAATTCTGCTGTCATTAACTCTCCGATCGTACGGTCTCTGACTGTGCCGGTAAATAGTGATTTACCGGGTGCATCGGCACAAACCACCCGGGAAGTGCTGATCGGGGTTCAGTCCCGGAACGGAAACCTGTTTCTGTTAAATGAAGCCGGACAACTACGGATGGAGCGAA
Organism: Balneolales bacterium; assembly: GCA_007132495.1. Lineage (GTDB taxonomy): Bacteria > Bacteroidota > Rhodothermia > Balneolales > Natronogracilivirgulaceae > SLOL01. Next base: position 26,467 of record SLOL01000212.1, read on the forward strand.
ACATGGGCCAGGCTGCTGCCGATTATGATAGTATGCAGATAACCGATCTAAGCGGTGACGGTAACCCGGAAATTATTGGAGTAACCAGTGCCGGAAGAGTCTATGCATGGCAGGTGGCCTCCGGAGAGCGTATCGCCAACATTCCGGCCGCTTCCATTCACCACCCCATTATTACCGATCTTTTGGCCAATGGCGAACAGGAGCTGATTGGACAGACCCGTGACGGATTGCGATGCTGGTCATTTCGTCGACCGGAGTAACCACGACTACGGCAGCCTTCTGCCAATGATCCGGAATTGTACAGGCTTTTTTTTACGGGATGGTAGATCATCAACAATCACCCCGGGGATAACAGATTTTCCAGCGCCTTTCCGACATCCGGAAACCGGAATTTAAACCCCTTGTTTCTCAACACTTCCGGGACAGCCTTCAGGCTTGATGTCAGCAATACTGCTGCCTCGCCCAGAGCCAGGTTCACAACCTGTTCCGGCACTTTGAACATGGACGGCCTCGACAGGACACTTCCGAGCGATGCTGCAAAATCATCCATGGTCACCGGATTCGGCGCCACAGCATTGTATGCTCCCTCTATTTCATCATGAACAATGGCATGCAATAATGCCCGACAATGATCTTCCATATGTATCCATGGAAAATACTGGGTTCCGGGTCCGATGGAACCTCCCAGATATCCACGAAATACAGGCAGCATGGTGGCCAGTGCCCCTCCGCCGGCTCCCAATACCACTCCGGTCCTTGGTGTTACGACCCGTATGCCGTACTTACGGGCTTCCAATGCAGCTGACTCCCAATCATGGCACAAGCGGGCAAGAAAATCATCGCCCCGGCCACGCTCTTCGGTAACCTCGTCTTCACCGCTATCACCGTAATAGTTGATTCCCGAAGTAGACAGGAAGAGCTCCGGTATGCTGTCCAACCGCTGCATTCCCGATACCAGCGCATTCGTGGTTTGAATCCGGCTGTTGTAAAGTCTTTTTTTTACCGATGATGTCCATCGCTTCCCGAACAGACTTTCGCCCGCCAGATTAATAACCACACGGGAACCCTCAATATCTGCGGTCATATCCTCGCGCAGGGGGACATAACGAACAGTCGCATTTTGTTGATCGTCCGGCTCTTGCGCCTCCACTTTGCCCGAAGCACGGTTAAATTGTTCCGGATAACGGGTAGCCACTACAACCGAATGGCTCTGTTCAACAAGAAACCGCGTCAGGTGTTGCCCGATAAAGCCGGTACCTCCGGTCAGAAAAACCTTCATAAGTGACCTCGTTATTTTGAGATGCATGCCCGGTTTTGAGATGTATGCCCGGTTTTTACCAGGTTCAGACTCCTCATAAAACCGAAAAAAAGCCCAGCAGCCGGAAATAAACAATCGATGCCGGAGCTGAAAACAGTAACGCATCAAACCGGTCATACATTCCACCGTGTCCCGGCATTAACGCGGATGAATCTTTGATGCCGGAAGCCCGCTTCAATTTGCTTTCGGCCAGATCTCCTGCCGGACCCATAAGTCCAGCGATAACAGCAAAAGGAATCGAAACCGCCCAGGTCAGTGGATAATCGGCAATCAGAAGCTGACATAAAATGAGTGCGATGAAAGACCCCACAACCCCCCAGATAAATCCTTCAATCGTTTTTGAAGGGCTTATCCGTGGCGCCAGTGGATGCTTACCCATCGACTTGCCCCCGAAAAAAGCAAATATATCATTGGCCCAGACCATCAACAGCAGCGTAAACGTGAGAATAAACCCGGTGGCATTATCCCCGTAATTTCTGAGCATCAAGAGTCCTGAGAAGAATGCCGGTACCATTATGCCTGCAACCGTTACCGCCATGAGCCGATTCCATCCGCTGTTTGAGAAACTGAACGTCTCAATCAAAAAAACG
>SLOL01000048.1 GCA_007132495.1 Balneolales bacterium
CGGCGGCGGAGTATCTTGCTCAGATAGGCAACGGCACTGCCGATGTCGGTACCCGATCCGGCGGGTTCGGTGGTAAGCAGTTCCTGGATCAGCCGCAATACATGAGCCCGGCCTTTGCGGGGAATGACCACCTTTTCGATGCGGTCGGTAAAAAGCAGTAATCCGACCTTGTCGTTGTTTTTAATGGCACTGAAAGCCAGCACTGCAGATAGTTCGGTCACCAGATCCAGTTTTCGCTGATTGCCGCTGCCAAACTGTCCGCTCGGGGAGATATCCACACAAAGCATCAGGGTCTGTTCGCGCTCTTCCTCAAAGATCTTGATGTACGGCTCCTGACTGCGGGCGGTCACGTTCCAGTCGATCTGGCGTACGTCGTCGCCAAACTGATAGGGGCGTACCTCCGAAAAGGTCATACCACGCCCTTTGAAAGCGGATTGATATTCACCTCCGAAAATTTCATTGACCAGTCCTTTGGTGTGTATTTCAAGCCGCCGGATTTTCTTAAAAAGCTCTTTGGATAACATAGCGCTTATAATACGGAAGTCCGGGGTGGTAATTCAACGGCAATACGCGCCTTTGAAACATAAAATCCATGTGCTTGAACAATGTTCTTGAACATGCCTTTGAACATGCCTTTGAACATACCTTTGAACATGCCTTTGAACATACCTTTGAAACGTAAATGCATCATTGAGATCGGGAGTGGCTTTTGAATGGGCCATAAACTATTATAGATCATATCAATGGAAAACCAAAGTCAGATTATGCCGAATAAAGATATCACAATCGGGGTATTGAAGGAAATTATGCCGGGGGAAAAGCGGGTTGCTGTGATGCCGGAAACCGTTCGGGAGCTCATTAAAGACGGAGCCCGTGTCCTGGTTGAGACAGGGGCCGGAGAAGGCGCTTTTTTCCGTGATGAGGATTATATCGAAGCAGGAGCCGATATTGCCGCCTCGACCGGGGAGGTCTACCGTAATGGCCATGTTTTTCTCAAAGTGAAAGAACCGATTTTCAACAAGGGGCTGGACAAGCACGAAGCCGCCTTGTTGCCGCGCGACAGTGTCCTGATCTGTTTTTTACATCCGGCCAACACTGTAAATCATGAAATGGTTAACATATTGGCGGAGAGAAATATTACCAGTTTCACCCTGGACAGTGTTCCCCGGATATCCCGCGCTCAAAAAATGGATGCGCTGACGTCCATGAGCACCATCGCCGGCTATAAAGCGGTTACGTTTGCTTCGGACAACCTGGCCCGTTTCATTCCAATGATGCCCACCTCTTTCGGGTTTATCAATCCTGCCCGGTTTCTGATCATTGGAACCGGCGTGGTTGGATTGCAGTCGGTGGCTACCGCAAAGCGCCTGGGTGCAAAAGTAAAAACGCTTGATATCAGGCCGGAAGCCAATGAACAGGCACGCAGTCTTGGTGTGGAAGTCATTCCGTTTGATATTCCTGAGACGTTGGCCGTCGGAGAGGGCGGATATGCACGGCGGCTTCCTGATGAATGGTATGCAAAAGAGCGGGAAGTACTGGCTCCCCATATCCGGGAAAGTGATGTGATCATTCTCACGGCATTGATCCCGGGAGAGGTAGCTCCTGTTCTCATAGACCAAACCATGGTTCACGAGATGAAAAAAGGCTCCATGATTATAGATATTGCTGTTGATCAGGGCGGAAACTGCCGGCTAAGCAAAGCGGGTGAGAACCAGCTTCACAATGGCGTTTTGATCAGCAGTATTGCCAATATTCCGGCCAGACTGTCGGTGGATGCCACCTGGATGCTGGCCCGGAATATTATGCACTTTCTGCAGTTTATTACCCGTGACGGACAAATAACGATCGACAGAAGCGATGAAATCATCAAAGAAATGCTGGTAACCATTGACGGCAGCATTGTGCATAAGGGTACCCTGGAGGCGATGAAAAGTGGCCCTTGAAACCAAAAACCCGTTTATTTACGTTCAACACCGGATCGTCCCATGCTGATTCCATTGCTCATTATACTCGTTGCCTCAGCGCTGCTCGGATACAGAGTCATTTCAAGAGTGCCACCGCTGTTGCATACCCCGTTGATGTCCGGCATGAATGCGCTGTCCGGAATTACGGTGCTGGGCGCCATAGCCGTTTTTTCCACCGCCGATCCGGATGTGAAAATGATCGCTGCCGTAGCGCTTGTCCTGGCCATGATTAATGTAACAGGCGGTTTTTGGGTGACAGAACGGATGTTACGGATGTTTCAAAAAGAAAAACACCAGCAGAAACAGAAATCGTGATGGACATGATCGTGGTAGATACTTTTGTTGCTATTCTGCTGATTGCCGGATTTCTGGCCGGTATCCGTTTGATGCAGACGCCCCGAACCGCTCTCTGGGGTAACCGACTGGGAGCCTTGTGTATGGCACTGGCCATGTTATATACGTTGTACCGGACCGGACTTTTACCGGATCCGCTACTCTGGTCTTTTATTATTATCGGCAGCATACTGGGCCTGGTGCTGGGTCAGCGAATCAAAATGATTCACATGCCACAGATGGTGGCGCTTCTGAATGGACTGGGAGGTGCCGCGTCGGCTCTGGTAGCAGGGGTTGCCATCATACTGTATGCCACGGAAAACGCCCTTCTTTTCCGATTTACAGCAGCAATGGCCCTTGGTGTTGGACCGATGACGTTCAGCGGCAGCATCATTGCGGCATTGAAGCTTCAGAACCGGGTGATGCAGCAGCCGGTGATCATCCGGGCACACCATATGCTGCTTCGTATTTTGTTGTCGGCGGGCATTGTCCTTATTCTTTTAAGCACATTCGGGATCACAAACCCCCTGATATTTTACGGGATTGTGATCCTGTTCATCGTCTACGGGGTGCTTCTTGCCATACGCATCGGCGGGGCGGATATGCCCATTATCATCGCTTTGTTCAATTCCTTTTCCGGTGTTGCGGCATCTGTTACCGGTTTGGCAGTGAGCAACGCTCTGTTAACCGGTGTGGGCGCCCTCGTGGGGGTGGCCGGTCTGGTGTTGACGCACCTGATGTGCCGTGCAATGAACCGAAGCCTCTCCTCCGTCCTGGGTGGTTTCGCCCATAAGGCTACAGCCACGGAAAGGACATCGTCGGATGACCGGAAACCGGAGGACCCGGAAGCAGAAGGAAAAATTTCGGGTATTATGGAAGCAGCGGAAAGGGTGGTTATCGTACCCGGCTACGGAATGGCCCTGGCCCAGGCGCAGCAGGCGGTCAAGGAACTGGCGGCGACATTTCAAAGCCAGGGGACACAGGTGAAAATTGCGATAAACCCATCAGCAGGACGGATGATCGGACATATGAATGTGCTGCTGGCGGAAGTGGGAATTGATGATGACATGGTATCCTATGTCGATACGATTAATCCGGAATTTCCGGAAACAGACCTGGTAGTCGTGGTGGGAGCTTGTGATGTGGTCAATCCGGCGGTCAATTCGGGGCCGAATGGATCTGTTTACGATATGCCTGTCCTGGATGTGCACCGGGCCGGACAGGTCATTGTATGCAACCGTGACAACAAACCGGGGTATTCGGGAGTGAAAAACCCCCTTTATGAGCAGCAGCAGGTTATTCCCCTTTGGGGTGATGCCGCAGTGACCGTACCCAAACTGTCGGCTTTGCTGCAGGACCGTCATGCAAGAAAAAGCGGAGTAAATAAATCAACGGTTGGAGTTAAGACTGCCGGATCTGCAGAAGACGGCCTTGTTTCCGGAATCATGGCTGCGGCGGGAAAAGTGATCATCGTACCCGGCTACGGAATGGCTCTGGCTCAGGCACAATGGGCAGTAATGGAACTGGTAACCGCTCTTGAAAATCTGGGGAAAGAGGTAAAAATTGCCGTTCATCCGGTGGCCGGAAGGATGCCGGGTCACATGCATGTGCTGCTGGCGGAAGTAGGAATAGATTTTGAAATTCTGTATGACATGAAAGACATCAATCCCGAATTTCCGGAAACAGACCTGGTGGTCGTGGTGGGGGCCTGTGATGTGATCAATCCGGCGGCCACCACCGCCCGAAATACTCCGATATACGGCATGCCCGTTCTGCAGGTTGACCGGTCCGGGCATGTCATTGTATGCAACCGTGACAGCAAACCGGGGTATTCGGGAGTGGATAACACCCTGTACAGTCAGAAACAGGTCATCCCCCTTTGGGGTGATGCCGCAGAGACCGTACCCAAACTGTCGGCGATTTTACTCCAACAATCCGTCACCGCCCGTACGAAATCACCGACAACGAATTGAAAAAAAAGCACGGTAATCGTTACAGCCAAAACAGAGTTACCGCCCGTACGAAATCACCGACAACGGATTGAGTCGCGCGGCCACACGGGCCGGAAGCCAGGATGCCATTGCGCAAAGCGTCAATGTTACGGCACTTACGATGAGAAAGTCATACCACCGGGGCTCGACGGGTGCGGAGCTCATGTAGTAACTTTCTTCCGGAAGCGGGATGATCTGCCAGGTATCCTGGATATAATAGAATGCCAGAGACAGCAGAATGCCTATGGCCAGACCTGCCATTCCGACGATCAGGCCTTCTATCAGAAATATGGAACGCACATTTTTATCATTGGCTCCCATGGTTTTGAGAATGCCGATATCACGGGTGCGTTCCAGCACCATGATCAGTACCGTTCCGATCAGATTGAATGCGGCGACAATGACCATTACGGCAATGACAAACGGTATGGTCTGCTCCTGCAGATTGATCCAGGCAAAAATACTGCGATAGCGCTGATATATGGTTTCGGTGAAATACGGAAACGGAAGCTGTTCACTTAAATCGGCGTTTATCCGGTCAAGTTCATCCAGGTTCTGCACCCGGACCTCCACCCGGGACGCCTGGGGATCCGGATATTCGAAAAGTTCCCGGGCGTACCGGCGGTCCACCAGTACCAGTACATCATCAAACTGGTCAATGCCCGTGTGGTAGATGCCGGATACATGAAACTGTCGGATTTGGGGCAGATTCAGTGGCGACGGCATGCCCCGGATCGCATATGCGGTCAGAACACTGCCGGGCGTGGCGTTCAGGTTTCTCGCCAGACGTGCTCCGATCACCGCACCGGGCAGCCCCTCTTCGTTTTCCCCAAGATGATATACCCCGTCACGAATATACTGCCGGATATAGGAGAGATCACCGTCAGTGTCCACACCTTTGATGAAACTTCCTTCCACAAAATCACGCGTCTGAACCATGCCCTGGGAATAAATAACCGGCTGGGCGTCGGCCACTCCGGGATAATCCTGAAGAAAAACCGACAAGGTATCACCCCGGTAAAGGGGATCATCGCTGTAGGTCATCACCGAGATATGCGTGCCATAGCCAAGAATCTTCTCCTGGATGACCGATTTGAATCCGTGAACGATGGAGAGGGCGATCAGCAGTCCGGCGGCACCAATAGCCACACCGGCGACCGCCATGATCTTGATAAAGGACAAAAAAGAGTTGCCCGTTGTGCGTCCCCGGAAATACCGGTATGCGAGAAACCACGTAAAATTCATTTTCTAATCAGTCATATTCCAAACAGCCCGATAACAGGCGGGGCATTCATCCATAAGAACAGTCAGGTACAGCCGGCCGAATAATGGCATTTTTTACATCGGTTATAACGGTGATGTCGCCGTATTTGTCGTATCCGGCGCATATCTCACATCCGCCGCATTCGCTGTGTTCGTGACATCTGCCGTATCCGTGACAACTGCCGTATCCGTGACATCTGCCGCATCCGTGACATCTGCCGTATCTGTCGTATACATAACGGTTGATCATTCCGGTCGCATATGCGGGAAGAAAAGAACGTCGCGGATGGAGTCCTGGTTGGTCAGGATCATCGCCAGCCGGTCTATGCCGATGCCGAGTCCGGCTGTCGGCGGCATGCCGTACTCCAGCGCCTTCAGGAAATCCTCGTCAACCACCATCGCCTCGTCATCCCCTTCCGAACGCAGCTGGGCCTGCTCTTCCAGCCGCTGACGCTGGTCGACCGGATCGTTCAGCTCGGTGAAGGCGTTGCAGAGCTCTTTGCCGTTGCAGATCATTTCAAATCGCTCGACCAGTCCCTCTTTTTCGGGGTGCTTTTTGGCAAGCGGACTCATTTCAATCGGGTAGTCGGTGATGAAGGTGGGCTGCACCAGCGCGTCTTCCACTTTTTCGCCGAAAATCTCGTCGATGAGTTTGCCCTTGCCCATGGTATTGTCCACGGGCACGTCCAGATCTTTCGCCGTGCGGCGGATCTCCTCTTCACTCATACCGGACAAGTCCTTTCCGGTTTCCTGCCGGATAGCTTCGAGCATCGGGATTCTCGGCCAGGGTGCCTTGAAATCAATTTCACGGTCACCCACCGTAATTTTGGTGGTGCCGTGTAATGTTTTGACAACATGTTCCAGCATCTGCTCTACAAAATCCATCATCCAGCGGTAATCCTTATATGCGACATAGAGCTCCACCTGCGTAAACTCCGGATTGTGGAACCGGCTCATTCCTTCATTGCGAAAGTCCTTGGCAAATTCGAACACACCCTCATATCCGCCGATGATCAGCCGCTTGAGATAAAGTTCGTTGGCAATACGCAGATACAGTTTTATATCCAATGCATTATGGTGTGTCTCGAACGGACGAGCCGCCGCACCGCCGTAAATCGGCTGCAGAATGGGGGTTTCCACCTCCAGATAGCCCATACTGCTCATATAGTCGCGCATAGTCTGGATCATCCGGGTTCGCCGGGTAAAAACCTCCCGCACTTCGGGATTTACGATGAGGTCCAGGTACCGCTGCCGGTAGCGGTGCTCTTTATCGGCAAAGGCGTCATAGGTCACTTTGTTGCCCTTCTCATCCTCAACCTCCTTGGCCACCGGAAGAGGGCGAAGCGTCTTGGTGAGCAGCTGAAACGATTCGGCGTGTACGGTGATCTCTCCGGTCCGTGTCTTGAAGACAAAACCCGAAACCCCGACAATATCACCCAGGTCGATCAGCTTCTTGAAAAGGGTGTTGTAGAGCTCGGTGCCCACATCATCCCGCCGGATGTAGATCTGAATGGTGCCGGACTGATCCTGCAGATTGAAGAAAGAAGCTTTTCCCATGATACGCCGGGTCATAATACGTCCGGCAATCCGAACCCGTTTTCGCTCCGCCTCTTCTCCCTCGATCAACTCCGGGGTGTTCCGGATCTCATCTGCGTGAATATTCGTATCAAAGGTGCCTGGAAACGGGTCGATGCCCATCTTCCGGATCTCATCCAGTTTTTCGCGACGGAATCGCGCCTGTTCGGTCAGGCTCAGTTCGGTATCTTGCATTGGAATTTTAAAGAATTGTTAAAGAATGAAATACCCATGACCGGTTATGCGCCGGAATACACAAGCGGATGATTTAACACAGTCATGGTGAACCATCTGTCGATACAGCTCCAAACATGTAAACAGATGAATATAATGTGTTTTATTGTGCCACTGGTAAACGGTAAAACTAAGGAATTGATGGAAAAAAAACGGGAATAATTCATCAATAGTTTCCGGTGCATACTTTTGATCCTGAAACAACTACATTGTTACCGCATGGAATATACTCTTTTAAGTTTCGTATATTTCTTTTTAATTGGTAAATCCGAAATTGGGATCCGGTCGGGTCGGTACCTGCCTCGAATGCAGGAAGCGGTTTTGATATATTCATGATCACTTACTGTTTACTATCCGGATCAATACGAGTACTGCTTTGGATTGGATTTTGAACATACACGCTCCCGTTGCACTTCCTTCGGGTTTCATACTTCTGGCTTCGGATGGACTGCCGAAAACGCAAAAATCATCCGACACCGCCGTAACCGGTGAGATCAATGAAAATATCGGCGGTTCCGTTAAATATGGAGATACGAAGAGTGCGACCGGCGAACTTGTTCATGACGTATTGGATCGGCTGCTGATCATGCAGGGGTACGCCCCCGATAAATTCTCATTGAAAAAACATGACACCGGCAAGCCGTACGGTGTGCTTCATGGCCGGGAAGTGGGGGTGAGTATAACCCATTGCCGCAGTCTGTTGGTATGCGCGCTGCATACCAGAGGAGAGACAGGGATTGACGTGGAGCCATGCGGGAGAAAACTTCATCCGGCCTTGCGCGAACGCATTTGTCACCCCGATGAGCAGGAGCTGCTTCCGGATGAGTTGTGCAGTGTTCGGTTGTGGACCGTCAAAGAGGCGGCGCTGAAATTATTGGGAACCGGGCTGCGCATGGCCATGAATAAAATCCGGCTCGACATGACGGATGACTATCTGTTCCAGACAACGCTGGAATCCGAACCGATTACGATTGTCTCTTTTCCTTTCCAGGATCACTGGATTGCGACCGCTTTTGAAGCTGAAGAGATCGCCGGACACTCCGGTTAGTTCTCATTTTAACCTTATTATTGATGTTAGAACAGCGACTATTATCCAGGCAGGAAATCCCGTTTTCCCGCGAGGATTTGACAGAAAAAATCACCAGGCAGCCCTTTGCCGGCCGGGACGGTATCAGGATGCTGTTTCTGCCGTCGCATCTCACCGAAGACAATGCTGATGAAGTGTGCTATGTGTACCGGCAGATTATGGACACCAGTTACGATACCGTTTTGATTGTTGAACCCGGTAAGGATAAGTGGGAAAAAAAGATACCGGTTTTTCCCGGCAGTTCGGTAGTGACGGCCTTCGGCTCCGTACCAGTAGATGAAAAACTGCGGGATGATTTATGTGATGAGGAGGATGATTTCTTTATACGGGATGTCGAAAAAAAGGAGCATCCCGGTTTTTATGATCATGTCGCGATGTTGCAGCTGGTTCAGAATGATTTTAAGGTAGTCGGGCTACAGCTTACCGATGAAACACCACCCATCGTGCAGGAACTTACGTTTGTAATCAAAGAAATTCTCCCGTTTAAAAACGCCCTGACGATTTTTTGTTGCGAAATGCCCGTACCATACCGGGAAACATTTGATATTATGGTGGAGTCGATTCGTCATGAAAATGATACCCGGCTGTTGAATATGATTTACAGCGGGGAGTCGAAGATCAGGGGTGCCGGTGTATTTCTGGCCGGTGTGATGGCGGCACGCCACCGGGAACGGGAAATCCGGTTCATCCATCAGAAGCCGGCCGTCGGATCGCCAACAAAAGCCCGAAATTTGCTCACGGGATACGCCGGTTTTCCCGAACAATCCCGTTCATAGTACCCGGTGCGGTGACCGGCAGAAAAATGTGCACCTTAATCGATATTTATGATACCCATCGAACCCAGTTTATGACACCCATCGAA
>SLOL01000063.1 GCA_007132495.1 Balneolales bacterium
ACCTTTTTCATCAGATACACCATCACCAATAACAGCAATTCCACTCTTTCCAATATGCATGTCGGGCTGTTCAATGACTGGGATCTCCATCTGGATTTCGAAAATGACCGCACCGTATATATAGAAGAAGACAGCCTGCTCTATGCTCATGACCCGCAGGGAGCACCCTATGTGGCCGTTGCCCATATGGGTGCCGTTTCCAGCGCATTTGCCATCGACAATGCTTCCCAAATGTCGCTTCCCAATGCCACTACCCGCGAAGACAGCCTCCGGTTCGGAGTTTACTATCGCGAAGATGAAGCCCGCTTTGACGGCTTCACCGATGCGGAAAAACGGCTTGCACTCACTGCCGGCACCGAACGCACCGATATCCCCGGAGCCGATATATCGGTGGTTACCGGCACCGGACCCTTTACACTTCTACCGCTGGCCAGCGTTGATGTCGGATTCATCTATGCCTGGGGGAGCAGTGTCCATGATTTGCGCAGTCAGGTTTCCACCGCAAGAAATCTAAACCTGTTTGATGTCAGTGAACCGGGTGAATACTCTCAGTTCAGGGAGGTCTCCGACCGGCTGACACTCTTTCAGAACTTCCCGAATCCGTTCAACAAAGAAACCATGATCGAGTTCCACCTGCCGGAAACCGGTCATGCCGAACTGACGGTGTACAATATGCTTGGACAGCGCATAACCACCCTGGTGGATGATAATGTAGAGCAGCGGGCCAACTTCGCCTTATTTGATGCCTCCGGACTGGCAAGCGGGATCTATGTTGCCGTGCTGCGGTCAGGCGGCCGGACCGAGACCATCAAAATGAGCCTCGTCAAATAGTATCGCCCTCATCCACATCGAATTTCCTGGCCATCTCTCGCACGTCCCGGGAATGCTCAAGACGCTTGTTCCTGCGCTCTTCTGCTTTTTGATACCGCTCTTTTTCCGTAGCCGTTTCCGGAATAATCTCAGGAACCGGGACCGGATTTCCGTCGGCATCCACGGCAACAAACGAATGATACGAGGTAGTGCACAGTCGTTTGCTTCCGGTCCGCAAGTTCTCAGCCCACACACGCATTTCCACCTCCATGGAAGTTCGGAAAGCCCGGGTCACTTCCCCCTCTATGACCACCAAATCGCCGATAGCGGCTGCATTAACAAACTCGACGCTGTCAACAGCCACCGTGACCACATTACGGTTGCAGTGTTTTTGTGCTGAAATTGCGGCACAGATATCCATCCACTGCATGAGCTTGCCCCCCATAAGCTTGCCCAGCGGATTGGTGTCATTGGGCATCACCAGTTCATTCATTCTGACCTGTGAAGCCGCTACCGTTTTTTTCGGGGATTTTGCCATACGCTTTTACCAATTCATCTGTTTAAACTTCCGCCAGTGGGTACTGTAACACCGACCTTTGATGACTCTTTTGAAATTTTCTTTCTGATTCACGAAATAACACTCGTTTCAGTGGAGAGAACTACATGGTACAGGGCTGCCATAGTGAAAACACAAAACTATATTATACCAAAACGCAACACCCGTTGCATCCTCAAATTTCAATGACAGCAACCCGCCACACCGGGGCAGATTTTCTAAACTCATAATATATCCGTGAAACACTTTACCTTTTGATTCGGTTATGATAACATCTGTCAAATATATCCGGTCGATTTTCTTTAGATCGGAAAAGCAGCTTTTGATTCACTCAAGCCGGATTCATAACTTTCCGGCGATCTCATTCATTAAGCACTTTTCTTCATATACAGCAAGACCATGACCATTGATCCGAATAATCCCAGCCTTGAAATCCGTCCTTTGACCCTGAAAGATTACAAGGCAGTCAAAGCCTTACAGCTCAAATGCTTTCCGGACATGGAGGCATATTCATACAACCACTACCGGTCGCAGCTCAAGCATTTCAATGAAGGCCAGATGGGTGTGTTTTTTGAAGGTGAGTTAATAGGTTCCAGCAACAGTCTGATCCTCGACCTCGATGAATATTCGGCCGATCATACCTGGGAGGAGATTGCCGATGACGGTTACATCCGCAATCACGATCCCGAAGGGGATACCCTGTACGGCATCGAGGTGATGGTCGACCCGGATTACCGCGACATGAAAATCGGGCGCCGGATATATGAAGAGCGGATGGAGTTGTGCCGGCGACTCAACCTGCGAAGGATTCTGGTGGGCGGAAGGCTGCCCAATTACCACAAACACCAGGACAAAATGGACATCTATACCTATGTCCGTTCGGTCATGAACAAGAAGGTTTATGACCCGGTCCTGACCTTCCAGCTGCAAAACGACTTTGTGGTAAAGCGGATCATCAAGAATTATCTGAGGGAGGACACCGACTCGTGCGGATATGCCGCCCTGCTTGAATGGACCAATTTTGAGTATCAGGCCCAGGTACCCAAACAGCGGGTCACCTCCATGCCGGTCAGAATCTGCTGCGTGCAATATCAGATGCGCAAAATTGAAAACTTCGAAGATTTCACCACCCAGGTGGAGTATTTTGTGGACGTGGCCTCCGATTACAAGTCCGATTTTGTGATGTTCCCCGAGCTGCTTACGACCCAGCTTCTCAGCTATGAAACTGAAAAACGGCCGGGCCTGGCCGCCCGTGAACTGGCCAAATACACCGACCGGTATGTGGAGTTCTTCCGGGACATGGCGCTCAGCTATAACGTAAATATCATCGGAGGCTCCCACTTCACCCTTGAGAAAGACAATGTCTTCAATGTCTCCTACCTGTTTCGCCGTGACGGCACCTATGAAAAACAGTACAAAATTCATGTCACCCCGGACGAAAGTCTGTGGTGGGGAGTCCAGGCCGGATCCATCCCCAAAGTATTCGATACCGATCGCGGGAAAATCGCCATTAACATCTGCTACGATGTCGAATTCCCGGAAATGGCACGATTTGCCGTCGATAACGGGGCGAACATCCTGTTTGTGCCGTTCTGCACCGACGAGCGGCACGGATTCACCCGGGTACGTGCGTGTGCCCAGGCCCGCGCTATCGAAAACCAGATTTATGTCGCCCTTGCCGGAACTACCGGTAACATCCCTTCGGTAGAAAATATGGCTATCCAGTATGCCCAGTCGGCGATCTTCACCCCGTCCGATTTCCCCTTCAGTCGCGACGGCATTGCGGCGCTTTCGGACGAAAACACCGAGATGGTGGTGCTGGCCGATGTCGATACGGAAGTACTCCGCCGTTCACGCCACTCCGGTACGGTCATGCCGCTCAAAGACCGGCGCGGAGACCTCTACAGTGTCCAGTTCCGGGACCTGGACGAATACAGCCGCCTTTCGCCTGACGATCCTCCGTTCGATGCGGAAGATGCGGAGGGTGACGAAGAATACGAATAGATGATCACGCAGAAACGTTATTACCAACAGAACCGACGAACCGTGAACTATTAACCATTTTCAAAAATATTATTTCTTATGGTTACCATAATCGGAGCCGGACCGATCGGACTGGCCTGCGGTATAGCACTACAGGAACGCGATATTCCTTTCCGCATCATTGACAAAGGATGTCTGACCCACTCCATTTTTCACTACCCGACCAACATGACCTTTTTTTCAACCTCCGACCGGCTGGAAATCGGAGGGGTGCCTTTCATCTCTCATGGTGTGAAACCGACCCGCCGCGAGGCGCTGGAATACTACCGCCGGGTGGCCGAAAGCTTCGAACTGCCCTTGCAGTTGTATGAGGAGGTCCGGGATGTGCGGGGCGAAGACGGTGAATTTGTGGTCACCACCACCAAAGGAGCGTATAAAAGTGATAAAGTAATCCTCTCCAGCGGCTTCTATGGCCGGCCGCACCGCATGAATGTCCCGGGCGAGGATCTGCCCAAAGTAAAACACTACTATGACGAGCCCCACCCCTATGCATTCATGAAGGTCCTGGTGGTTGGGGCCGGTAACTCGGCGGTGGATGTAGCATTGGAATCGTACCGGTGCGGTTCGGATGTCTCCATGGTCATACGTGAGTCCGGGATCAAGGAAACCGTTAAATACTGGGTCAAGCCGGACATCGAGAACCGGATCCGGGAGGGAGCCATTGAGGCCTGGTTTAACTCCGAAATTCTGGAAATTCGTGAAAAAGAGGTAGACATCCGGACTCCGGAAGGTGTCAAAACCATCGAAAACGATTTTGTGATGGCCATGACCGGTTATGAACCCGATTTCGGGATTATGAAACGCATGGGTATTTCGTTTCACGGCGAAGAACAGATACCCTGGTATGATGAGACCACCCAGGAGAGCAACGTTCCGGGAATATATCTTGCCGGTGTGGTCTGCGGCGGGCTCAATACCAGCAAATGGTTCATTGAAAATGCCCGGACGCACGCTCAGGTCATTGCCGATGACATCACCATGGCCCGGAAATCAGCGATATAAAGTGCCAATGAGTTCATTACGGCCCCTGCTTTGTGTACCGAACAGAGCATTTGAAGGATGAACGATCGTTATCGCCAGAATATCTGCGCTTATTTGATCGCAGAATGGCCGGCCGGATGAGAGGCTGCCGGTGGATGAATATCTGCCGGCCGGATGCTGGCCGGATGAGAGGCTGCCGGTGGATGAATATCTGCCGGCCGGATGCCGGGCTTAGATGGATGCCGAGCTGCCGACTGAAATCAAGACTACCTGCCGGACGCCGAGTTTTCGATATCGGACAAAAAAAAATGGGGTAAGCCCCCTGCATCGCACCGCTACAACCTCCTGCCGCTGCTACCTTCCGGTCCTGACGGAATTGAGAGGGAGCTGGTCGTGCAGAACTTACCCCATACTCATTGAAAAAGAAAAGGCTCATAATGGTAACTGATATGAGCCCTTCTATCGTATGTGTGGAGCTACGGGGATTCGAACCCCGGACCTCTTGCATGCCATGCAAGCGCTCTAGCCAGCTGAGCTATAGCCCCTTGTCAATAAAGAATATGAACAGATTCACACAGATATTAAATATAAGGAATCTGTATGACCGATACAATCCTGAAAATCATATTCAAGGAGCGGTATGAAACAATACCGGGCCATGCCCTTGCTCCATCGCCATAAACGGTGTACTCATTTGAGTATTGTTGCTTTTTGCATAACATCGATGGAATTCTCATGCTTTTCGATTTGTAACCTGTTTTTTCTCCCGGCGTGATCTTTTATCAGAGCAGGGGTGGTACAACATGAGCGTCAACTGAAACGACAAACCGTCCTCTTCCGGAATAAATAAGCGCTCAATCAAAATGCGCTTACCGGACAACCACCACTTTCCCGACACCACGCTGGTCGTTCTGATTATCCACGGATACGACGATATAGACACCGGTGGCCACACGATCGCCTTTGAAATCCCGAACATCCCACTCCACACGTCCGCCCCGCGTGTCGAGTCTTCTGACCAGCCGACCGTCTACGGTGAGAATACGGATTGTGGTTTGATCGGACAGCCGGTCGATGACCACCCGCTCGGTATCCTCATTATTGTAAGAGAAGGGGTTGGGATAGATGAAAAGTTCATCCATTTCGGCCACACTGCCGCGAACAACATCGGTATAGCTGATCAGACCCAGGTCGGTGGCGATGAATATCTGACCGGTTTCGGCATCATAGGCCAGGGAAGTGATGGTGTTGGAGATCAGCGGACTGTTGCCGGTGGTCAGATTTTTAACCGCCCGGTGCCGACCGCCCTCCTCTTCAATAAGCCAGAGTCCCTCGCCATCGGTGCCGACCCATTTCTGGTTTGCAGAATTTACGGCGATACTGGTGACATTGGATGTACGGAGCAGATACGGGGAGTCTGCGGTTTCATCCGCATTGATCAGCAAACTGGCCTGGCGGTCGCCGGCTCCTCCGTCTATCATCCGTTGCGGAAATGCAAAACGGGCAATGCCCCGTTCGGTGCCGATCCAGACCTCTCCGCGGCGATCCTGAACCACCGTATTGACTCTGGGATGGGGCAAATTGCCGGCCCCCGCTTCATCCCGCAAAATAACCCCGTCCTCTATCTGATCGCCGTCAACGCGCTTGACCGCCAGCCCGCGTCCGTCATCCCGGTCACTTCGCAATGTCAGCCAGATCTGGTCGTGTGAATCCACGGTCACCTTATTGTACAGATCGTTGGAAGTAAGCCCCTGCAGCCTCGGAAAGACGGTCCACTCCTCCGTTTCCGGAACAAAGCGGTAAAGCGGGTTGATGGGGTTTCCCCGGCTTACCACCCATGCATGCTCGTGCCGGTCGGTTGCGAGTCCGCTCACTACGATATAAGAGGAGCCGGGAACATGTCCGTCAAGAATAGAGTTTTCACTGTCCCAAATGGTGACTTCGTCGGTTTCCCGATGGTGCTGCGCCACACCGCCCCCCCAGGATCCGAAGAAGAAATACTCGCTGGTGTTGGCCGATGTAAACACACTGTGATAGTTTTTCACCCGGAGAGCCGGGTGTGTAAGATTGTTGAAGTTGTGCCATTTGTTATCGCGCAGAAGATAATAGCCGGACTGTGTGGTCCCCTCCCCGCGCCGGCCTCTGAGGTTATTGGAACCGGATGCAAGTACACCATCCCGGACATTGATATCCGAAAAACTGTTCATATAAGGCCCGGATGGAAGGAAAGTACGGAGGTGCGCTCCGTCATCGAGTGCCTTGACTCTGAGTCCGAAGTTGGTGGTGCCTGCCATTATTTCGCCACGGGCATCATTCAGAGCTGCAACATTAACCGGGAGGCCTTCGGTAACAGCAACCGACAAGCTGTCGATGCCTTCATCGGGATTATGGATCCATATCTGTTCGTTATTCCATCCGATCAGATAATCACCGTCGTATGAACGGTCGAGGTGTTGTATTTCCGCCTCCCCGAAATAGTCCACCGACTCCCACTCTGTGTTGTTAAGCACCTTGATAGTACCCGCCGTCAACGCATGGACACTCCCTCTGTAGAAAACAAGTTCCAAAACGCTGCTGTCGAAACCATCATTCTCCCCGTAATTGGTCCAGCTGTCCGGGACAATCAGATCGTCCCCGGATGCATCGCCTGTGGCCACTCCCTCATTGGTGGCCACATAAAAACGTGGTCCCTCTATAACCACATCATTAACCCGGGATCCGCTTGAAAAGCTGCCGAGATTGAAATAGGTATCCAGTGTAACCTCTCTGTCGGGATCGAACCGCACGATGCCGAAGTCGGTGGCAATAACCACGTCGGCACCGTTGTTCACGATCCGGTTGATTCCCCTTGGGCTATAACGGGTTGCCCGGGCGATATCCGTGTACTGCCGGAAAAGGCCGGTTTGCGGATTATAGGATTCGAACGTCCCGTCACTGTAACCCAGCCACAAAAGATCGTTATCATTGTCATAAGAAAGGGTACGGGGATTGATGCGGTACATCCCCTCGGTCGGGGTCAGCGATTCTGTGATTTCCCCGTCTTCAACTACAAACACTCCTCCTTCGGTCGCTGCCCAGATCCGGCCGGAATCATCCTGTACTATTTCCAGCACCGTCGATTGCGAGGTATACGAATTCCACGTTCCGATAGGCTGAGCGGCCACAGACACCCATCCGCATGCAAAGATTAATAACAGTGTTGTCAGAACCGCCCGGTAGTTACACATGTATGCAAAATGTTGATTTATTGTCAGACATGGCTAAGATAACGTGAAAACATTGAAAATATGTGAGTGATTTTTCGGGGTGGAAAACGCTATCTTGATCATACAAGGGATTAAGCTGACAGTACCCATTAAAAAAGGATCCGTCATTGACCCATGCAACGAATTCTTCTGACATTAACCGGACTGGTGCTGCTCTTTCTGTTCTGGCTGTTCCGGCCGGCAGTGGATGTGACGGATTTTACCGTTCCGGCTGAACTGCCCGGGCTCCCGTACGGTGTAGAACAAATCGATAACGAGATCCGCCAAAGCGAACTGGAAGCAGGTCCGCTCAAACCGGACAACCATGCACGAATTATATGGAATCCGGAGTTTCGCAACAGGAAAGCGCCCTGCAGCATCGTGTATATCCACGGCTTTTCGGCCAGTTTCGGGGAAGGATCGCCGCTTCACACGCAGGTCGCGCAGGCAATGGGGTGCCATTTGTATGTTAGCCGGCTTCATGGACACGGTCTCCGGACCGATGAACCTCTATCGGATATGGATCCCGGGGCGATTCTGGAGGATGCCGGAAAAGCGGTTGCCATCGGCAACATACTGGGTGAAGAGGTGATTCTCATGGGAACTTCCATGGGTGGCATGCTGTCGATTCATCTGGCATCCAATTATCCCGAGTCGGTGGACGTGCTGGTACTCTTCGCACCGTTGATCGAGTTTGCTTCCCGGTCCTCGGTGTTGTTTGACCGCAACTGGGGACAGCGCATTATGCGTCTGATGATGGGCGGACCCTCAATCCGGTTTGAACCCGACAGTGACGATCACCGGCGTTATTGGTATACCCATTACCGGATTGAGTCGCTGGGAGTCCTGAAAACCATGAAAAGAAAACTGCTTTCGGGTCCGGTGTATGAGCAGATCACCCAGCCGGTATTTGCAGGTTACCATTTTGAAGATGACGATGAGCAGGACGAGGTGGTATCCGTTTCGGCAATCAGGGGTATCAGAGACCGTTTCGGCACGCCGTCGGAGCGGCGCGAATTTCATGCCTTTACACAGGCCGACGAACACGTGATCAGCTCGTCATACAGAACAAAAGGGTACAAGGAAGTCAGAGACATCCTCATACCCTTTCTTGAAAAACATACCTCGGTGGCGTTACCAACCGGCGGCAACCCATGAACCGCTTTGGGTCCAAGCTACGAGCCCTAAGCAGCTCGCTTATTCTTCATCACCATACATCGAGCCAAGCAGAAGAGCACCGCCGGCCAGAGACAGGTCCTTGAGCAAGTTCGAAGCCGCGTTCATATCATCCATAACAGCCGGGATGTGGATGGTTAGCACAAAAATCAGGAGCATCAAAGCCAGCAGCTGCATGGCCAGTTTGACTTTTTTACCAACAAAGATGCTCACAGTAGCTGCAATAAATGCCAAACCGGTCAGATAGACCCAGAAAACCCCTCCGGGAATAAACCCGGGAACCAGAAATGCCAAACTTTGTGCATCAATCAGATGCATCACTCCAAAAACCAGAAATGGTATTGCGAACAGATACGTACCGACTTTGACCAACATATCCTTATCCATAACAACCTCCGTATTTGGTTACAGTAATACTTTACAGTACACCGCTCCTGCTCTTTTGAAAAAAAAAAAAAAAAACGTC
>SLOL01000010.1 GCA_007132495.1 Balneolales bacterium
AGAATTGCACGTCTTGCACGCATTCCGGAGATCCGAAAAAAGAAGCGCGAAAACGATCCCCGAAAGAAAAAACGAGACGACTCGTCCGATAAAGATCGTCCGGCGTTCCCGCTCAAGGGCACCTTTAGCATCAAGAAACCGGCAACCAGCACACCATCCCGGGTACCAACATCCCCCAAACCTCCCCAAAAACCGCTGGATGATGGTATCGGCGAACGGCTTGACCTGAAGGTATAGCTGCATACTTTCCCGAATCATGCAATCCCCGCCGTGTAATTGCGGGCGTTAAATCCGATCCCCTCCGGTATCAGCCGGCTGAGAATTCCATCTATCTGCCGGTTGAGAGAATACCATCACTGAATGCCCTGTCATCGGGTTTGGCCCACCTCTTCCTGACGGTTCCTTACGGCGTCAGCACATCCACCATGGTCGACAGAAAATCGAACATTTTCTGGAACATCATATCAAACGCGACCGGAAGATAGGGGACGGCCAGTACCAGCAGTATCATGCCCACACCGATCTTGACCGGAAGAGCGATGAAGAAGATATTGGCCTGCGGCATGATCCGGGCAAATATGGCGAACGACAGATTGAGCATAAACAGGACCACCAAGAATGGAGAGGCGATCTGCACTCCTGTGATGAACAGATAAGTGGCTATCTCTATAAATACCGGCGAAGCCATATCAAGTTGTGCCGTACTAATGGGAATGTGCTCGAAACTGTGCACCAGTCCCATGATGTAGATCTTGTCACCGCCGATAGCCAGAAAAAAAAGAATAGCCAGCAGGTTGAACAGGTTACTGATGATGGCACTTTGCTGCTGGGTCATGCTGTCCACAATATTGGCAAAACCGAGTGCTACCTGAATACTGATCAGTCGTCCGGCCAGCTCCAGACCGGCAAAGACCAGCTGCCCGACCAGACCGAGAGCCACACCGGTCAGAACTTCCTGCACCAGGGCCACCAACAGAAACACTACGCCCGAATCCGGTTCAATCATCACATTCTGAGCAGGAATGGCCGGAAAGAGAAGGAAGCTGGTCATCAGGGCGAAAAAGATCTTCACTCTGGTCGGAAATACGGCGGCACTGAAAAACGGAGCGATCATCATCATGCTGCCTACCCGCACAAAAATCAGAAAAGCCGAAAGAATATATTCAACGGAAAAAAACAGCATATCACAGTTGGTCAGTCAACAGTGGTCATCATTCCGGTTCGACCACCGGTCATGCCACTTATTGGGCGATATTGGGGATGAAATCGAATATCCGTTCCATGAAACCGATAGCGTATTGCAGCATGAAACCGAACAAGAAGAAGAGAATGATCACCACAACGACCATCTTCGGCACATAACTGAGTGTCATCTCCTGTATGGAGGTTGCGGCCTGAAAAATGGCAATGGTCAGTCCGATGGCCAGTGCACCGATCAGTACCGGCCCGGCCAGTACCACGGCAGTGGTTAACGCTTCCTGTACCCAGTAAATACCTGTATCGGTGTTCATATAGAAACCTCTGGATGGATCTGTCGATTACTAATTAAAGCTTCGTACCATGGATTGGACCAGCAGGTACCAGCCGTCGGTCAGCACAAAAACGAGAATTTTGAACGGCAGCGAGACCAGTACCGGCGGCAGGAAAATGATACCCATCGAAAGCAGGATGGATGCCACCACCAGATCAATCACCATAAACGGTAGATAGATCATGAATCCGATCTGAAAAGCGATACGCAGCTCACTCATTACATAAGAGGGAACCACCACGAACAGCGGAATATCGGCGATGCTTTCGGCCGCATCCATCTCCAGCATATCCATAAAAAAGAGCAGATCCTGTTCCCGCGTCTGCCGTATCATGAACTCTTTGAGTGGCACGGCCGCCTCGACCAGCGCCTCGGCCTGGGTCATCTCTTCGTCGATATACGGCTGGATGGCCTGCTCATTCACCGCGTTAAACGTCGGCATCATGATAAAGATAGTGAGAAACAGCGCCAGTCCGATGAGCACCTGATTGGGCGGTGACTGCTGAGTACCGAGCCCCATTCTCAAAAAGAAAAACACCACAATAATCCGGGTGAAGCTGGTCATCATGGTGATGAACGCCGGACCGAACGAAAGGATGGTGATCAGGACAAGCGCCTGAATAGCGAGGGAGAAATCCTCGGCTTCGCCTCCGATGCTCAAATCTATCTGGGGTAGTGCCTGTGCAAGTACTGAGATCATGATTTACCACTAAACATATCGTAAAACCGGCGGTCTTCTCCTGCTTTCGGCGGTTCGGGCTCTTTCCACTCCTCTTTAGGGTACCGGTGCAACAGTGTGATGGCGTCAGGACTTATTCCCATTACCCACACCTCTTCGTTTATCTCCAGAATCTTTATCTGGTGGCCCGGTCCGACCGTCTGCTGACCTCGTTCTTTAAAAAGTTGTCCGGCGGGACTGACTGTTTGCTTTTTTCGCGACCAGTACCACACTCCGGCGAGTATAATCATCAGGATAATGAAGGTAGTCAGGGCGTTCATGAATATCCGCGACGATGGTTCTTCTGCCGTGTGAACCGGCTCGGTTTTCCCCATCATCACCCGCACACTGTCTCTTCGTTCTTGCGTAGCTCTGTCAGGTTCACTTGCAGGACGATATTCCATCCGGGAGACCATGAGCAGCCACAGTACCAATAACACTACGGAGGCAGCGATGACTATGCCCAGCATCTTCCGGGGATTGCCGCCTGCGCCGGCCCGGGACATCATTTCCTGGAAGTCGATCATTTCAGACGGGCGATGCGTTCACGGGTGGTAATCAGGTTGGTGATCCGGACACCGAAATGTTCGTCAATGACCACGACTTCTCCCTGGGCGATTTTGGAACCATTGACAAGGATATCGACCGGTTCACCGGCGAGTTTATCCAGCTCAATGATCGAACCCTTTGCCAGTTGCAGAACCTGGCCGAGCGGCATTTCGATCTGCCCAAGCTGCACCGAAACCTCCATTTCCACATCCTTGAGCAGTGCCATGCTGCGTGAATGGCCGTTCGAAACCTCATGGCCGCCCTGATCAAATTTGTCAAATTCGACTTTACGACCCGAAACAAACTGGTCTTCGTCCACATCCATTCCGGCATCACCCTTCTCCAGGTTTTCGGTATCCATTCCTGAAAAGAGCTGTTCTGATGCTCCGCCGTCCCGGGGTGCCGGCTCCTCCGGCCGCTGTTCAGGCGTTGCTCCGGCTTTGCTTCCACTTTCTTTGGCTTCCGGTTTTCCGGCCTCCCTGGCTGACGGCTTATGGGCAGCATCCTTTTCATCGGCATCCCCCGAAGCAGACTTTGCGCTGCTTTCGGTCTTTTCCTTCTTCTTATCCGAATCTTTGGACGATTTACTTTCCGATCCTGACCCGGACAGCCTCACATCCGGATTACCGATCAGCATCTCTGCACGGACATCATCGTCGGCAAGTCCGCTTACCTGCATTTTGGCATGAAAATATTCACCGTGTTCAAACCGTTTTTCGAGCTGCTTCAGCGTAAACACCTCGATATCGCCGATCGCCAAACGCATATCATTGCGGCGCATGGCTTTTTTCATGGTCACCGACAGTTCGGTCGCAAATTTCTTAAGCAGGTCGCGGGTGATTTCGTTGTTCTCCTTCTCCTCCACTCCCATCATGATACTCGAGAGCAACCCGAACCACTCCTTATCAAGTATGATGATGATTGAACTGTGATGAACTTCATCTTTCGCAAAAATGTAGATGTCATTTTTGTTCAGACTTTTGGCGAGTACCTTCTTGTCGGCACTGTCTACAGATTCAATCGAAATTTTGGCATCTTCCTGCAGCACGGATGTCAAAAACTTCTCCACATCAGGCAGGCTTTTTTCAAGTTCAGCTTTCCAGTTTTCTACGATCATAGCAGTTCTTGTTCGTTAATTTCTTCCAGCAGTTCATAAATTTTCACGGCTTTCCGGTTCCCTGTCGTACCGGGATAGGCCGTCATTTTTTTTACTCCGTTGACCCTTACCTCCAGCGGCTGATCCGTCTTCTGTGATAGGGCGATGGCATCCCCTTCTTCGAGGTTGATGAGCTCATCCAATGTAAGCCTGGTGGTTCCCAGGAGCGGCTGTACTTTGATAGCAACTCTGGTGAGCGTTTGCTCATAGGCCTGCATCTGCTCTTCACTCAGATTAACTTTCTTGCTGTGGTTGTTTATTTGCAATACTGACTCATTCAGCGTCTCTTTGAGCATGCTGTAAGGGTAGGCAATTTTCATTTCCACTTCGTCATCACCCAGATCCACTCTGAAGACGGCCACAATAGCCGGATCGGCTGTAATCATATGAACATTTTCCGGCTTGCTCTCGTAAGTCATGCTTTTTATGGAGAAACTTACGACAGGTTCCCAGGCAGCGATGATCTCCCGGTTGACCCCGTTCATAATTCGGAACATGATTTTCTCTTCGATGGTGGTCAGCATGCGCTGTTCGGAGAGATCCGTACCGCGGCCGCCGCTTTGGCGTTCGACCATTTGGATGCAGAAACCGGGCTGCATCACCATAACCACATCCCCGCCGAGCTCCTCCACATTCAATATATAGAGTGTACTGGGGCTTTTAATGTGCCTGACAAATTCGCTGGTGGCAAGCTGATCTATCTGGGCCAGTTTGACATCCACTTTTTGACGGAAAGCGTTGCTGAAATTTCGACTTACATTCCGTCCAAAAACTTCATGAAGCGTACGAAGCGTACGCATAATTTCCTTGCTGAAGAGCTTGGGATGTTTGAAGTCGTACGGCTCAACATGCTTCCTGGTGCCGGGTGACGGATTTGGATAGTTTGTATCCATAAAAATAATTAACTCGGGTTACGTACGTCATTGCATTATATATTTGGTGAAATACAAATTGCGTACCGAATGTACTCCGATAGCCCGATTAACTTCATCTGCAAGTTCAACCCTCAGCTTCTCGCGCTCTTCAAACTGTATCAACTCCCTGACGGTTCGTGCCGACAGCACCTCGTTAAAACGGTCCTTGATCTGCATGATGTTTTTATCAACCAGTTCCGCATGGTCGTGATGCCGCAATTCCATGCCGATTTCGACAACCAGAAAACGGTTGGCATTACTCCCGTAGGGGTTGGCGATGATCTCATCCATCCGGTAGGTGGCTGAATAGTCCGGCAGCGAACCGAAAATAAAAACATAAATATCCTGGTAATGTTCGTCGATAAGAACGTATGCCCCCACCGCCTGACTCAGTATCAATATCACCAAAAGGAAATATTTTCCCTTGGGTAGAAATTTTGAGCCTTGCTTTTCCTGGTCGACGACTTCCGTACCTGGACCATCAGTTTTATTGTCGCTGAATGCTGGCATGTTTGTATTATCGGCAGTTATTCGGCTTCGCTCAAGTCTCTTTGCCAAATTGGAAGCTGATCCTGCAAATCGATATACTCATCATCATATCGAACATAAATCTCCACTCTTCTGTTGGCTCTTCTTCCGGCTTCCGTATCGTTTGTTTCGATAGGACGATATTCCCCATAACTGCTTGCTTTGAAACGTTCTGCCGGCAGTTCGCTCATATCCTTGATGAACCGGACCACCGATATGGCCCGGGCGGCCCCCAAATCCCAGTTGGTCCGATAGTAGGCGCCTTCCGAAAGCGGTACGTTATCGGTATGTCCCTGCACTTCCGTTTCATAGATATCTTCACTGAACAATTCGGCAATTTCACCAAGGATATCCCTTGCCTGGGGCAGCAGCTCGGACGAGCCGCTGTTGAAGGTCACCCCTTCGCTCAGGGTGATACGAATGCCCTCCGGTATGAGATCAATTTCAAAGAACTCATCCATTTGCCGGTCTTCGATGAAGTCGATGAGATTCTGCCATCGTTCGAGGCGCTCCTCTCTCAGTTCTTCCTGACGATCCCGCTCTGTCTGATTGATGACGCTCTCCTGTTTATCCAGAACACCCATTCCTCCCTGAAATCGTTGCAGGAATTGCTGAAGGGTATCCACATCGACCCCCGGTGTCAACATGTATAACACCACAAAAAAGACCAGCAGCAACGTCACCATGTCGCTGTAGGTCATCAACCAGTTTCCAGAGTTCTTCTTAGATCTTCCCATCCGCTGTTCTGTTGTTCAGTCCAGAATTTATAGAGTTTCTCTTCGCGCTCCTTGGTAATGCGGATGCCATCATGAAACTTCAGATACTCCGCGCGATTTCTCGGATCCACGAAGTTGAGCATCTTCTTCTCCATGATGCGGGGGTTTTCACCATCGAGGATCGACATGATCGCCACCCGAAACATCATTTTACGATTGATATCCATTTCACTCAGATACTCCAGTTTCCCGGCCAGCGGATTGAAAATCATGTTGGCGAATACGGTGCCGTACAAGGTTGTAAGCAGGGCTACCGAAAGACCGGCGCCCAGGGTCTCCGGATCGGAAATATTCTGCAGCATCAGGATCATGCCGATAACGGTTCCGATCATTCCGAAGGCCGGAGCGTAGGAGGCCATGGCATACAGCACATTGATCGAGATCTCAATGCGTCGTTCTATACTTTTTATCTGATCCTCCAGGATCATCTCCAGATTCTCTTTGGTCACGCCGTCGATGGCGAGCTGCAGTCCGTTTTTCAGAAAGGTATCATCGATGTACTGGACATCGCTGTCCAGGGAAATCAATCCGCCTCTTCGGGCACGGCGGGCAAAAAGATTCATCAGCTCTACATCGGTTCGCAGATCCACAGCCTTTCCCTTCATCATACCGAGGATGGTTTTAAAACTGTCGCTGATGTTCTCCCAGCTGAAGTTCACCATGGTCGCGGCAATCACTCCACCCAGTACAATCAAAAGAGAGGAAAGACTCGCAAAAGCGATGAGGCTCCCTTGCGTGGTTATGGCAAGAGCTACAAGGCTGAAGCCTCCGATAAAACCTATGAGTGTTGAGCGATCTAACATACACAGGTTATCGGCTGTTTGCCTGAAAACTCAAGGCAAACAGCCCTTAAAAAACCCAACTTTTTTATGACAACCTGCTCAACACTTAACGCTTGAGGTTAACCGCCTCCATGAGCATTTCATCGGCGGTTGAAATCACCCGGGCATTGGACTGATAAGCCCTTTGTGAGGTGATCATTTCGGTGAATTCTTTCGCCAGATCCACATTGGACCCCTCCAGGGCTCCGGAGTTGACGCTGGTCTCGGCCAGGTCCTGGGCAGATGATATAAACTGTTCACCGGCGGCGGATGTGGCTCTGAAAAGGCCGGCACCAACCATCTCAAGCCCGTCATTATTCTGAACCTGTGCAATGGCGATTTGTGCCAGGGCGCGGTTCTGGCCGTTGTCATAGATACCCTGCAGCCGACCATCTCCGTCAATTTCGATATCCAGGAGTTGACCTTCGGTATGGCCGTCCTGTGACAACACTTTTGCGTTATTGGATCCGGCGTACTGGGTAAATCCGGCACCCTGACCGGCATCACCAAGTTTAATGTCAAAATCAAATGTATTTGCGCCGTTATCAGGATCAAATCCGCCGATATTGATCTCTGCCGGGGTGTTCAGGCTTCCGTCACTGTTAAAGGATACCGTACCGGTCAATCCGCTGCCCACCGAGCCGCCATCCGGGAAGGATACCTCATAATCCCACTCGTTATCGGTGGCCGTCTTAGTGAATTCCACAATCAGCGAATGAGCATTACCCTGACTGTCATAAATACTGGTACTGACCACCCGGCTCTGCCCCTCTTCACCGGCCAGGTTACCCGAGACGATCACCTCTTCGGTCTCTCTGGGGGGCGATACATTTTCAAAATCAATCCGGATGTTGTCGGTGCGACCTCCGCTCTGGATGTTTCCGTTCTGATCGGCATTGTAACCCTGCACAAACCGGCCTCCCTGGTCCACCAGCTGTCCTTCTTTATTGAACACAAAATTACCGGCGCGGGTCATAAAGCTCTGGGTGTTATCCTGAACCATAAAGAATCCGTTGCCTTCGATAGCCAGGTCGGTTCCTCTTCCGGTGTTCTGCATCACACCCTGACTGAAATCGCGGTCAATGGAGGCGATCCGCACACCGAGTCCCACCTGGTTATTCATCTGGGGAGATGATTCACCGCCGGAATCAGTACGACCCAGGTTCTGATTCATCAATTCAGCAAAGGAGACACGGGACGATTTAAATCCTGCCGTCTCCACATTCGCGATGTTATTTCCAATCACATCCATTTTGGTTTGAAAGGACCGCAAACCACTTACACCTGAATTCAATGCTCTGATTAAAGCCATAATAATTCTCCGTTTTATTTGACCGGCAGCAGGAAAAGCCGCCTGCCCTGTTGAGGGCGCTGTTTATGTTATAATGAAAATCACAGTGGCAAGCCGACTTCTTCGACATCGCCGATGGGGATATCCACCCCGTTAACGGTCAGCCTCACACCATCTCCGGTATAGCGGACCCTTGTTGCCATTCCCTCCACATAGGTAAGTGCATTGACATTTGCATCGTCATTGGACGCATGGATGCTGACATAATACCGGCCGTCAGGCATCCGCTCCCCGTTATTATTGCGGCCGTCCCAGCTCCATTCATGCGAGGAAGCTGCCACATTTTCCAGACTTTCCCGCCGTACCTCATTTCCACTTTCATTCATGATGATGATATCCACATTGGAAGCAGAGCTGTTCAATTTGTACTGGATATTTGCCGATTCACCGACCGGCAGCTGCACGACATCAGACACCGCCTTGACATGCTTGCCGGTCAGCGACGCCGCCAGCGAGTTGGTCAGGCCGGCGCTCATCATCTCCTGGCTCTCATAGAGCTCTTTGATGCCGCTGTTAACATTAATCAACTGCTCTACCGAGTTGAATTGTGCCAGTTGTGCCGCAAATTCGGCACCGTCCAACGGATTAATGGGATCCTGATGACGCATCTGGGCTACCAGAAGCTGCAGAAACTGCTGATGCCCCATCTCGTTCTTTTTGGCAGGATCCTGCTGGTTAAAAGCGGCGTTGGTCTGTGAATTGATATTTTGAAGTTCCATATTTTTCTATTAAGCCGTCCACTCCATTTGGTTATAGCCAAAATCACGTATGCTTTGTGGTGCCACTTTCTCTACACGCACCTCCTCTGTTGACTCCCCGGCCTGTCCCGGCACAGCCTCCGTACGATGTTTACCGGCCCGGTCATCAAATAATCCGGCAAAGCCATCAGCACTCTGACCATCCAGCTGCAGATCGATTTCGATATCACACTCTTTTTCCAGATGCTCTTTGATTTCCTGAAGATGCTGCTGCAGCAGTCTGCCCAGTTCTGTGCTGGATGACCCCAGTCTGAGCTGTAGTACACCGTCCATTTCACGTACGGAAACCCGGATATTTTTTCCATCCTCCATGCTGAACCGGTGATTTTGCCAGCTTCCCTGCCTTGCTTGTTCGCTCTCCCGGGCGCTTTGCACCAGTTTTGTCATGCCCGGCATCACCTCCCGCCTCAGATCGGTATTTATCATTGCCAACCGGCCGTACCGGGTATAGGAAGGGGACTCATCACTGCCGGCATCCTCATTATCCTCCTTCGATTCTGCCACTCCTGTCTTTTCCCATTCAAGCTCTTCCTTTATAGAGAGAGATTCCCCGGTATATCCGGCCGCTACCGGCATCATCGCAACCCTGGATGGCATCGGTCTGTTTACAGCACTGCTGCCATTGGTTACCACCGGTATACGCGGCAGAAGCGTGGCATCACTTCGTTCAGCCCACGACCGGATGTGCTCCTGATAGCGCTCGGATCGCACCCGGTTGCCGGAATCCGCCGTCTGTTCCACCACCATTTTATCGCCATGATTTAACGCAGGCCGGCCGACCAGGTCTGCATTCAACTTACCGTTTTGCCCGGTCATCGGTTCCGGCTTCACCTTTTCTTGAGCATTTTCCGCCATCCCGGTATCCCGCTCCATCTTGCCGGCATCCACACTCTTCACTCCGGAATCCCGCCCCGACTTTCCTTCGAAACCGGAGGAAGTTCCCGGTCTCACAATCTGTTCCATGCGCCTGGCAAATTCACGGGTCAGCGAAGCAAAACGAAGTCTCTGATCCACACTATCCTTTTCACCGTCACCGGATGTCATTTTCTCCGGGGTCACCTTTTTGCCGCTCACCTCACCATAATCTTTACGCTCAGCATCTTTTTTCCATTCTTCCTGTCCGCCTCGAATTATGGTTTCTTTCTTATCCGGAAATTTGGGGCCCGCCACCGGCACCTGGCGATCCTTTTCCTGTATTTCCGCCGGATATCGATGGTGTACCGGAGTTCTTCCTCCTTCTCCTTTTATCTCTTTGTTCTCTCCATCAAATAGCCGGTTAGATTGACCAACGGGATGCGATTCCCCGCTCCCGGGCATATGATCCACACCGGCAGGAAATGCCGTGCTCCGGCCGTTGGTTGCCGTAACCGTACCGGTCTGACTTATTCCGACAAACGACGGTTTTTTGTCAGATTCTGCAACTTTCGATGCTCCCTGTGATGGTGTATCATGTTTCGCGACCTTTAACGACTTCCGTGCTTCTGTATCGTTGGTAATTTCCTTCCCGGCCTGTTCAGTGTTGATGAGTTTCGCAATCTTCAGCGACTGCTGTGATGCTTTATCGGCCCCGGCGGACTTGCTTTCATCTCCGGGACGAGCTGTTTTCTGTTCGGATGGTATATTATCCAGGCGGACTTCTTTGTCGGATGGAAGTATGGCATCGGACGGAATTTTATTTCCCGGCAAGTCGCTTTGGTCAGGCTGAACATTATTCCCGGATATTTCCTGCCGGCCGGGTTGACCAGGGTGAGTGTTATTTCCGGATAATTCCTGCCGGGCGGGTTGGTCAGGCTGAATGTTACTCCCGGATAATTCCTGCCGGCCGGGGTGGTTACTCTGTCCGATAAAACCATTGTGAACGGCTGCCGGCCCCTGACCTGGGCGATCCTTTCCCTCCACTGCATCATCGCCGGATGGATCACCCGAGCCACTAATGCTTTTTTCGCCGGCAATCAACGAATTCCAGACGCTGGAAAACCACTGGTGGTCTTTTTCTCCATCCGTCCGGAGCTCCGGTCCGCCGGATAAGGTTTGGGAAAGACCCGGTCTGCCGGATGGTGCCGATGTGCCCGGAAATACCGGCGATGGCTCCGGTTTTCCTGATGCCTGTCCGGTTATGTTCTTTTGTCCGATTGCCGGGAAAAAACTCATAACATTACCTCGTTCATAACCCTGGCGGCTCGTGCCGGTTCCAGTGACCGGAGCAGTTTCTCCCGCTGGATGTTTCCTCCGCTATAATACAGACGTATCAACTGCCCGTCATCCATCTCCCGCACAATCGGTGACAACTCATCCTCATCCAGATTGAGCAGACTTTTAACCCGTTCACTGAACTCTTCATCACTCATGTATGCCGTGGCACCCCGTTGCACCGGTTCATTCGGTGTTTCGGCCACCGGCATAAAATCCTCCATATTCTCCCACTCCCGAATCTCCAGCTGCAGATCCTCATTGACCTGCTCAAGCGAGTCGATCGTGTCAAGCAATTCATTATTTGCAGCCTGCAGCGAAACGATTTCCTGCTGCATAAGCTCCAGCTCCTCTTCACTGACAACACTGCTGCCTGACAGGTAACTTTCCGTAATAGCTGCCGAATCCCCGGCCTCACTTGCCCCGATGAGTTCATTGAAATGGTCCTCATTAATATAGGGGTAGAGAAAGAACACCAGGGCGAAGACTCCTATGAAGGAACCGATGATGATGCCGGGAATTTTCAGAACTTTCATACCTGTTATCTGTTAAAAAACTGAGCTGCGATTTCGTCCATTTGCTTGCGTTCAACCCGGTCCACCTCATCCCGGAAGGTGCAGTGCTCACGTTCCTTCACTTTCTCAAGGATATGGGTGTCGCGGTGAGCCTTGACCAGCTTATCCCGCTCCCTGTTGACTGCCTCGTCGGCCTTGTCCATATCCCGCTCCAGTTTCCCGATCATCTGATGAGAGTGCTCCAGATGGGCATAGGCATTTCTGAGCTTCCGGATGTCAAAAGCCGATGCATTGTCCTTCTCGCCAAGGAACTGCTCCAGTTCGTCCGCTACTTTTGATTTTTTTTCAGACAGCACCTTTTTAATCCGCTGTTTTTCAGCCAGTTTTTGCTGCTGGACTTTTTCCTTGTGCTCCCGAACCCGCAGAACCGGTTCCAATGAGAATCTGAATTTCATCTGTTTATAATTTTTTTATCACAATGTCACATGTCATGACCATGACCGTACTTAATCATGCTCCTGTGTGTCCGGGCACCGGCCCGGTCATGGACATTTCATATGTTTAAATATTGTTATTCATACAATTCCGAACTGTCCGGCATCTCAATTACTGCACAATGCTCTTGAGCTTGCCCCACAAGTCTTCCGTAAAATCGGCTTCCTCCATTCCCTGCTTCAAAAATGATTCCAATTCGGGATTTTTTTTAATCGATTCATCAATCTTCGGATTCGAACCTTTTACATAAGCCCCGATATTGATCAGGTCTTCGGCCTCCCGGTATGTTGCCAGCAGTTCCCGCGCCTTCATGGCCGTGTTGCGATCTTCCGGTGATATGATATTCGGCATCACCCTGGAAACACTCTCCAGCACGTCAATGGCGGGGTAGTGATTTTTATGGGCCAAACGGCGGGAAAGCACCAAATGGCCATCCAGAATGGACCTGACCGCATCGGCGATGGGTTCGTTCATATCGTCATTATCCACCAGGACGGTATAGAGTCCTGTGATGCTTCCGGTTTGGGTTTTTCCGGCCCGCTCCAGCAGTTTCGGGAGCATGGTAAAAACACTGGGAGTATATCCTTTGGTGGTCGGCGGTTCGCCGGAGGCCAGTCCGATCTCCCGTTGAGCCATCGCAACCCGTGTAACCGAATCCATCATGAGAAGGACATTTTTTCCTTTATCGCGAAAATATTCCGCGATGGCCGTGGCGGTGGATGCCCCCTTGATCCGGCTCATCGCCGCCATATCGGAGGTGACAGCCACAACCACCGAGCGTTTCAATCCCGCTTCACCCAGCGAATCGGTGATAAACTCACTGACCTCGCGGCCCCTTTCACCGATCAGGGCAATCACATTGACATCAGCCGAGGAGTTTCTTGCGATCATTCCCATCAGAACACTTTTGCCAACTCCCGATCCGGCAAAGATTCCCATCCGCTGTCCCGTGCCCAGGGTGTTGATGGCGTCAATCGCCCGGACCCCGGTGAACATGGGGCTGTCGATCCGGCCCCGGTTGAGCGGACCCGGCGGCTCGTTATAGACCGGTTGATGTTCGCCGTTCATGATCGGTCCCTTATCGTCAATGGGCTGACCGTCAGCATCCACAACACGGCCCAGCATGTCGCTGCCGATAGCCAGGGTCAAAGGCCGGCTGCTCAATTCCACCAGACAACCCGCTTTCAATCCCTCTATCCGGTCATAGGGCATGAGCAGTGTTTCTTTGTCGCGGATACCGACCACTTCCGAGGGGATCACCTTGCCGGTCTGGGTATGAATGCTATAGATTTCTCCCACACAAGCCTGAAGTCCGGTGCACTCCACGATCGTCCCGATCACGGTAGATACCTTGCCGAACCGTTTGGGCGCGTCGGGTATCAGTTTGATCTTCTGCCGGATTTGATCCATGTGACCGGTCAGTGTTTGTTTGGATATGGTACTCATTTGGGCAGGATGAGTGACTGTTTGAAATCTTCAAGCATTTGACGGAAATCCCGGACGACCTTTTCCCGGTTGGTTTCAAGCTGGTACTCACCCGGATTACAGTGCTTGCTTACACGGATAACCACTCCGGAAGAGTCGGCGTACTCTTTCTGCAGTGATTCAACAAGATCAAAATCCTCTGCCGAGACCCAGAGTACCGGCCGGGACGACTTATCCAGCTCCTGAAACAGAGTACTCACCTCCTCTTCCAGCTTGTTCCGCATCGAACCGTTGGTCACCGGAATCCCCAGTATGTTTTCGCAAATCTCAAAAACCAGATTGAGCAGCCCGGGCTTCATCAGCTCCTGGTGTTCCTCCCATGCCTGTTGGGCGGCTTCAAAATGCTGCCTGAAAGCGGAAAGTCTGGTATCCAGTTCGGCCCGGGCATCTTCCAGCCCCTCTTTGTATCCCTTGCGGTGTCCCTGATCAAAAGCCTCCTTCCGTTCTGATTCCAGCTCCTTCTTCCACTCGTCCCGCTTCCTGTTCAGGATCATATTGATATCGGGCGGCTCCTCTTCCGGTCTTTTCTCATCAAAGACCATCTGATAATTCAGCCGGAAACTGTCGTCATCCTTCCAGACAAATTTTTTCTTGTTTATGATATTGCGGGACATATCAGCGCTACTCCACAATCTCGTCATCCGACATTTTGCGTGTCGAAATCTGCCCTTCTTCCTCAAGTTTCTTGATCTTTTGAATAATACGTTGCTGGGCACCTTCAACATCTTTCACATGTACCGGTCCGAGAGCTTCCATATCCTCTTTCAGCATATCCACAGCTCTGGTTGACATGTTTTTCAGAAACTTGTTGGTAAGTTCTTCGCTGACACCCTTGAGTCCCAGCACCAGGTCGGATTTGTCCATCTCGTTGATAATGAGCTGTACCGTGCGGTCGTCGAAGTGAGCGATATCCTCGAAAAGGAACATCAGCTTCTTGATCTCTTCGGCGAGCTGCGGGTCCCGCTCTTCGATATCCTTGATCACATTTCGTTCCACCGACATATTGGCTTCGTTGAGGATGCTTGCCACAACCGATGCACCACCTTTCACCCGGTCGCCCAGCGCATCGACACCGCCCATCTGCTCCTTGATCACCTCTTCAACTTCATCGATCACTTCCGATGATATCTTGTCCATGGAGGCCAGCCGGTACGTAATTTCTCCCTGAAGCTCATCACTGAGATGGGAGAGAATTTCCGCCGACCGCTCCTGTTTAATCTGTGAGAGGATTAACGCAGCTACCTGGGGATGTTCGTTCTGAATGAACTGAACAATCTGGCCGATTTCGGTGGATTGAAACACACCGAAAGCGCTGGTTCCGGTTTCGGCTTCCAGCTTCCGGTACATCTCGGTGGCATCTTCACCGCCTCTGGCCTGAGCCAGAATTCCCTTTGCATAATCGATCCCCCCTTCCAGTATATACCGCTTGGCCGTCATCATATCATAAAAATCGCGCATGACCTGGTCTACAACATCCGGACTCACATTCTTCATCTTTGCAATTTCCAGTGACAGCTCCTCCACCTCATCGTTCCGCAACGATTTCAGAATACTTGAGGCCGAATCCACCCCGAGAGATATCAGCAAAACCGCGGCTTTCTGCCTGCCACTCAGTTTGCTTGCATCCTCTATCATGCCACCGGAATTATCACTGCCTGCCGCCATATTGTTATGCTCCTTTTTTGCTCATGGTCATCATCGCCCGAACCACACTGGCTGCATCATCGGGCTGCAGCTCAATGAAGTCGCGTATTTCTTCGACCACGAAAGATTTGTCATCGAGTTGCTTCCGGGCTTCCGAACTGAGTTTGCGATTGTAGAAGTTTTCCTCTGCTTCCGACATGCCCTCCTCTTCACTATATCCCTCATCCATATCATCACCACTTATTTCTATATCACCTCCCTGGGAATAATCACGGAACAGTACCGGTTTGGTCTCTTCTCTGAAGCGTTTGGACATGTTGTACAGCAGTCCCGCCACAACGAGAAGGGCCGCCAGAATCAACACCCAGCGCAGTACCTGATTCCATGGCATCGGCTGTTCCGGCGACATATAGCGTTCATCGAAAGTCGGATCAAAAAACCGGATCTGGGTGATGGTCAATTCATCACCACGATCGGGCTGGATACCGAGCGCCGACCGTACGACCTCCTGCAGATCTTCGAGCTCTTCCTCGGTATAGGGTTCCTCCACCAATACCTGCTCACCTTCTTCGTTTTCTTCCAGCGCCTGTTTGTAGTTCAGGAGCAGCGACGCACTGATGCGTCTAATGTCCCCCTGCGGCTTCTCGAACAGTTCACGAATGGTATTGACTTCATAGTTTCGTGTCTGGACCACATTTTCGTTATTGCGCATCGAAGACAACACCGTCTCTCCCCTCATGTTCAACGGCGTGAATTCGTCAATGGGCACCTGTTGATACTCCTCATTGGTTTGGTTGTCTGACCGGCGCTCTTCGGAAATAATCGTACGGCTGTCGGGATCGATGATATCCGATTCCCTCGAAAGGCGTTCAAAATCATGTTCAGCGGCGACGCGAAGAATACTGTTACCGGGTCCCAAAACCCGATCCAGCATACTTTGTCCCCGTTCGGTAAGATAGGACTCTGTTCTTTCTCGCAACTGTATCTGTCGGGATCCGGATGCAAAGCCCTCATCCCCCATCGCGCTGTCTGTCAATCGATTACCATTCTGATCCAGTACTGTGATGGATTTCGTATCCAGACCTTCCACACTACCGGCCACCAGTGAGGTCATACCCTCGACCTGCGCCTTGTCAAGCGACCGGCCCCGGTTAAGCGTCAGTATAATAGAAGCCGATGCCTCCACACTTGTTCGCTGAAACGGTGTCCGCTCCGGCAGCACCAGGTGCACCCTGGCGTGATCGACCTGTTCCAGGCTCCCTATGGAGCGTGACAGTTCTCCCTCAAGCGCGCGCTTTTTATTGACGCGCTGCATGAAATCGGTCATTCCGAGCGCATTGGCATCAAAAAGCTCATATCCCTGAACATCCGAATGTGCCACCCCGATGGATGCCAGTTTCATGCGCAGTTCATGCACCTCATCGCTTTGAACATAGATGGAACGCCCGTTGTCTTCCACCCGGTAACTGATACCGCGCTCTTCCAGTTCGGTCACAATCTCCCGGGCCGATTCGTTTTGCAGCGATCCGAACAGCAGGGAGTACTCAGGTCTGAGCGACCAGTAGAACACCGAAACAAGAAATACCAGCAGAATAGCAACCATCAAACCGAAGATCGTTCGTTGTGCGGTACTCAGCGGTTCGAAAAAGGCATATACAGATTCGGTAAAACGTCCCATATTCCGCTATCCTATATTTGCATCCGGCTTATTTCCTGATAGGTCTCTATGGCCTTGTTGCGCATTTCAACCATCAATTGAAAACTGAGCTGTGCCCGCTGCATGTTGATCATCACTTCGTGTACATTTTCCGTTTTGCCGGCGGCAAAATCCTGTATACTCTGTTCGGATGTCTTCATGGTCTGGTCCACAGACCCGACCGCCCGGGTAAGCATATCTGCAAACGAATCACGTGTCTCAGGTGTGCGCAGCTCCTGTCTCCGGGGACCCGGCTCCACTTCCCTGGGTTGTTGGAAGCCTTGAATCTCAAAGGGACCGTTCATTGTCTATCTCCATTCATTTTATTCTCCGATATCGGATCTGCCTTTATCATTTGTTTAAATGCTTTTAAATTGTTTTATCCAGATGCTGTCCCCGGGCGGCAACCATCTGTTCCTGCTTCTGCCCGTTGACCTTGTAATAGGTCACCGATTGGGTGCCGGAAAACTCTTTCTGTATCATCTTTGACTCGTTCTCGGTCAGTGCCGGCGGATTCGCCTCACCGGCCGCTTTTCTGAGTCCGTTCGTCCGGGTGAAGTCTGGTGAGTTTATGGCATTGAGCGATGCAACATCCATGGTATTACTTATATTTCTAGTGAACGTTTGATAATTTGTTTTTCCGCCTCAACCGCACTCAGATTGGCTTCGTACAGACGGTTGGCGCTGACCAGCTGCGTCATTTCCCGAATCAGGTCCACATCAGGGTAACGCACCATCCCGTTTTCGTCGGCATCCGGGTGGTTGGGTTCAAATTCATGCCGGAAACGGTCTGTCTCCACTACTTCGACCCGGGGCCCCATATTACCGGATTGTACTCCCTGATGTTGGGAAGTGACATTACCGGGTGAAGAAATATGCCGGGCATCCGTCTGGCGAAGTGACGCTACATTGTCGAGCAGTATCCGCTGAAAATCCTGGCGATCGCCGATGCCGGTCTGAACCGTCTGGGGACGATAGACATTACCGGATCCGGCGGGCGCCGAAGTGCCTGCATTGGCGATATTCCGCGTGGCTGCGGATATTTTTTCGCGCTGTACAGACATCCCCTGCGAGGCGGTCTGAAATGATGAAAAAATACGATCGGGCAGCATATAAAAAATCTGATATTATGATTATCGGTTAATGCCGGTAATGCCGGTACGCAGCATATCAAAATGGTGTCTCAATGAACGGGTCATCACATTCACCCGGATCTGGGTGTCGGCCATCTCCAGCAGTTCATCCTCAAGTACCGTTTTCTGGTCGGTTTCAACGATCTCGGGAGTCACCTCCTTCATACCGCGAACCCCCTTATCCTCCTGCACCCGCCGCAACTCGTCTTCAAAACGAACATCCAGCTTTTTATACCCCGGCGTATCCTGATTGGCAATATTGGCCGAAGTGATGCGCTGCCTCAACGTAAGAGCATCCATGGCTCTGTTCAGCAGTTGCGAGTGATGGTCATCAATGAGTTTCATCCCGGATAGTGTTGGTAATCGGTTTTCGTGCACCTGTTACTTTTTTCTGGAAAATGATATTGCAACACCCGTGCCATAGTTCACCGGCTTGCGGATTCTTTTATACCACATAATTGTAGCTGACAGCCGACAGATAAAAAGACCGGGGCATGGCAAATTTTTCCACCTGGCCAATTTGCCTTAAGAAAGGCGAATGAATTGCTGATAAGCGGTATATACACAACATAAAATTTGGCACTCTCAACACCGTGAGGATCACGTGAATCCTTATTACTCTCCCGCATCATCAGAAATGGCGAAAACACCAATTGACTATCACTCTCATGATACATCCGTTACCCTTTCAGGGGCTGAAAAAAATTCCACAGAGACCGAAGATTTTGCTGTCACGAGCCTTCTGCCGTTAATCGCATCATGTTCCTGTCCCGCCTTCATCACGGACGCCCGTACCGGCACGGTGATTACGGCCAATTCTGAGGTATATGACAGCATCAACGGACGTGAACCGGTTGGGCGTCCGCTGGAGCAATTCATCCCGCACCTTGAAAAAGTCAACGATGAGCTTACTTTGGCCTATTTCAACAAGAAGTGGCTGGTTTACGAGAAGAAGTCGTTCAACCGGGAAGAATGTTCCTATTACAAAGTATCCCTCCATGAACATCCCGATCTGCCCGGCGATGACCTGATTGCAACGGTCAACGATATGATAGCCGTGATGCTTCACCGTTTCCGTTCTCCCATGACCGGTATGCAGGGATACCTGGAGCTCCTGCTGGATGAATCAGGAACCCAGCAGGAAAAGAAGCGGATTGACTTGCTGAACAACGGCTTGTACCGGCTCAATGAGATGCTCAATGAAATGGAAGAACTTTACAGGACAAAAAATGAATCGGATATACAGCCGCTGTACCCGCAGGCCGTTCTCCGTGAAATCTGTGATGACCTTGAGCCGCAAGACCGGAACAGAATCCGGTTGCACCAAAACGGTAAAGACCGGCCGGTACGTTCAAACAGGAAGAAGCTCAGAAAACTGATCGAAACCCTGATTACCAATGCACTTGAACACCACGCATCCCATAACGAAGAAATAATCATTGAGCTGGAATCCACACGAAGAATCGTGATTACCAATTTCGGCGAACCCATCTCCGACTATGTGAAAAATCGCATGTTTCTACCTTTCATGACCGATAAGGCGCAAAATATGGGAATCGGTCTGACTCAGGCCCATCTGCTTGCCCAATTTATCGGGGCTTCCGTAATGCTTACACGGAACAGCAAAGAAGAGGGAATCTCCTTTACCATATTGCTGCCCCCTCCTGCATATCCGGAATACGCCTGAGAGCGCTGCCCGATCACACGCTATTTTTTTCATCATACTCATTGCTCTACCGGGCTGCAGGTTTGTCATACCCGTTGGATTCCCTCTTTCGCGTTACGGCATTAACCAGTCCGTCCGGCATATTTTGAATGGGTAATATTTCCCTGACAGCACCCATCTGAATGGCCTGTTTCGGCATTCCGAACACCACAGAAGTTTCCTCATCCTGGGCGATGGTGTGGGCACCACTCTCTTTCATGGCCAGCATGCCTTTGGCTCCGTCAGAACCCATACCGGTAAGCAATACCCCGACAGCATTTACTCCGGCGGCCCTGGCAACAGAATTGAACATCACATCAACACTTGGCTTTTGATGATGCACAGGAGGCCCCTGGCGAAGCCTTACAATATATTTGGCCCCTTGCTTCTCGACCAGCATATGTTGATTGCCGGGGGCCAGCAACGCCGTGCCCGACTCCAGCGGATCCCGGTCCCTGGCCTCCCGCACTTCCAATGCGCATAGTTTATTCAGCCGATCGGCGAAACCGGTGGTAAACACCGGAGGCATGTGCTGTACCATGGCTATACCCGGCATATCGGCCGGTAACCGGGTCAAAATTGCCTCAATCGCACGCGTCCCTCCGGTGGATGCTCCGATCGCAATAACCTTGTTGGTTGTATGATAGAGCCGTATTTGAGCGGGCGGACTCGACGTTTTTCCGGATGCAGTGAAGCTTTTATTCAATTTTGCCAAAGAGGCAACACGAACGGCCTCGACCAGAGGTTTCGAAATGTTCTGTGTCGAATAGGCCGAGCCGGGTTTGCATATTACCTCTACCGCTCCCAGCTGCAGAGCCATCAAGGCATTTTCGCTGTTTTTCGGAGCCAGCGAGCTGACGACCACCACGGGCATCGGAAAATGTTTCATGAGCCGCGACAGAAAAGAAAGGCCATCCATTCGTGGCATTTCCAGATCCAACGTAATCACATCCGGCTTAAGCTCGATAATCTTGTCCCGTGCTATATAGGGGTCCATAGCCGTACCGACCACATGGATGTCGTCATGGCGGTTCAGTTCTTCAGACAGGATTTTCCGGACCAGTGCGGAATCATCAACAATCAATACCTTAATCACACAGCCTCCTCCGTCCGGGTGTAATAGACAAGTATTTCCACAGTGCCCTCGTCAAGGTGTATTATTACAGATTCATGGCACAAGTTGCGGAACAGATCATCCGGCCGTTCCTCCGGTCCGGCGATCCGGGGAGGTCGAATGTAACAAATCTCTTCGCCCTTTTTGAACAGAGGTGCTACATTGCCGCAGATGATATTTACGATTTCACAGAGAGCACCCTCCTTCTGTTCTTCCGAGGCCTCTTCAATTCCAAGCATATTGACGGCCAGCGAAGTAACAAAGTCAGGCGTTGCACGGAGCACCATTCCCCCTTTTGCGGCCCCGTCAAACCGGACTACCGATGCCACCATATCATCCGGAAGCACCTGCTGTTCGGATGAAACTTCCGAATCCTCAAGTGGAAACATATAGCTCATCATCTCGAATGTCTCCACTGCCACCTCGCGTATTTTATCAGAAAAACCCGTTGTCGTCCGCATAATTTTCAAAATTTATCATCGCCAATAATTCAGAAAACAGAACTTCCGTAAGCAAATAGCCGGTCAAGAATTTTTCAACTGTTTGTAACACCGGTAATGTTTATGACCGCATCGCGTAAAAGCTGTGGTGTAAATGGCTTGGATAAAAAAGCAATATTATCCATATCTGTTGTCGGCACTCGCTGTTTGTTGGATTCCGCAGTTACTACCAATACAGGTATCTTTCGATACTCCGGATTCATTCTCATATGCTCCAGCATCGTTACGCCATCCATTTCCGGCATATTGATATCCATCAAGATCAGATCCACCCGGTTTTCTGCCATCTGTTTCAGACCTTCAGCCCCGTTTTCCGCTTCAATAATCCGATCTACGGGAAGATCACTCAGCCGTATTGTTTTTGAAATTAACAAACGAACGGTGGAGCAGTCGTCGGTGACAAGTATATTGAGTTTCATTTTATGTCTATTTGCAAGTTGCATTTCGGGTCTACCCTTTCGGCTGGAACGACTGCCGGGTCATCGGTCACTATTTGTGGATAACCGATAACCCGGCACCTCCGGTATTTCTGTTCGCCATGGGTTTTTTGTTGACCGTTACCAGGCCATCCGACATTCGCAGTAACAGTGTTCGTGATTTCGTACCACCCACATCCTGTGCATAAATAATAAATCCGTTCTTCCAAAGCAGTTTACGGAAAATGGTGATATTCCTTTGGCCGATTTTAAAGTAGTCCTCTTTCTCCGACTGCTTCATGCTGGCTCCACCCGCCACACAAATTCTCAGGTTCTCCCTGGTCGCACCATAGTCATAACATTGATTGATAAGTGCAGAAAAGCCCGTATCCACATACATTGCCGGCTTGGCCCGGGCTTTTTCAGGATCTGCTTTTGACAGCGGCATCATGACATGAAGCATCCCACCCACCATGGCAACCGGATCGTACATGGTCACACCGAGACAGCTGCCCAGCGCATAGGTTACCAGCTCCTCATGAGGGTTCCGGGAAAACTTCATATCACTGACATTCACTACGGTTTTCATCTGTTTAAATTATATGTATCACAATGTCACATGAACCGAAGGTCACGAAGTGAAATGACATGACCGTATTTAATCATACGCCTGTGTGTCCGGGCGCATGCCCGGTCATGTGCATTTCATGTGCTCATAACTCTTGTTTCAGACGATCAGATGTAAAGGCCATGTTGATTACTTTTTCCTGTAAACAGCCGGCTTTACATTGGTCATGCCGGAGTGATTCCCGGATATGGATTCAGAATGACCCAGAAAGAGGTATCCCCCCGGCTCCAGCATGTTATAAAATCGATCAATCAGCTTCTCCTGGGTAGATCGGTTAAAATAAATCATCACATTCCGGCACATTATGATGTGAAAAGGGCCGCTCATAGGCCAGGAATCCTTGAGATTCAAACGCCCGTAGCGGATCATCGAGCGCACTTTTTCTGCCACTTCATATTTATCCGGATCAACACTGCTCTTTTTGAAGTACCGCTTCCGAATAAAGCCGGGTATGCCGTTCAAAAGCTCCTGAGCATACAAGCCCCGCTTTGCCTTCTGCAATACCGTTCCGGATATATCTGTACCCAGGATCCGTACGGAACCACCGGTACCCGCCTTTTTCTCTTCCAGATAAGTAATCGCCCATGATACCGGCTCTTCCCCGGAGGAGCAGCCTGCCGACCACCATGTCACATTCCGGTTCCGGATCTCGGGGATAATCTCCGATCTTATGAAATCGAAGTGTGTACTTTCCCGAAAAAAGCTGGTCTTGTTGGTGGTCAGGACATCCACCAGCGCCAGAAACTCGGCGCCGGACTTGTCCATTTCAATGTAATCGAAATAGTCTTCGAAATTTCTGACCCCAAGCCTGCGAATACGCTTGAGAATACGTGCTTTAACGAGGGCTTCTTTGCCGTCACTGATATCGATTCCGCAGTAGTCAAGCAACCGTTTCCGGACCATATTGAAGTCTGAACTTTTCAGTTCCAGACTTGACAGGTCCCCGGTTCTGGATGATAGAAGATTCACGTGGCAAACTCACCCTTCCGATTTTTCTGACTGAATTTCCTTTATTTGCTCATGCATCTCAAACAAAACCTTCGTTGCATCCAGCAGCAGTTTAACCGATTCCTCAAGCTTTCCGATTCCGGCCAGATACTCATCGGTGGATTTTGACCCGAACGACGGAACCTCCTCAATCTGTGAACCGTCGATATCCACCACTTCCGATACCTTGTCGACCACAACTCCCATCCGGAACTGCCCCTCCTGCACCACAATGATACAGGTTTCTTCGGTGTCATCGATCGCTTTGAAACCAAACCGTGTGCGCAGGTCCATAACCGGGATTATTTTTCCCCGAAGATTCAAAACGCCGCGAATATATGGCGGCATGCTGGGTACCGGTGTTATCGGCATCAACCC
The DNA here is from genome assembly GCA_007132495.1 of Balneolales bacterium. Taxonomy (GTDB): domain Bacteria; phylum Bacteroidota; class Rhodothermia; order Balneolales; family Natronogracilivirgulaceae; genus SLOL01. Next base: position 23,989 of record SLOL01000010.1, read on the forward strand.
GATAATTTCCTGGACTTTGAGAATTTCAATTGCATATTCCTCCTTGCCGAGAAAAAATGTTAAAAATTTTCCGCCTTCCAGCTTCTGGCTGATCCCGGCTGCCGTTTGATCATCCATGGTTTCTTTCATATACATACCTCAATTTTAAAACTGCCGCCATCATCAGTTCAACAAAGTAACGGTATCGAGGATCAGGCCGACCCGGCCATCCCCCAGGATTGCACCACCGGAAATATTTTTCATTTTAACCGGCATATCGATCGACTTCCCGACCAACTGCTGCTGTCCGATTACTTCGTCCACCAATAAGGCATACTTCTTTTTGTTGTTGTTAATTACCAGGAGCGTTCCATCCAGGATATTCTCCACCCCGTTTTCAATGCCGAACATCTTATGCAGACGGATAACCGGGATGGATTGTCCCCGGAACATCACATGCTCTCCCGTGCTCATCACGGTAAACAGATCCTGTTCTTCGGCACGAAATGTCATATCAATATTGATCGTCGGTACGATAAAGCGCTGATTCCCGATACCGATAAGCATTCCGTCCGTAATAGCCAGTGTAAAGGGCAGTTCCAGTGATATTTTGGTGCCTTTTCCCGGCTCTGAGGTTACATCCACTTTCCCATGCAGGTTTTCGATGGAGCGCCTGACCACATCCATCCCCACACCACGACCCGAGAGATCGGTCACTTTATCAGCGGTGGAGAAACCCGGCAGGAAGATTAGTTTATAAACCTCGCCATCCGTCAGCTTTTTATTTTTATCGATGAGTCCTTTTGAGATCGCCTTATCCAGAATTTTTGTGCGATCCATACCCCGGCCGTCATCTTCAATTTCAATGACCACTTTACCACCGGCCTGAAAAGCCCGCAAAGAGATGGTTGCAATTCCCGGTTTTCCCGACTTTTCCCGGGATTCCTGATCCTCTATACCATGATCAATCGCATTTCTGAGCAGATGTACCAGCGGTTCGTTGATAATGTCCACCATATTACGATCGATTTCGGTGTCCTCACCAGTGGTTTCCAGTCGCACGGTTTTGGCCCCTTTTTTACCAAGATCCCGAACCAGGCGGTTCATTTTGTTGAATGTGGCTTTCAGGGGTACCATCCGCAATGTCAGGCTGGTGTCCTGCAGCTCACGCAAAATCTTGGTGCTGTGAGACATTTTGCGGTTCAGTTCCGGTTCGCTGTTGATGGTCCGGTCCTGCGCTACGACGGAGTGCGCTATGACCAGTTCGCCCACCATATCAATCAGCCGGTCCAGGCGATTCACATTCACACGAACCGTGGATTCGGTCTCGGCTTTTGACGCGGGACTGCCGTTCCCGGAGACCGGTTCCCTGCTTTGTGTTTGTGATGACAGCGGTGTGGATTCACCGGGGTCCGGGGTATCCGATACGACTTGCGGCTCCACTTCCGGTTTTTCTTCAGGGATGTTTTCGGGAGCGGCCCGGGAATCTTTCAATGCTTCCTCCCGAAGCTCTCCCTCATCCTGTTCGCCTTTATCCACCGATGATTCACCATCCGGACTCTCTTTCAATGCGTTTTCTGGTGAAATGCCAAAATCGGAAACTTTCAGCAGTACATTCATAAGTCTTCCGAAGTCCCCGGGCAATTTCAGCCGTTCTCCGTTACCAGTGCTTTCCACCCCCTCCATCAACTTTTTCAGGATATCAATGGCATCAAGCGTGATGTCCGCACAGGCCGAATCGAAAGAGATCACACCATCCCTCACCATATCCAGCAATGTTTCCACCGAATGCGCGAACTCCGATATGGGTGTGAGCCCCATAAAAGCCGACGTTCCTTTGATCGTATGAAAAGAACGGAAAATCTGATTGATGAGCTCTTTGTCATCAGGGGAGGTTTCCAGTTCCAGAAGTGCACTTTCGGCGGTTTCAATCTGCTCGACACATTCCGTGATGTACTCATTTATCAACTCCTGGTCGGCGTCTTCCGGAATATGAAAATCCTGCTCTTCATAGCCCGCTCCCTGTGTTGAGGTTGCTGATGCATCCGCCACCTCATGCTGCTTACCGTCGGATTCCTCCTGACCGGTATCGGAATCTGCTCCTTGCTCCGGTCCATCCTGTCTCATGAAGATCTTTTCCACTCTCTCGGAAATGGCCTTTAAAACCTCATCCCATGAGATCCGTTCTTCCGGATCTTCGCTTCCGCTCCGGCCGGCATTCAGAATATTCTGCGCCTCCTCCAGCAACGACTTATCGCAATCATCCGCCTTATCCATGCAGGTTACGAGGACCTTTTCAAGTCTGTCATGATGCTGTGCCAGATCTTCCGTACTGTCGATCTCCATGATCAGTGAAGCGAGATCGTCCAGAGACAGTTGTGCGGAATCTCCGGATTCTTTCACCAGATCCGACATCGATTCAACCGTTTCACTATCACCGCTCATCGACTTCTCAAGGTCGTCACATGCTTTTTCAAAAAGTTCAACCGGGATATCCCCATCTCTGACAGCATATTCTCTGAGCGTGTTGATGCCCTGCAGGGTAGCCGACTTGACACTCTGAAAGTAGTCATCTTTTTCATAGAGATGAATGAGCCCTTTCCAGGCCAGTGATATAAGATTCGCGATCTGTCCCGAGTTATGTTCAAACCCTTCCATCGTATCTTCCAGTCTGGCACCGGCCACCATGATATCCTCCCGATCACCCGGCCATACATCCGCCATAATCTTCATGATTCCGGCCAGGTCTTCCGCCTTTTTTTTGAACTCAGAACTCATATTCCTTGTATTTTTCAATCATGAATGTCTTCGGGACTCACTCAAAGCCAGATTCACCCAAAACTCCCCTCCCGTACCGGAAAACTTCAGACGAGCCGTCGGGGGTTTATTGGGCAGAAAAAGGGTCAGGTCACTGCCGCGGGTGGCGGTCGGAAGGGAAGATTGGCCGACAAAGCCGACATTCTCGATACTTGCCGCAACATCTCCGGCCAGAATATTGGATATTTCACCAACAAGATCCCCCATATCATCGCTTTCGAACGGCAGTTCCATGCCACAGAACACCTCTGAAAGCGCAAGTGCAGTCTCTTTAGGGATGGCGATCATCATGGACAAAGTATGGTCGGTATTGAACACGGCAATATTTCCGATAATACCGTTTAACGGTTCCTCGCCGTTGCCCTCATTCACAAACTCGGGCTTGACCCCGCTGATAGATTCAAAGGTATTCAATACACATGTTTTCACCGAATCCACGATGGGCGCCGGAATTTCACTGATGTCATCTAACCTTGTTGGCAGCATCGTATTTATTCCTTTTTTAATTTTAACATATTCTTGAAAAAGCTTTTACTTTCGCCTTCCTCGTTTTCATTGATCATGTTCCCGTCCTTGTCGATAAACCGGCTCAGCACCTTAAACACCTGATCAGCGGTAAACGGCTTGGTCACATAAGCATTGGCTCCGCCTTCATTCAATGCCGTATCGACTTTCCCCATTGACTTTTCCGCCGTGATCATGATAATGGGTATGTGCCTGGTATTCTCCAGCTTCCTGATAGCCTGGGAAAATTCAACGCCAGTCATTTTGGGCATATTCCAGTCAAGGAATATGATTTGCACATCATTATTGAACTTTTCAAGCGCATCCTCTCCATCCATGGCCTCCACATAATCAAATTCAGCCAGCATCAGCTGATCCA
>SLOL01000097.1 GCA_007132495.1 Balneolales bacterium
CCGGTGCTGGATTACTTTCTGCCGGCCCAGATGTGCCATATGCGCGTGAAGGAGAAGTATCGCCTCTGGCACGATGCCTGTCATTTGGATGACGCGTTGATGGCCCAGGTCGATTTCGACCATTTTGACGGATACATCCAGGGTTCCTCGACCATGACCGATTATGAGCCGATGGAACATGTACCGGGTCTGAACCGGGGCGGATGGCACGACGCCGGTGATGATGATCTGCGTGTTGAGTCACAAATCGGGGAGGTTTTCATCCTCAGCGCCGCATACGATGAGTTCAATGTCACGCGCGACAACACATTGATTGACCAGGATTTGAATCTGGTGGAAATCCGGGAGCCCGACGGTCAGCCCGACATCCTGCAGCAGATTGAACACGGATTACTGACGGTAGTGGGTGGATATGAAAGTCTCGGACGTTTGTACCGGGGAATAATCGTTCCCACACTGACCCAGTATGTGATGGGCGGCGATATGTCGGGTCAGACCGACAACCTGATTTATGATCCCGAACTGGATCTCCAGGAGCGCACAGCCACGCACTCCGGTCAGCCGGACGACCGCTGGGTGTTCACCGAAGACAATCCGGGCCGCGAATTCCAGACCATCGCACGTATTGCCTCCAGTGTGAATGCCATGCGGGATTACAATGATGAGATGGCGGACAAGGCACTGACCGCCGCCGTGGAACTCTGGAACGTGGATCGTGAGGTCAACGACTGGGTCCGCCGCAACAAGATTCACGCTGCCGTGGAGCTTTTCCGTGCAACCGGAGAAGATGAATATCGTGATTATGTGCTCGCTAACCGGGACTTCATCACCGACAATTTCCGCCAGGTCGGGTGGATGGTCGCCCGTGGTGTGCATGAGATCAATGATCCACAACTGACTGCTGCGATGAGGGAGGCCGCTGCTGCCTATTATGCCGATATCGAAGCTTCCATGCAGGACACACCGTACGGGTTGTCATTTGATATGCAGTTATGGGGACGCGGATGGACGCTGCAGAGTCAGGGTGTGCAGCAATACTTTCTGCACAAAGCATTTCCCGAGGTATTCGGTAAGCAGTATATGCTGAATGTGATTAACTTTGTATTGGGAACTCAGCCGGGATCAAATGCGCAATCCTATGCATCCGGCGTGGGAGCCCGCTCCAAAGAGGCAGCCTACGGAACCAACCGGATGGATTACAGCTTTATTCCCGGCGGTGTGATCGTCGGCACGGCGTTGATCCAGCCCGACTTCCCCGAACTGAAAGAGTTCCCCTACCTGTGGCAGCAGTCCGAGTATGTCATGGGAGGAGGGTCCGGCAATTTCATGTTCCTTGTACTGGCCGCTCACGATCTGTTGAACCAGTAATCAGAACACAGAATTCTGTTTTCTGTAATCTGAACCCTGATTAGCAGCTTATGAAAAGAAAGGTATTTACTACGTTATTGCTGGCGGTTTTTTGGTGGATGGCTGCTTGTTCACAACAGGGGGGGAAGCCATCTGAAGGTGATCACCTTTTCGCCATGGACAACCTGGTTGCCTGGTGCATCATCCCCTATGACAACCAAAACCGCACTCCACGGGAGCGGGCTGAAATGCTCAATGAGCTGGGATTTACCAAAATGGCCTACGACTGGCGTGATGAACATCTGCCTCAGTTTCCCGGGGAAATCCGGGCGCTGCAGGAACATGATATTGAATTGACATCGGCCTGGCTGTGGATTGATGAGCGGGCCTCGGACGGGCTGTTACCCGAGCATGACATGATTTTTGATGCCATTGAGGAGGCGGGGGTATCCACCAGCATCTGGATCGGCATGCATGAAAATTTTTATGACGACCTCGATGACGCACAGAAAGTGGAGGCTGTCTCGGATATGATCCTTCAGGTGTACCGGCGGGCGCAACAATCCGGAAGCACCGTAGCCCTCTACAATCATGGCGGCTGGCTTGGTGTTCCGGAAAACCAGGTCCGGGTGATCAGGGAGACGGGACTTGACGACATCGGCATCGTGTTCAATTTTCATCACGGACACAATCAGATCGACCGTTTTGATGAAGCACTCGATGTTATGATGCCCTATCTGGAGACGGTCAACCTCAACGGTATGGAAAAAGAGGGTGCCCATATTCTGGACATCGGAAAAGGGGATTACGAACAACAGATGATCGCAACGCTGCTCGAGTCCGGTTATTCCGGGAATATCGGCATTATCGGTCACACCGAGGGCGAGGATGTCCGTGAGGTTCTGATTCGAAATCTGGACGGACTGAATCAGGTGCTGTCGGAATTGGGCGAGCAGAATTAAGCCCCGTAATCGAGCAGAATTAAGCCCCGTAATCGAGCAGAATTAAGCCCCGTAATCGAGCAGAATTTGCTCCATTATATGGGCCCAGCCACGGAAATCGGTCAGAATGGATGAACCAAACGTATTGCGGTTGTGCCCTCTTTTAAAATGGTTGGAGCCGGCTATTAATCCAATGGGAAAAACGCCTCTCCGGCCTGTCGGATTTGTGCCACCTCTTCCCGGGTCAATTCAAAATCCAGCGCCCCGGCATTGTCTCTGACCTGATCCGGATTCCGGCCCCCGACAAGAACGCTTCCCATGCCATCCTGACGGGTGGTCCAGTTGATGACGACCTGCGCCAGTGTCGCGCCGTATTTTTCGGCGATAGGACGTACCTGGTCCAGCATCTGGTTCGCTTTCCGGATGTTTTCATCGGAGTAGTATTTACTGCCCTCACGCGTATCATGGCCGGTGAACGTGTGGCCGGGCTTGATTTTTCCGGTAAGGAGTCCGCGCTGCAGGGGACTGTAGGGCAGGACGTGCATGCCCTTTTCAATGGCCTGCGGAATAACATCTTTCTCAATGTCGCGATGGATCAGACTGTAGGGGACCTGATTTGAGGCCAGTAAAATATGTTTCAGCGCCTCTTCCACCAGTTCGACCGGATAGTTGCATACGCCGGCAGCCCGGATTTTGCCCTCCTTTTTCAAGTCGGACAGCGCCTGCATGGTCTCCGATACCGGTGTGGTGCTATCCGGCCAGTGAATCTGATAGAGATCTATGTAATCCGTCTTGAGGCGCCGGAGGCTGTCCTCGCACTCCTTTTTAACCTTTTCCGCCGATGCCCATTTATGCATTTTGACCGGATTTCCCTGGTTGTCCTGCGTGTCAAAATGATATTCACCGTCTTCGGATTCCCAGTTCATCCCGAATTTGGTCAGCAGTTGATAGCGGTCCCGCGGCACACCGGCCAATGCCTGCCCGACCAACTCTTCACTCTTACCGAATCCGTATACCGGAGCGGTGTCGATGGTGGTTATTCCCAGATCAAAAGCCGTTTTGACAGCTTCAACAGCTTCCTTTTCGTCGGCTCCTCCCCACATCCAGCCGCCGATGGCCCAGGCTCCGAAGGCGATGGGGGTTACTTCAATATCGGTGTTTCCAAGTTTCAGCTTTTTCATGTTTTTAAATGTTTATGATTCATAAGGACAGATGGAACATCCATGTGTTTAATGATGAGTATGTGTGGCGAAAATGTTCGCCATGGATGTTTCCTAACGGGCAATTAAAATTATGATTGAAATATTTGTGTGGCTGCAATGCTTGAATGGTTGCGTGGCTGCAATGACCATCACTGGTGATGTGACAGTCATGATTGCTTTGAAGTTTTCGAGAGCTTTTTTCTTGCATTAACCAGGGTTGTTGTCCAATACTTTTTGGGCGGATCCACCAGAGGGGCCCGGTCTTTGAGGTTGCCGGCCGGGTTATCAGTAATCCGGTCTTGCGATTCGATCTGTTCCAGTACCTCTGTTCGTGCACCATAGGTATAGTGCAAAAACTCTTTGGCCTCCTCGGTAAGATCTACATGATACAATCGAACGAGCGTTTCTGCAAGTTGTTCGGCGGCATTTTCCAGGCGGTCATCGGCCTCTTTGGCCATGCGCTGCCCGACTTCGGCTTTTTGAGCGGCGTTCATGTCCGGCGACAATTCACCCAGATAGATGGCACGTGTGGCGTTTATGTTGCGCTGGATTTCCGGCTTGGAGAGTTTGATATGGGCCTCCAGGGCAAGTGCGATTTCAATAGCCAGACGGCGCGCCGCCATGGCTCCATCGGCATTCTCAAAGGAATGTTGGTCAGGATCGTCCCGGGCGTCAACGGGTGTGGTGAAGACGAATCCGGTTTTGTGAACATCAAGCCTCTCAAAATACCAGGCGAGGTGTCGGCATACTTCAAGGCGGGCCTCCTCATCCAGAGAGATGGTTTTTTCCTGGATACGGATGCCCCGCCGGCCCGATCCCAGCCGTAAACTTCCCGGACTTCCATACGCCTCGGAAGTGATTTTCTCCCATTTTTCGGACGCCTCGACAAGTTGTTTGTACCGTTTCCCGGTCTCCCTGTACGCCTTGTGGGCCATACCGTATAATTCAATGCTGGTTTTCATGTGCCCGACAAGCCGTCGAAGCTCTTTTTCGGGATATGCGGGATTGGAAACCACTTTGTTGATGTCATCCGCCAAAGCGTCAATGGTACGGGTCACACTATCAATCAGCTGGTGGATGGACACTCCATCGGGAAGCTCCTCGGTTGTTGCGTATCCGGTTTCAATCAGATAGGCGGCCAGGGCGCGCATCCGGTTACCTCCGCGGGCCTGATACACGCGGTATTGACTCCGTTTGGCTTCCAGTTCGTCCAGTGCCCGGGCAAATTTCCAGCGTCCGGTGTATTGAAAAGTCAGTATCGGGATTTCCCGGCCGCTGATCAGCTCAAATGCGAGGATGATGATCTCTTCGACATCCCGGAAGGTCATCAAATACGGGTTGTTGTTTTCAATGGATGACATCACCCGCTGAAGGAAGTACGGTTCCCGCGGTACACCGAATTTTGAAGTACCAAAAGTACTACCGGTGAACCATTGGCGCAGCTCGCGGGCGGCTTCAGGAGTACTTTGTGCGAGTTCCCGGACAATTTCATCGATTTGCAGGCGATGGTCGGCGTACAGTTCGCGGGCTCTGGAGTACAGTCCCGTTCGCCGGTATGCATAAATCCGGCCCATGATCTCGCCGATCTCCCGGTTGTCTGTCAGGTCGGCAAAGGCGATGGACACCCCGTAAGGAGAGAGATCAATCCTGCGCAGCAGCTGCAGAGCGGCCTCCCGCTTGCGGGCATCCCCTTCGTAACCCTGGACGATCATGTCGCGGGTGGCCAGGATCAGGTCGCCCAGCTTGTCGGTAACCTCCAGGATGTCGCGTTCTCCCTGCTTCTTCAGGTAGCCGAGTGTGGTGTCGTATACGATCTTGGCAATCAGACCGATAAGCCCTGACAAAGCCGTAAAGCTGATGAAATAGATCAGTAATTCCGCGGAAGGGAATCTTCCGAATCCGATGTAGTAACCACCGACAAGCCCGAGTCCGGTAACGGGTCCGGCGGTCCAGAACAGCTGCATCAGGGTGTGTGACCAGTGTACCTGATTGAGGCTGCGCCTGAAACGTTGGGAATGTTCGTTGCTTTCCCTGTCCAGAGTGATGCTATCTGTTCTGCGATCTTTCAATGAAGGTTATGATCTCCGGGATGATTTAGGGTGTGATTTATTCGGAATAAATGGTGATGTTGCACAGCAGGGAATATACGACCGAAACGGTGTTTTATGACAATGGGAATGAAGTTCATATAAAAGAAAGAACATGCGAAAAATTCTGATTTATGGAGGGATTTTGTTGTTGCTGGTGATCGTCATGGTCGCAGCGTATGGTATGTACAACATGCGGGACCGGCATCCGGAGTACCGCGTTGATATTAACCGTACGGCACAGGACGATGTTGTCGTCGAGGCCGGCTTTTCGGCTGTATCCATCACGCCGGAGATCACCGATACGTGGGTTGATGCAAGCGGTAATTACCGCTATGAACCCGATCAGGGAGATACGTACGAGGATGTGACCGGCAGTGGGGATTTTGACGCGGTCTGGATGGCCGGGTTCCACAATCGAAAGCCGGCCCGGGGGGTCAACGACGACCTGTGGGCGCGGGCCATGGTGCTTGATGACGGCCGGACCCGCCTGGCGTGGGTGGTTCTTGACGCGATCGGTTTTTTCGCCGACCATATCATTGATGTGCGCAAGCGACTCCCCGAAGAGTCCGGCATCGACTATGCCATCATATCCAGTACCCATACCCACTCGGCCCCCGATCTGCTGGGATTGTGGGGACCCGGCCGGTTTACCTCCGGTGTCGATCCGGTCTATCTGGAGCAGGTCAAGTTTGCGTCGGTGGAGGCGATCCGGCAGGCGACAGAGCGTCTGCGTCCGGCCCGGTTTCGGTTTGCCGTCGATCGCGACGGTGCCGGCCACATGATCGGCGATACGCGCAAGCCCATCGTCGTCAACGGTGATCTGCGAATGATGCAGGTTCTGGACGCCGAACGGGACAGTACGCTGGGCACGCTCGTTTCCTGGGACAACCACCCGGAGACTATCTGGAACGACAATCTGATGATCACCTCCGATTTTCCGCACTACCTGCGTGACGGCATCGAAAACGGCATTTGGCATGGCGATTCGCTGGTTGCGGAGGGACTCGGTGGAACCGCCATTTTCGCCGCCGGCAACATCGGCGGACTTATGACCACCCATCCTTCGGTTGAAATACGTGACCCGTTTCGCGACACGGTCTATCTGGAACCCTCATTTGACAAGGTGCGGGCGCAGGGGGTGAAACTGGCCCGGATGGCCATCGGGGCGCTGCAGTCGGATGATGTGACGGAAGTAGACCGGGCCGGCATCACCCTTCGGGCTCGTACGGTGATGCTGCCCCTTGATAACCGGCTCTATCGGCTTGGAGCCTTCTTCGGATTGTTCGATCGCGGAATGACCGGGTGGATGCGGTTCCGGTCCGAGGTGGCGTTTTGGCAGCTGGGTCCGGCCGATTTTCTGCACCATCCGGGAGAGCTTTACCCCGAGATCGCTGACGGAGGCATAGAAGCTCCCGAAGGGCAGGATTATAATATTCCACCGCAGGAAATTCCCCCGCTACGATCGGAGATGACCGGTGAATTCAGGTTTATTTCCGGGCTGTCCAACGACATGATCGGTTACATCATCCCGAAAAGTCAGTGGGATGAAAAGCCGCCGCATACGTACGGATACGAAAGTCCGCCTTATGGGGAAATTAACTCACTCGGACCCGAAACCGCTCCTGTTCTGCACTCGGAGATGATAAAATTGATTCAGGACCGGGATTGAAGTCCGGTCTGTCGGGTGGTCTGAATCTTATCATGTGGCCATATACCTCATTAAGGACACCAGGACATCCGGTGAATATGAAACACGATTTGACGGGACCGGTTTGGCAGGGGGAGTGTACATTGTTCGATTAACGGCCCGCGAAAACAGTGGTAGAATCCGGGAGGAAACGAAAAAAATGATGTTGCTGAAATGAGCTGTTACGTTTGATAAGCAGCAACCGGACTGCAAATCAGATACAAATGGAAACAGACGGAATGAAGCAGACAGAACGGAATGTACGGAATTGCCGACCCGGTTACTTTGTGTTGTTAAAACCGCGGATTCACAATGTTGTTATAAATGGAGCCAAAGGTATAACTGAGTCCGATCCGTCCGAAGTAAGAGAAATCGGTGGCCTGTTGTCGAATATCGAGCAGCACTTCTTCGTCGGTGGCACCTTCGGCCGGTATGGCAAGCTGATCACTTATGAAATCGTAGGAGCCAATGAGGTTCAGTGACAGCCCGCGATACAGCCGCAGATCAAGGCGCGTGAAGAACTCCAGCCTGTTCATGTCAAAATCATGCAGATAATGGGAAGTGGACACCGAACCGCGAACGCGTCCCCAGCGCCGGTTGAAGTCTATATCCAGTGAAAGCTGATGATTGAAAAGCGTTTCGGCCGTTTGCTGGTAGATGGTTTCTTCAATGTATCGCGTATAACTGGGGGTCATGCGATACATGAGGCGGAGCTCCCGTTCGCCGTATTCCTCATAGTCGAAGAAGTTGTACTCAACAGCCGGACTGGCCGCCAGTCGCATATCGTAGTTGTCGTAGGTAGAGGATTCCGCCTCGGTATACAATCCGATGGACCAGTGCGGCGATACGGCCCGGGCAAATAGCCCCTCAAAGCTTTGATCACGCACCTCAGTGGTAGTTGTGCGTCCGTCAGAAAGCTCGAACCAGTTATATTCGTATTCTCCTTCAATCTCCATGCGGATCTTCCAGTCATGGGTAATGCGGTCGGCTGAAAACTCACTGTCCAGACTGAAACTCTCACGGGTTTGACTGCCCCGGAAGGAGGTTCTGCCGCCGATCTCAAACACCCAGAAATTCCATCCGTCGGTTGTAAACTGGTTATCTGCCTCCGGATCTTCGTCCAATGGATCCACGTTTAGATGTATCCGGTCGACCAGTTCGGTATCCTGCAGATAGGGGACCAATCCTAATTGAAGATAGCGAACCAGCTTTTGTCGCCGTTCATCATCGGTGTCGTTATCGGAACTGAAAAACCGAATTTGATTTTCACGGCCGGCAAATATGCCCTGTCCGAAGTAGTTAAGCGTATATTCCCTTCCACTACCGGCAGTTTCACGATTAATTCGAAGGTGGATATCGGCATCTTCCTGATCACGGACATAATTGACATATCTCACTTCATTCCGGATGTATTCAGTGTAACAGCCCCTTGTCTGACAATCCAGGTAGATGTCGATGGTATCGACGGTCTCATTTATGGAATTTTGGGCTTTAACGGTGGCTGCATCCACACCGGCGAGCGGCACTGCCGGCCGGCACAGACCGATTAGTAAAACAGAGAAAATGATACATGGGAAAGAAATTGGTGTATAGCGAGAAGTAATTTTAGATAAAAGCATTATAAGATCTTGGTACATTCAATTCAGAATTCAGAAAACAGAAAACAGATGACAGAACTCTGTATTCTGTCTCGACGATTGGAAGTCGGAAAAGTTCATTTTTATTGAGTTTCTCTGTGTTTTCATTAGTATCAATATTTCTCATATTGGATGAAACCCTGTTCCCAATCGTAAGCCCTATGCTGAAATCATGTGTTCTGTTGGTGGGTGCCATTGCTGTTTCGGCTGTCCTGATGTTGTCATCTTGCGGTAC
>SLOL01000203.1 GCA_007132495.1 Balneolales bacterium
GATGTCCGATGTGCGGAAAACTTCATTACTCCGTAAGCCGGTTCCAAAAGGAACGCATGCCATCCAGAAAATAATTCATGTTTGTATAGTTTGGAGCACTGTGGATTGGAATCCGCACCTGCAGAAGAAAACTGGAGTCCGACTCCCAGATAAAAATCTGACAAACGATAAGCGATATGGGTTCTCAGCATCCAATTTTCGAGGTCAGAATGGTTCGTATGCCTTAAGGCAGCGGAAACAGATATGCGATCCCACCCGATGGCCATATACGGACTGTACCGGGAAGCATCAATGTGATTACCTGAGAAAACAGCAGGATTACCGGAGACAACGGTGGTGGAAAAAACCGGACTTGAAAAGTATATGTGACCGTATTCTACCGGTATTGCCGGGTTCGGATTAAAATAAGGCTGGTTGTCCAATGCCGCAGTTGAATGGCCAAGCGCTGCGATCCGCCCACCCTGTTCAGTAAGATGCCAGGGTAGATCTGTCTGACGCGCCTGGGCTGTTGCGTCATCGACCATCAGAAATTGGATCGCAACCAAAATTACCGGTATGAGATTCCATTTATTTGGCATTTCAGAAAGTTCCAAAATTTCATTGGCTTAGTCTGCACGAAAATAAATGGATTCCGGTCCGTCCATGTGGGCCCGACTGATCACGAGAAACCCCTGTATCGTTCCCCACTGGGAGTTATCCAGATAATCTTGCCGGCACCTTTTCCTCCATAGTTCTTCGCCACGGTATACTTTGACGCTGTCATCCGGGGTAAAAACGAGTCGCTTCATATGGTCAACATCCTCCGGTTTTTGGACGAAAGGCCTGCCCGTGATCGTGTAATAGTACGTTGATTGAAGCCACTCCCACGAACCAGCCAGTTCAGAGGTGTCCTGAGACAACACGGAAAAGTCGATCGGCTTGGATGTAAACAGGTTGGCATCAGTCAGGTTGGTGAAACTCTCGCCTTCGAATAAGGAACAACCCCCTGTCAGCGTGACGAGCGTCAGTAATACCCAAACGGGTGCCCGGTTAAACCAAATCATGGCAGTTGATATTATTAATCTATGGAAGCCTGTTATAAACGAAGATACATAACATTGTTTTATCCGGCGTATTTACCCATGAAGAGGATCGTGTTGCTGGAGCGTTCACGGATGAAAAAGAGGAACGGGCGGTCCAGGCGGATGATCGTTTGTTGCGGACCGGCACTGGTTAGCACAAATTCAATAACGGTTACGGCGGCCGCCTCGCTGCCTTCCTCATCCACCTTGATCACCGCCCGGTGCATGACATCGGAAATGACCAGCGGCTCATATGGATGGATCCGTCTGAAATCGGGAGGACCGTCTACTCCGAACGGCAAAGTGAGTCCCATGTCGATCAGATCATCTTTAATTTCCTCGTAGTCGTAATCGATTTCAAAACGTGGCATGTAGACGGTCACCGTGTCGGTTTCAAGTTGCGAAACGACGGTCTCAAAGGCCGGACGGGTCAGCGAGCCGGCAAAGTCACTCAGGTTTTCGGAATCGGCTGGCAGGAACGCGGTGAAGGAAAAATCACCGTTGCCGTAAGGCAGATCCACCACCTGCCGGTCGTCGTTCTGGTAATAGCCGAACCCGTCGCGGACCCGCATCATGGGTACTTCGGTTTTTTCTCCGGTTCCGGTAGTGAACGGGGCATCCCGGGTGTCGTCGGGATCAAACTGCACGGCCCAGTCGGCTTTGAAATAGATGGCATTGATCAAATACATGACCACGTCCCGGCCGATTTCTTCAATCATTTCTTCGATGAGCCCGTTGGTTTTGTCCTCGATCCAGGCGTTGATGATATCGGGTGCGGCCGGATCACTGAAGTCCAGTTCGGCAACTTCGGCATCGAAATATTCGGCGTTGGTCTGCAGAAACTCTTCCAGCACGGCAAAGCCCTCGCGGTACCAGACCGAATTGGCGATCTCCATCCGTACCTGCGGATCAAGTCCGGCCAGCAGGCCGATCAGATCCCGGAAGGCTTCATTGATCTCTTCGTTGGTGAGGGCATCGTGACCGAAAAAATCCCGCATCTGTATATAGGTATCACCGTCGGCACCGTTGAGTGCCATGCCGAACGCCATCGAGATACTCAGCGGAGAGGCAAAAAAGCTTTCGTCGGGGGTGCCTTCCGCCAGCTTTTGGAGGATGTCAAAGGTGAAATCATTGGCACCATCTACCACCACTCTTTCGGTGGCGGTGAGTTCCCGCATCGATCCGGATACCTCATCTTTATCCGCATCCACGGTATCACAGCCGGATAACGGAATCACCAGACAAGCGAAGAAAAATATGATCTGATAACGGTTGCGATTATTTCTCATTTGGCTCGGATTCAGAGGGTTATCAGGTGTCGAGTGGCTATCAGGTGACCGATGATGGTGAAACAATGTACGGAATAAATTCATGACAATGGCCTCCGGTTCGGGGTAAGTCCAGGTTTTCCAACAGCTCCGGGAAGACCCTTTTGCTGTGCCTTCGGTGCTCCGGTAAATTTTAAAAGAAACGGCACTTTGACGCGTGTCCACGGAGTAATGCCGGGGTTACGTCGTGAGTACACCCGACTGTACTGTAATACCTATTTCCTCTATGTTGAAAATAAGAAAAAAGCAATCCCCACAGCAGTCCGATATGATCAGCCGAGAAAATATTGATTAAAAGTTGTACCTGACGGGAATATTGGTGTAGATATACTCTTCTAACGATCCGGGTGCGGCATCGTTTACATCATTCAGTTTCAAAAGTGCTTATACCAATAGAATTACACTATCATTGTCTGGATGGATGGCAAAAAAGTGATAAAAGCCTCCATTATCAGGGATATATAAGGTAGGCTCAGGAGACTTTTATCACATAAACCGGCACCCGTATATCTATCCGGGTGCCATAATTCAAGTCCTATGGGGTATTCAACCAATTGAGCTATACGACTTTCTTAAGCAATTACCGGTTGTCAGCACGATGAGGGGATTTTCCCCAGAGCCCGAACATCTTACGGGCCACCTCGGTGTTGTCGTAGGTACCACTGAATAAATCGGCTGACGGACCGTAACTGTAGACCGGTACCTGTACTCCTGAATGCCCTCCGGTCGACCAGCTGTATTCGAAACTACCTTCGCTTCCGGAAGTCAGGGTCAGTCCGCCGGTTTCATGGTCGGCGGTGATGACCACCAACGTGTTTCCGTCCGCTTCTGCAAACTCCAGGACATCGCCGATCACATTGTCAAAATCTTTCATCTCATTGAGCATGTATTCCGGATCGTTGGCATGTCCGCCCCAGTCGATCATCGCGCCTTCGATCATCATGAAGAACCCTTCGGGATTCCGGGAAAGCTGATCGAGCGCTGCTTGTGTAAGCCGGTTTACCTGATCGCCTCTTTGCGGATAGCGCTGCAGGTTATTGGCTTCAAGGAAAGCGATCACCTGGTCCTGACCTTCCATCTGGTGCAGTTCGTTTTCATCGTCGATATACAGATAGCCCATTTCTTCCATTTCGGCGATTAGGTTGCGATCGTCGGGCCGTTCGCCGCCCTCTGCTTCGGGCAGGAAGTAGCGCCAGCCGGCGCCGAGCAGCATGTCAATGCCTGAATCGACAAATTTCTCGGCGATTATGAATTCATCCCCGCGGGCTTCATGGTGGACAGCAAACGACGCCGGAGTGGCATGGGTAATGCGGCATGTCGCCATCAATGCCGTGCTTTTTCCAATCTCCGAGGCGTAATGGGCGATCGTCTGAAGCGGCGTACCGTCCGGCAGCATGGCCAGCATGCCATTATTGGTTTTATAACCACTGGACAGTGCCGTACCACTGGCCGCCGAGTCGGTGACCCGGGCATCGGCCGAATGGGTGAAGATGGAACCCGAGTAGGGTGTGGAAGTCATGTTAAGTGAACCAAATTCGTATTCGGCCGCCGTAACCTGCGCATAGCTCATTCCATCGCCGATCAGGTATATGATGTTATGGGGGATCTGTTCCTCCTCATTTCCGCAGGAGAAGAGAAACAGTGAGAGCAATACCGCAGAGAACCATCGGGTCGGAGAAAATGGCAGAAGCATAAACAATTGGGTTTTGGATATTTTGGATACATAACTGAGATAGTGTTGACATCAACATCAAGACGCTTCACTTCCACTTACCCCTGACAGCACCTGCCATTTTTTTTGTCACTTTTCATACGTTTGATCAAGTCCATTCGCTTGCTCGGGGAAATGCCCTTTTTCAGGCCAATTCACTTGATTGTTTGTCTGTACTCAATGCGCTTGATTGCTTGTCTATACACTTGCTCACTTGTCCATACGTTTGATCAGTCGCCGGTGCAACAGTCCCAGCAGTTTGTAATCCGGATCATGGCTGTATTCCCAGAACATAACCCCGGAAAGTCCTTGCTCAAGAATGTAATCTGCTTTGTAATGCAGGGACGTTTCGTCCTCGTAGGAATAGAAGACGCGTTCTTCTTCATTCCACAGATACGGGGCTAAAGCTTCCTCGTCCCAGTGGCGGACAAAACCGTTCCGGTTGACATAATCCTGCTGCAACTCGGAAAATGACGCATTAGGTGATTCGTCCTCGAATGGCTGGTAGAGTCCGTTGTTTTCCGGATCAACCCCGGTCCACCCCCTGGCATAAAACGGAACCCCCAGCACCAGTTTTTCGGACGGAATACCGGCTTCAATGTGCAGCTCTACGGATCGTGCAGACGACCCGGGCGTGGTTGAGGGATCGGCAGCCGAAGGAAACAAATTGGCATGATGACCGGTTGTCTCACTCCAGATCCCGTAATAATCGTAAGTCATAATGTTGATAAAGTCCAGATACTCGTGGGCTCTGTGCATTTCGGTGTTGTCCAGATATGTCTGGTTGGCCCCGGTGGCAATCGTGAGTTTATACCGATCGGTACCTTCATGCCCTTCATCGTCACTCATTCGGTCCAGCTCTTCGCGAACGGCCCGTAACAGTTTGGTGAAATTCTGCTTGTCTTCAGGGCGATAGATATTGCCGGCGCCCGGCTGTCCGGGATACTCCCAGTCAATATCAATACCGTCCAGCCCGTACTCCCGAACCATTTCGGCGGCACTTCGTGCAAACTGCGCTCTGGATGTCTCGGTAAGCGCGGCATCCGAAAAGTTCCCTGACCAGGTCCACCCCCCGGCCGACACCAGGATCTTCAAATCCGGATTGATCGACTTGAGCTCATTTAATCGCTTCAGCATATCCCGGTCGCTTTCCTGCAATACCAGCTCGTTGTCGATTACATTGGCGAATGCATAGTTTATGTGGGTCAGCTTGCCGGCTGCTATGTGTTCGATATCCGGCTCCCGGGCACCGAACACATAGCCGATAATGCGCATTTTTGCGTTTTGGTCACGATTTTTAGCATCCATTACGCGGTAAACCGTGCATTCTGCCTCACTGTCTATCCCGGTATCTATTCCGGATACCGTCCCGCCGGGGGGATCCTTTTCCAACACTCCCCGTCCCTGAACGGAACAGGCCATCCAAAACATCGTTGCTAACAAAATGGTGAAGCTTATCAGTCTGAGGGAACCTTTTTTCATTTTCATACAGTCATAATTACGTCTATTTTTATGTTTTTTCATGATTTGCTGTAAGGGAATTTCCGGGTTTAATCTTCTTAAACAAGAGGAACAGCCGAAACCGAAGTACAGGGTCGGCTCAACTTCCATCCATGATATCTCATGATACTTATTAACCAAAACCAACACAAGAAGTTACACTATGCTACACTCCAAATATACGGCCATCGCCGTGCTTTTGCTTTTCGTTGGTCCGCTCGTGCAAGTTCTGCATGCCCATGAGAGCCGGATCGATGAACCCACAACCGAGTCGCTCGGCCTGATGCTTACCTGGCAGCAGGATCCGACCACCACCATGACCATCGACCGTCACACCGATAATCATGGCGGGCAAGCGGTCATTGAATATAAAAAAGCGGGAACCGAGCGCTGGTTTTATCAGGTGGGAGAAGTCCTGCCGTTTCCGTATTCCGACCGGATTATCAACCGGTTTGAGATCACAGGTCTGGATCCGGATACCCGCTACCGGTTCCGTTTTGCCGGAGATTCGGCGCAACGTTATTTCCGGACGATGCCGGAGGATGCCTGGCGTCCGATCCGGTTTGCCGCCGGCGGGGATGTGCGTCATTCCAGGGAAATGATGGAACGCACAAATCTCCAGGCCGCCTCGTATAAACCCGATTTTATTGTATGGGGTGGTGATTTGGCCTATGCCGACGGACGGGAGGACCGGCTGGACCGCTGGCACGAATATATGGAAGTCATGATGGAGACCCTTATCACCGATGACGGGCGGGTGATTCCTGTACTGGCGGCTATCGGCAATCATGAAGTACTCGGCGGCCGGTATGGTAATGATGATCACGAGATGCGTCAGGATGTACCCGAATATACACAGGATGACGAATCCCGCCGGCAGATCGCCCCCTACTATTACGATTTGTTCGCGTTTCCGGGACTACCGGGATATGGGGTGCTGGATTTCGGCGATTACATGAGCATCCTGTTGCTTGATACCGATCATTCCAATCCGATCGAGGGCGAACAGACCGAATGGCTGGCCCGGGCTTTGTCCTCCCGAAAAAATGTACCTCATATTTTTCCAAACTACCATGCACCGGCCTGGCCGTCAGTACGCCGTGAAAGTGGAGGGGGCTCGACACGCGTCCGGGAAAACTGGGTGCCCCTGTTTGAAGAGGCCGGTGTCCGGGTTGTTTTTGAGAACCACGACCATGCCTATAAACGGACTTTCCCGATGCTGGGTGACCGGTTTGATCCCAACGGTATCGTCTATATCGGCGATGGCGCCTGGGGAGTGGGAACCCGTCCGATCGGCGGCAGCGATGATCCCGAGCACTGGACTTATCATGATGAAAACCCCTGGTACCTGAAGCGCGCCTCTTCGGAACGACATTTTATACTTGGTACGATACATGGGCCACACCAGCATTATCTGATGATTAACGAAGACGGTCAAATCATCGATGAATACCCCAAAACACCCCATATGGACATCGATCGTTCGCATCAGGCCGAGCCCTGGGAAAACCGGGAACGCAATTAACGCTACTATGAAAATCAAGCATTGATCCCTGTATATTGTTCATCAATCCAAACCCGAAGAGGTGATCCGCCCGGATCACCTCTTTACTTTTTTTTAACTCAGCTGCATTCCGGCATTGTGACTGCATTCCGGCATTGAGCGCATGCTCTACCGCACAGAGCCATGCCGTCTCAATCCGATTAAAGCTCCACCTGCTGCAGATAGGGAAGATTTTGCAGGCTTTCCGGGACTTCCCCGGTGATTCGGTTATCCGAAAGGTCCAGCTCTTCAAGAAACCGGGCATCCCCAAGTTCGGATGGAATTGTTCCGGACAGCTCGTTGTCCGACAGATCCACACGCTGCAGGCGATGATCCAGGGCTCCCAGTCCTCCCGGAACGGGTCCGGAGAAACGATTTCCGGACAGATCGACCCGCTCCAGCAGCTTCATGTTTTCGAACGGCAACAATAGTTCACCTTCCAGATCATTGCCGGACAACTCCAGGCGCTCCAGATATTGCAGGTCTCCAAGGGCTGCGGGCAGTGTGCCGGTGAGCAGATTTCCGGACAGAACAAGCCGCTCCAAATGCTGTGGATAGCGATCCAGGTCCGGAAGCTCGCCGGTGAGCCGGTTCCCGGAGAGGTCCACCCGCTCCAGCTCCGGCAAATCAAAAATCCATCCGGGCAGTTCTCCCCGGATATCATTACCGGCCATCGTCAAGCGCTCAAGACGGTCCATGTCGGCCATTTCGTCCGGCAGAGTGCCGGACATGTTGTTTCCATCCATGATAAACCGTTCAACGCGGCCGTCACTAATTCGAATTCGACCGTACCAGGTGGTAACCGGTCCTTCCAGCCAGCCGGTGTTGTTGTGCCAGTTATCCCCATCGGTCTCATGATATAGAGCCACCAGTGCCAGGGAATCCCGCTCGACCACCGACCGGGCAAATTCCGGGGCTTCGACAAGTTCATCGATAGTGGGAGCCCTGGAGTCCGGAAATTCTTCCGGTCTCATGGACCCGGGATACTCGTCGATGACTTCTCCCCGGTCGTTGACCATTAAAAAATGCTGGTGAGTCCCCTGCACCGTGCCGATGATCACATTGAGCTGTGCCGAGGCCCTCTTCAGATACCACTTGTCGAATACCGATTCGTCGCCCCGGGAGGCGATGGTCCGGGGCGATACCCCCCATGCGCCGTCGCCGATATAGACGATTCCGTCTTCGGGAGATATCCTGCCATCGCGAATCGGCCAGGTGCGCTTGTAGGAGTGGTCGTGGTTTTCAAAAGCTACCCGTACGTTGTTGGCTTCGAACAGCGGCACCCAGTGTTCCCGGATCCGCACATTGGTGCTTCCGCGGGAATCTCTTACCGAAGGCCAGGCCGGTACATGATAAATCGGAAAGATGTGCGGACGATCACGGCGCTCGGTGATCACCCGATCGAGCCATTCGGTCTGCTCACCCACCACATCATTGGCGTGATCACTATCGAGAACAATCCAGCTCATGTAGTCGCCGAAGTCCAGCACCCCGTAATGTGGAATGCCCGGAAAGGCAAACAGGGCATCGAAATAGGGAGCATCTCCGATATCCATTCCGTATTCCTGCCGGAAATAATCGAGCGGCATGTCGGCTTCCAGCCGGCTGGACCGAAGCAGTTCGTGATTGCCGATCGCTATGATCACCGGCACAATGCGGTTCTCCTCACCCAGGAATGATTCTTTAAGCACATCAAAAAACTCATACCAGCGCTCCACACGATAGGGTGATCCGTCGGCATAGGCCAAATCTCCGCCCATCACCATGAAATCCGGATCGTATTCGGCCGCCATCCGGGTAATCCGGATAAAATCCTCGGATGGAGGGCTTCCGCCTCGCACATCACCACCGGCCAGAAACCGAATGGGGCGTTCCGCCGTTTCAGGCATGGTCCGGAAGGTGTA
>SLOL01000183.1 GCA_007132495.1 Balneolales bacterium
CCGAAGCGGTCGGCCGGTTTTGCCCCGATCACTTCCTGCTCCTTCATGTGCGGGATGGAACGCTCCCGGATGTCACAATCGTCGGGATTGGCCCGGATTTCCTGCTGGTATTCCTCATAGGGTGAAGCGATGGGCGGCTTGTCGGCCGGAAGATTTATCTCCATGGCAGCCATCCATCCGTCGGTTTCTTCAAAACCGTTCCGGTCCCATCCGTACGGATACCGACGGGCATCAAATTCCTCCTGAAATGCTCTCAGATACCACCGTTTGTATTGACCGGGCGGCCAGCTGTCCCCCAGGCAAACCCGCCAGGAGCGATCGGTCACCAGGCGACTTTGCCGGGTTCCATAATCCATGTTCAAATTCATAATGAACCCCGGTTTACCCGTGGGCCATGTCCCTTCTCCGATTCCGAAGTACAGCACCTCGACCGCTATGGTATTCTCACCGGCTTTCAGGCAGCGGGTAATGTCCAGAGGATCGGCTTCCGGGCGACGCGGGTCAGAAGGTGCCGGACCAAACTGTACATACTGACCGTTAACGCGGAGTCGATAGCGGCTGTCGGCGAATATCCAGCCAACGGCAGATTGAGGGAGCTCATCCAGCATCACCGTTCCCCGGAACAAAAAAACCGAGTTCTGCAGGGTTCTTTCGGACGGGTACCAGATCCAGCGGGCAGGGGTCAGATCAATGAGCGGTGTGTAGGTTTCATCCAGCCCCTTTGGAGCAGAAAGAGCCGGGTTTCCGGTATCGTGCCGGCTTCTGCCGGCCATCGAAACCTGACTCGTTCCGGCCATCGAAAACGGAGATGTCATCAAACATGCACTCCCCAGAATACTACTCTGAAAAAAATCCCTTCGTGAAAAACTGCCTGTCGATTTCTTCGATTTTCCGGATGAGTTCATAAGAGGCTCCTTTCCTGATTATAAATTTATAGGGGTGGTATTATTCCAGGACCTTGACTATTACTCTCAGGAGCTTTGATCTTCGTCAGCCAGCAGAACAACAACCCACTGACCTTCCGCCGGTGCAGCAAGCTCAACGGTACTGCCACCCTGAACCGTAGTTTCGTCTATCCATCGGGAGTTCGAAATGTCGAGCCATTGCATTGATAATCCGGCTGATACATCACTCAAATCAAGGGTTACCGAACCACCGTCCGGGAAATAGACGGCGTACTGCTCATGCTCGGTGTATGCAAGATAGGCTTCATTTTCGTCGCGGTTGCCAAGCAGACGGCTGTCCACATCCGGTTCGGCACCGAATATGTCAAATGCTACTTCGAACATCCGGGCACTCCGGATCTGGGTCTGAGCCAGTTCGCTGAGTCCGAGGCTGAAATAGCCGTACCGCGGACCGGGACGGTGGAACCGCGAAGAAGCCACTCCTCCCATAATATTCCGCCAGAATTTGTGGGTGCCCTCAGTGATACCGCCTCCGAGTGCCTCACCGCCATAGATCTTGTTGTTGTTCATCGGCCGGGGCGGTTCGGCCACCATGCGCCGGGCAGCCTGCATATTGTCCCAATGAGTCTGGCCGTCACGCAGGTTATTCTGTGAGGTATCCACATAGTAGTACAGATCGGGGTGATCGAAGGTCCGCAGGTGCATCGGATCGTTCAGGTCGTGTTCGTCCCACATCTCGGTCACCTCGATGTTTACTCCATCCCGTGCCGCCCTGTCGTGCAGAAATTTCGCCCAGTAGCGGCTCCACTCCTCGCTGGCCGTACTTTCATTACTGATGCAGTAGAGCACATGATCGTATTCTAATGAGATTGAGAGAATATTATCCACCAACGCTTCCTGGTAGGCCAATACCGTTGGGTCATCGTCCAGTTCGGGGACAGTCCGGAAAATGCGATAATCTCTCGGATGATCTTCAAGGCCCCAATCTTCTTCGTCCAGTATGGTTTCCTCAGCGGTGTAATTGATGTTATGCCTTGGATTGAATGCATGAGCTGACCATGCCTCGGCCTCATAGGCACCTCCCCAGACCTCGCCATAATCCCAGCGGTCCCAGATTTCGATCTGCACGATGATATCCCGCTCGGCCGTCATCTGCAGGAAATCACGGAACTGCTGCCAGTAGGTTTCGTCCCACTGCGACAGATCATACAATCCGGTTTCCTCATCGTAGTAAAAGGGGTAACGGTTGATGTCGTTATACAGGTCGCTGTCGGGGTCGATGCGGTCCCGGCTGGACATGGTGTTGCGCACGTAATTGCCGCCGGCCGAAGCAAGCAGATCCAGATGCGCCTCAAGTCCGTCCGGACCGATATTGGGGTGGTTGAACAGGTTGTCCTGATCACTTCCGCCCAGCAGCAGGATGGGCTCACCGTTATACTGCCAGTATCGCCGATCCTCTTCCCATGGCTGGATGCGCCGGGCTTCGCGCGTTGCATCGACTTCCATCGGAGACAACACGGTGATCCAGTGTCCCTCATCCGGTGCATCAAGCCTTACCTCGTCATCCGCCCGTAACCGCCGGTACGGCTGCCATTCCGCCTCATCCAGATTGATCCACCGCTGTCTCCATTGTCCTTCTGCCTGCGACATGTCCAGGGTTACCGATCCGCCGTCGGGAAAGTAGGCGGCGTACTGCCGTCCCGGTTCGGCCAGAAGATAGGCTTCGTTCTCGGAACGGTCGGAGAGCAGGTCATTCCGGGGTTCGGTGCGGGTAATATCCAGTTCGTCCGTTGCCATGCGCAGCGAGCGGATGATCTGTTGTGCCCGCGGACTCAGCCCCAATCCCCATTCACTTTTTTCATACATGGCGGACGGGTCTTCCAGCGGGTGAGGCCGGTGGAAGCGGGCTCCTGACGAACCGGCGAAGATCATGCGTCCCATACGGGCGACCGACTCCTCTTCCCCGTGCCGGACCGCTCCGTAATTTTTGTTATTGTTAACCGGACGAGGATGTTCAGAAATCCGGTCCCGTACCCACAAGATGTTGTCGTAGTGGCCCTGTCCCAGACCGGGCCAGGCGTTGTTCTGGGATATGTCCACAAAAGTATACCGCTGCGGGTTGTCGAAGATATACGTATGATCATCGCTCCGGACATCTTCGTTGCGTCGCATGTCGGTAATGTGAATGGGGATTCCCGCTTCATCGGCTCGTTGCCGGACATAATCGGCCCAATAATCGCCAAATTCCACTTCTTCGCCGGTTTCGTTGTGCATACAGTAGAGGATATTCGGATACCGGAAAGCGATGGAAAGCAGTTTATCCATGTACGCCTGCTGGTAGCCTAAAACAAGCTCGTTGTTATTCAACGCCGACACGGTGCGGAAGAAAGGATGGTCGGTGGGAGTGCCGGTGGGCGGATAATCGACCTCGGCAGGCAGGCCGGATTCACCGGCGGTATAATTGATATTGTTATCCGGGTTAAAGGGATAGTGCGACCATCCGCCATAGGACTGGTGATCTTCGTACTTGTCCCATGGATCCCATATCTCGATCTGCACGATCATGTCGCGCTCGTAGGTAAGTTCGAGAAATCGCTCGAACCGATCCCAGTATTCGTCGTTGAACCGGTCGAGGTCGAACAGTCCGTCCTCATTTCGTTCATAGGGAAAGACATTGCCCTCATTGCGGTGGCTCATGGTGTTTCGCAGGTAGTTGCCGCCGGCCGCAGCGAGCACATCCAGATGATCTTCCAGTTCATGAGGATGATTGAACAGATTGTCCTGCCAGCTTCCACCCAGCAGTACCACGGTCTCACCCTTATACTGCCAGTACCAGGGTGACGTGTCGTCAATGTCTATGAATTCGGAAACATCACGTGTCGTCTGACATCCCGTGGCGGCGATAAAAAACACCGAAAGGAGAAGTACAAAAAGAGCGGGCCGGATGGGAGAGGGATCTGCTATAAATGGCAAAAAGCGGTACTGTAACCGGAGTCCTGTAATTTTTGATATCATGTGTTTAGATATTTCGATTCATCTGTTTAAATGTTTTGATCTATATCATCAGATGCTCAGTGAAACGCGTAAGCGAATCGAAGATCACGAAGTACTATGCCATGACCGTATTTAATCATTCTCCTGTGTAAAAGGTAGTTGTGATGGCCGGGGGTCTATCTTTTCAGTTCTATTTCAATAATTCCGTTCGCTCCGCGCACCCCATAGGCTGCCGCTTCGCTGCCCGTTAAAACGCGAACATTCTCAACCTCGCTCATATCAATTGAACGGCTGACTTCATAATAGCTGTTACCTCTGATCTGACCGTCGACCACATACAGCGGGCGTGTTTCAGAAGTTAGAGAAGACGTTCCGCGAATACTCACCCTGATGTTATCCCCCGATCCGGTCACTCTGACTCCCGGAACCCGGCGAAGATAGTCGGCCAGTTCCCGGTATCCCGATGAGTCACTGGTTACTTCTTCATTCCCGTTTGTTCCGTCATTGGTTGCAGAATCGGTTGAGGCACAGCCGTGCAGGCCGATCATACATATCAGTATGGAAAATGCCCATAAATTTTTCATGTTTGTTCAGGCTATGATTGATAAAACTACGGCACATTTTGGATCCGGCTATAGCACTTTTCCGGGACCGTTCAAATTTCGACATAGTGCCCATCAACGGATTCACATAGGAATGGTCATTTGTCAATGGGCACTACGTCGAATTGATTCATGGGTTAATTATGACACCCTCTCCGGTTTACCAATACTGATCAAGATATCGGCTGCACAGCTCCAGCGAATGCTTGCGGTCTTCGAGTGTCTCTTCGAAAGCCCTGTCCTCGACTTCCACACAGGCCGCACCTTCATAATCCACATCGTGCAGCGCGGATATAAACGCGCTCCAGTCGATTTGACCGAGGCCCACAAGCTTTGGCGAATGGAAATCCAGCGGGGCCGCCATAACACCGACCTCGTCCAGCTTGTCCGGATAGACTCTGGCGTCTTTCAAATGGACATGAAAGAGCTTATCGCGGAATTCGTAGAGTGGCTTGACATAATCCATCTGCATCCACAGCAGGTGTGAGGGATCGTAATTAAGACCGAAATAGTCGCTCTCAATTTCACGAAACATGCGACGCCATATGACCGGACTGGCCGCCAGATTATTTCCGCCGGGCCATTCATCCGCGGTGAAAATCATCGGGCAATTCTCAATTCCGATTTTGACTTTTTTCGACTCGGCATATTGGATAAGCGGCTTCCATACTTCCCTGAACAGCTCAAAATTTTCATCCACCGATTTGTTCTTGTCCCGGCCGACAAAGGTATTCACCTTGTTGATGCCAAGGTCTACCGATGCATCGATCAGCTTTTTCAGGTGATTGGCATGGAACTCTCTTTTCTCCGGATCCGGATCCATGGGATTCGGGTAATAGGCCAGGGCCGATATCTCCAGTCCTTTTTTCTCTGTATACCCGAGAATTTCATTCTTTCGGGATTCATTCAGCGTATCCACATCAATATGTGTAATACCGGCATATCTCCTTTCAGCTTTGCCGACCGGCCAGCAGCAGACTTCCATACACTGATAGCCACATGCAGCCGCATGATCGGCAACCTCTTCATAACTCAGTTCCGGCAAAATGGCCGTTATAAAACCCAACTTTATCTTCATGGTTATTACCTCCTCTTCACATTTTGTTTCATCTGTTTAAATTATATGTATCACAATGTCACATGTAATGACATGACCGTATTTAATCATACGCCTGTGTGTCCGGGCGCATGCCCGGTCATGTGCATTTCATCTGTTTATATTTTCATCTGTTTATATTTTTTTATTTAAGGACACATGTAATGTCCATGACTAATATAATCATGCTCTTGTGTGACGGTTTGCCGTCATGGCCATTTCATTTCACTTGCTAATAACTTTCACCCGTTTTCTCACATAATACCATATTCTTTAAAACCCTATTTAGTGCTTCATCAGCAGATCAAGCAGTTTGCGGTCCAGTTTGTGGCCGTACCAGTCTTCGTAATCCACATCCTGCCGGCCTGAATCAAGAACTCCGAAACTCCCGCTGAATTCCCAAAGGCCCCAACCTATTCCGTTCTCCGTGAAAATGTCGAGTGTATCGGAGAACCAGGCAAGGAAAACATCGTGTGGAGTCCGGTTGTAACAGCCGAATTCACCGCAGTGTACACCAATTCCCTGCTTCACAATTTCAATCCACGGGGCATAATGTTCTTCCAGCATCTCGCGACTGAAATAACGGTCACCTACCTGGCCCGGCCATTGGGGTTCGGGCAAAGCGTCTATATCCGCAAATGCCCATGGCGCTTTGTAATGTGATATTAAAGCAGGATAATATCCTCTGTTGCTTTTTGCAATACCCAGATCCAAAAGCTCGGGTACTACGGTAGTCCCCACATCATTCCCGCCGGCAATGACCAGATGGTCCGGATTGACGCTTCGAATTGCCTCGGTCGCACCTTTTGCCACTTTCCGGTAAACATCGCCCGGAATTGAGCTGATCGGAGAATGCTGATCGTTCGGATCATCGCGCATCGCCGGTTCATTCACCAGATCAAAACTGATCTTGTCCGGTGATACATTTTGATACCGTCCGGCCCACATCTCCCAGTGAAAGTTGAAAGCCTGTTGGGCTTCCTCATCCTGCCAGAGGTTATAGGGCTCATGAAAACCGGCATTGATGCAGTAACCGGGGGCACGATGCAGATTCAGGCTGACATGCATGTTGTATTTGTGCGCCATCGCCACCAATTCATCGATCCTGTCCACGGCCTGCTCATTGATATTATAAACCTCATCCGGATGTATGTTTCTGCTCCGGTCAAATTCCACATAATAGGGATATGCCATCGGGATGCGTACAAAATCAAAACCCCAGTCATTCATCCATTGGAAGTACTCTTCTTCTGTGGGCGGGCGCGGGTTTTCCGGGTCGGGGCTAAAGAAATCCAGCAGGTTGAACCCCCGCCACCTGGGAATACTGTTGACCGGTTGTCTTTCGCAAGCCGAAAAAACCGATGTTCCGGCCAGGCCGACACCGGCAGTCAGCAGACCGGTATTTTTCAAAAAAACTCTTCGGGATTGATTTACTTTTACATTTTTACTCATATGCTTATATGTTCTCATGCGTTCATATTTGTTTTCAAATGGTCAGCAGCTTTTGCAGCCAACTCCGCAGTTCCCAGGGCGATCAACTTCCATATATTCTTTTGCTTTTTCAAACAGGTTGTTTGATAATCCCTCTACTCCAGCACTTTAATCACCGCTACATAGGACCGATGATTATCGGGTGCCAGTGTGATGATACGCTGCGGGCCCCACCAGTCGGTTCCATCATAATCATCCCACACCGGTTCCATGACCTCCTCCTCACTCCATGTAAGAGAAGCAACATCCAGCCATTTTACCGAAACTCTTTCGGCATGGACCCAGGGATCGAGGTGAACCGTAGCCCTTCCTCCCGGAAAGTAAACAGCATATTCCTTGCCCATGTTTGCCAGGCAATAGGAATCCACCGAATTTCCGACGGTCTCACACGCTTCATAGGGCTCGGCATTGAAAAGATCGAACGCTTCAAGGAACATGTTAACGCCTCTCAGGGTCTCTTGAGCACGATCCGACAGGCCTATGCCCCAGTAAAAATCGCCTCCCCGGTGAGCCGGCCGGTGAAAACGGGTGGATGCCGCTCCTCCGAACACATTTCTCCAGAACCGCTCGACCGCTTCTTTCTCGGTTCCTGCTGCCGTATTGGTGCCTACTCCGTTTCCGTACACCTTTTCGTTGTTGAGCGGCATAGGCCCTTCATCGTTCATATCGATCATTCTGCGCCAGTAAACCAGGTTTTCCCAGTGTTTTTTTCCAACCGGCCCCAGGGCATCCTGGTTGTTTTGGGACACATCAATAAACGTGTAGATATCGCGGTTGCCCATCACTCTTCGCACCGAAGCATCGGGGGCAAACAACATCGATGTTACATGTATGTCTCTGCCATACTCTTTTGCGGTTTCTTTGATAAACGTTGCCCAGTGTGTATCCCAGCGGTCGTCCAGCTGGCTTTCATTTCCAAGATTATAGATAATGTGACCGTATTGAGAGGTTATGGAAATTAATTTATCAATGTAACGGTGTTGATAATCCAGTACCGGCTGGTTGTTTTGATGGATGGATCCCCCGTAATAATCCCAGGCATCCTCAATAGTACCCGGCTCCCAGTTGATATTATTTTCCGGATTCAGCGGGTGGATGGCAAAACGGCCGTACACATCATCGCCGGAGAGATCGAACCAGTCCCAAAGAGTTAGCTGTACGATGATGTCCCGTTTATACGTTTCCTCCAGGAAGAATCGGAGCTTGTCCCAATACGCTTCGTTCCACTGTTCCAGATCGTAGAGGCCATCTTCAATCTCTTTCGCGGCAAACGTATCGCCCTCATTCCGGTCACTCATGGTATTCCGCACGTAATTCCCTCCAACGGACTGCATCAGATCCAGGTGTTCCGTCAGCGTTTCTCCGGTCCACTGCCAAAGGTTATCCCGGTCGCTGGCCCCGAGCAGCATCACCGGTTCTCCCTTGTACTGCCAGTACCAGGGGTTGTTGCGATAGGGCTGGATGGAGCCATCATCATCAGCTGCCGTTTCTTCAACATGCGCAGGCGTTTTGGAGGTGGCGTTCATTTCAAGTCCGGTGGCAAAGGAGTTTTGCATCAATGCAGTACATGTAAAGAAAACGGATAGTGGCAACAGGGTAGTAAGTACCCAGGTCAGTTTGTTCATTTTTCTGATATTTTAAGATTCATAAGGACTGATGTAGTATTTATGAGGTTCCTGTAAGCAGATCGAAGATTAGTACGCTCACCGAAGGGAGCTTACGTTAAAAAAATATTAAAGGCGCCTCAGAAAAGCAGCCCACTGATCGTTCGAGGGAGCTTTTAAACTTGTCGGCAATTCAAAGGTCTGTACTCCGCTCCACTGCGCTGTTCGTATTTGCAGCCATCGCACTTCGTACTCACCGGAGTCCGCGTCAAGCAGAACTTCACCTCCGCCGGTAAAATAGACCGCATACTCCTCTCCCTCTATCGCCA
>SLOL01000222.1 GCA_007132495.1 Balneolales bacterium
GCCTTCATGGCATCCTCCACTTTCGGAAACAGGCCGGCTGCGGTAGCCGCGAACATGCCGGCTCCCAAAGCACACGTTTGTTCGGATCGTACAATACGAATCGGCATATTCAGTACATTGGTCAGGGTCTGCATCACATATCCGGATTTTTTGGCGACACCTCCCATGCCGATGAGTCCTTTGATCGGGATGCCCTCCCCGACAAAGCGATCGACAATAGCCCGGGCTCCGAAACAGGTCGCCTCAACCAAAGCGCGATAAATATCCGGAGCGTCGGTTCCGAGATTCAGCCCTTCCACAGCCGAGGTCAGCTTTTGGTCGGCATCGGGTGTACGCCGGCCGTTCAGCCAGTCCAGAGCAATCAATCCGCTGTCGCCTGACTTCGGCGGTTGTCCGGCAGCGGCTTTTTCAAGATCCGGAATCAGTGTTTTTTCAAGCTCTTCCAGCAGGTTTTTCCGGGTCTCTTCATCGAGCACCGAACTGTTCTGCAGTGTGTTCTTCAGGGGCCACAGCAGGATCTCTTTAAACCAGGCGTAGGAATCACCAAAAGCCGACTGACCGGCCTCGAGTCCCACCATTCCCGGAACCACCGACCCGTCAACCTGACCGCAAATGCCTTTGATAAGCCGCCCTTCGATATCCTTGCCGGGGGCGATCAGCATATCACAGGTGGATGTTCCCATTACTTTGCTGAGATGATACGGTTCGATTTCTCCCCCTACGGCACCCATATGGGCATCAAAAGCACCCACTCCGACAACGACCTGTTCACTGAGGCCCAGTTTCTCCGCCCATTGCCTGGAAAGTGTTCCGGCAGGTTGATCAGCTGTAAACGTTTCCCGATACAACCGGTCGCGAATGCCGTCCAGAAGCGGATCCAGTGCACTCAAAAAATGCTGGTCGGGCAGTCCGTCAAACTCCTCATGCCACATGGCCTTGTGTCCGGCAGCGCATCGGCTACGCTTCATTTGCGTCACATCACGTCCGCCGGTCAGTTCGAACGGAATCCAGTCGCAATGCTCCGCCCAGGACCAGGCGGCATTTCTTACGTTCTCGTCCCTGCGGAGCGTATGCAGAATTTTCGCCCAGAACCACTCAGAGGAATAAATGCCGCCCACATATTTCGTGTAGTCGATCTTCCATCCGGCCGCCAGTTTGTTGATTTCATCAGCTTCTTCTATCGCGGTATGGTCTTTCCAGAGGATGAACATGGCATTCGGATTGTCTTCAAACCCATCGGTCAGAGCAAGAGGGGCTCCCCTTTTATCCACGGCGACCGGCGTTGATCCGGTGGTATCCACCGATATGGCTCTCACTTTATCACGGACACCCTTCCCCGCCTTCTCCAATACCCGCCTTATCGTTTCAGTTGTCCCCTCCAGGTAATCCAACGGATGTTGCCGGAACCGGTTATCGGAGCTGTCACAATATTTACCGTCGGCCCATCGGGAATAGTGATGAACCGCATCACTGACAAGCGTACCATCCACTCCGATCAATACCGCCCTTACCGAATCCGTGCCAAAGTCCAGGCCGATCAGATAATTCTCCCCGAAATCACTCATGATTGTAACCCGTTTTTTTGTTGTGCAGGCAAATTAAAATCACTCTTATAAGTGTTAATAAAACACTTTAGTACCCATAACGCAACTTACAACCGTCGATAATTTTTGTTTCAAGCGGTCGCATGTTCAGTGGAACGCGTCAACGAAATGTTTGGATTTACATTGACATACGTAACACCATGCCCGCAATAAATCATCATTCCGGTATGTCCGGGTGTATGCACGGTCATGGATATTTGCATCTTTTCAAGGTTGCGAAGCTGCCGTGGATCACCCATTCGGCGGTTTGAACAACATGTTTGTGCCATTATTGAGTGAGTCCTGTTTTTTATAAGCTTTCTTGTCAAAACGGTAGAGATAGGCTCCTTTTTTGGAATACCCCTTCTGCTTTTCGTCTGTTTTTATCAAGCCGCCCATTGTCAAAATTCTGCGGCGGAAATTTCGCTTGTCGAGTTTAGTTTCGTATATCGCTTCATACAACTGCTGAAGTTCAGGCAACGTAAATTTTTCCGGCAGCAGTTCAAATCCGACAGGCTGACGTGCCGCTTTATATTGAAGACGAGATTTGGCAGCTTTAACCATTTTATCATGGTCGAAGATCAATTCGGGAAGATTATCTATTGGAAACCATTTTGCACTGTACTTTTGAACCAAATCCTTGTCGTGCTTATGGATATTGATCAGCGAATAGTAAGCGATGGAGATGGTTCGTTCGACAGGATCCCGGTCAATTTCGCCGAATCCGTGAAGTTGTTCCAGATAAACATTACGCAGGCCGGTCAATTGATTAACAATACGGGAGGCCGACTGGTCAAGACTTTCATTGGGTCCGAGAAACCCGCCCATGAGTGACCATTTTCCTTTTTCAGGTTCAAAATCCCTCTTGATAAGCAACAGTTTCAGGTTTACACGGTCAAAACCGAAAATGATGCCGTCAAGGGCTACCGGAAACCGCTCAATATTCTCATACCTTGTTTGAGTCATAATCAATCAGAAGTAAAACAATTACTGTCCCCGAAACATGCAGAAAGGGGTCTGGGGCATATGATAACACCGGAATCATGGAGAGCCATGCAATCAATCATCATTCAAGTGTCACCATCACAACGGATTTTGCGGGTAATGAAAGGGTCAGTGTGTTACGGTTCAGTTGGTAACCGTCAAATTCCTGCAGAGTGACTCGTTCCGGATCATCGAAAGTATTTACGGCGTTTACCTCATCGGCCGTAAGAATTTTACCGGGTAGTACGCCGCCGACATCCTGTCCACGAATATCGATATTCACCTGTTGTGCTTCACCGGCTTTGAGGTTCGTCAGTGTCAGGTTGAGTTGACCGCTGTCACTCTTTGATGCCGTCAGACTCACAGCCGGAATACGCTCTCCATTGTACTCATAATCATCTACCTGAACATGAGTGTGCAACAGCCGGGCGTCAAAATGGGTCCGGTACATATCGAAAACATGGTAGGTCGGAGTCAAAACCATATCCTCGCCGTCGGTCAGAATCATGGCCTGAAGAACGTTAACCATCTGTGCAATATTGGCCATTCTGACGCGGTCGCTGTGTTTGTTCAGAATATCGAGTGATATGGAAGCAATCAGGGCGTCACGCAAAGAGTTCTGTTGCTGCAGAAATCCGGGATTGGAACCGGGCAGCGGGTCGGTCCAGATTCCCCATTCATCAACCACCAGGGCCACCCGTTTATCCGGATCATAACGGTCCATCCGGTTGGAGTGACCTTCTATAAACTCATCGAGCCTCAAAGCCGCCTGCAGACCGGAAAAGTATTCATCCTCTTCAAAATCGACCGAAGAACCTTTGGATTGCCAGCTTTCACCGGCTATGGTGTAATAGTGCAGTGAAATACCTTCCATCATATTACCGGCCCGGTCCATTAGCGTGTCGGTCCACCAGTAACGGGCCGTATCAAAACCACTGGCCACGCGAAAGATCTCATTGCCGCTGTAGGTACGGATATAGGTGGCAAACCGGCGGTACAGATCGGCGTAGTACTCCGGACGCATATTTCCTCCGCAGCCCCAGCTTTCGTTACCCACCCCGACATATTTGACGCCCCATGGCTCATCCCGGCCGTTCCGGCGGCGCAGATTGGCCATCTCGCTGTCGCCGTCGAAGTTCATGTATTCGATCCACTGCTGCATTTCGCGGGGGGTGCCGCTGCCCACGTTCATGGCCACCACCGGTTCGGCATCCAGCAGTTCTGTCAAACGTAAAAATTCATGTGTACCGAAGCTGTTATCTTCGATCACCATACCCCAGTGGGTATTGATGCGGGCGGGACGTTCATCACGGGGGCCGATACCGTCCATCCAGTAGTATTCATCGGCAAAGCAGCCGCCCGGCCAGCGGATATTGGGTACTTCAAGGCGTTGCAGGGCTTCCAGCACATCGGTGCGATATCCTTCGGTATTGGGAATTTCGGAGTCTTCTCCTACCCATACGCCTCCGTAAATACCTGTTCCCAGATGTTCGGCAAAATGGCCGTATATGTGACGATCAATCTTGCTCAGTTCCTGGTCGGCACTTATCGTGATCTGGTTTTGGGCGTTCGCAGCTGCGCCAAACATCATGACTGCTGCGAACAATATACAATTGAAATGCTTCATGGCTTAAGGGATTAATCGTTTATGTAAACTCTTTTAAAAACGGGTGCAGCACTGACGCTGTAAAGATCCTGGGATCCGACAGATATCAATTTACATCAAATCGATAGGTGGTGGTGGTCCGGTAGGTCTCATCTTCCGTGAGTATGGTTGAAGGAAAATCCGGCTGATTGGGCGAATCCGGGAAATACTGCGTTTCCAGGCAGAGAGCGGCGTGCCGGTGGATAGGACGACCCTCATGATCCCGTAACGAACCGTCGAGAAAATTGCCGGAGTAGAACTGAAGTCCGGGCTTGTCGGTGAACACGCGCATAATACGCCCCGATTCCTCGTCCTGCAGCACAGCAACCTGGCGAAGTCCTTCGTCCGGACGATTGAGTATCCAATTGTGATCATATCCTCCCGGAACCTGTCCGATGCGCGCGTCCACACGTTCCATGGTGGTGAAGTCGAACGGAGTACCTTCCACCTGCTCCCGTTCACCGGTCGGTATCAAACCGTCATCCACCGGTGTATAATGATCGGCATCGATCCTCAGATAGTGATCCAGAATACCCTCGGTCGGATCTCCGGTAAGATTGAAGTAGGAATGATTGGTCAGATTGACCGGAGTCGTCCGGTCGGTTCGGGCCCGATAGTCAATTCTGAGCTCATTGTCGTCGGTGAGTGAATAAGTTACTTCCACATCAAGATTGCCGGGATATCCCTCCTCGCCATCCGGGCTGAGGTAGGAGAGGGTTACCGTCTGCTCATCGATGACATCATAATCCCACAGCACCTTGTCAAACCCCTGTTCGCCGCCATGCAGATGATTATCGCCATCATTTGTGGCCAGTTCATATACTTCGCCGTCAAGCTCAAACCGCCCTCCGGCGATGCGGTTGGCGTAACGTCCAACGATCGCTCCGAAATAGGGGTGCCCTTCCAGATAATCATCCAGATTATTGAAACCCAGTACAACATTATCAAACCGCCCATCCCGGTCGGGCGCCATGATGGAGGTTATGATTCCACCATAATTGGTTACCGATACTTCCATCCCCTTATCATTTTTCAACGTGACCAGGGAAGCTGTCGAGCCGTCATCCAAACTCCCGAAATCACGAATGGAGATATCCTGATCCGGGGTACATGCCGACGAAACAAGCAAAGATGCGGAGAGAGCCAGCAGCTGTATCCGAGGTACAATTCCTTTTTGCATGAGCAGATTTATTAGGTGTTATAACCACACTTATGAAGAAAACGAACCTCCTGTCCACAATCAAGCGCTTTGTCAAAAAAATTATCAAAAAAAAATATGCCTTAACAAATCTGCAAGCCGGCCGATAATATTATTATGATTTTTTAATATTAAACAACGTACATCATTAACCCGTCATACAAGGTCTGTAGTCCATGTTTAAAAACCAGAAATTAGGCACGAAACTCATA
This sequence comes from Balneolales bacterium, assembly GCA_007132495.1. GTDB lineage: Bacteria > Bacteroidota > Rhodothermia > Balneolales > Natronogracilivirgulaceae > SLOL01. Next base: position 5,623 of record SLOL01000222.1, read on the forward strand.
CTCGGTTTCGGTGCCGCTATGCTCATTACCCTGCTCCTTGGGGTATACTCACTGTATCAAATCAACCATATTAACCGACTCGCACAAGGTATCAGCAATGATAATCTGCCGGGTGCCGCTTTGGCCGGTGAGATCGATGCCAGGGCCCGCCAGGAATTCACCTATTTGCAGATGCATATATTAACCGATGATGAAAACACGGCCCGTGATTACGAATCAGGAATGGATCAGACCATTCGCCGGATCGATGAAGATATGCGTGCCTATGAGTCCACCATCATGCTTGCCGAGGATCGCAACCTGTATGAGCAAACGCAGCAGGCATACCATAACTGGGCAAATATCAGGGATGAGGTGTTTCAGCTGAGCAAGGAGGGTTACAAAACAGAAGCCAATCAGGAAATCGGGGCACTCTTTGAATTATCATCCCGGTTAACTGACCTGACCGACCAAATGATGTCCTGGAATGCGGAACAGGGTTCTATTGCGGGAACCCAAATCCAGGGTAGCATGCGTCAGGCTATAACAGGTATTATGATCGGCATGGCCATTGCCATTGTGATCGGCGTTATCCTGACCTACCTCCTGACCCGTTCCATCGTCAATCCGATTCGTGAGGTGATAACGGTGTTGACGAACGGCGCTGAACAGGTAAGTGCTTCTTCAACCCAGCTCTCCGGATCAAGTCAGGAGCTTTCCGAAGGAGCCAGCGAACAGGCGGCCGGTCTCCAGCAAACCACATCATCGCTTGAAGAGATGTCCAGCCAGGCCAAACAGACCGCCGAAAACGCGGGACAGGCCGAACGTGCCATGAATGAGGCCGGCACCATCGTTGCCGGTGGTGTGGAAGCTATGGAGCGAATGTCCAAAGCCATGAATGACATCCAGAGCGCTTCCGAGAAAACCTCAAAAATCATCAACACCATTGATGATATCGCTTTCCAGACCAACTTGCTTGCACTTAATGCGGCTGTCGAGGCGGCCCGGGCCGGTGAGGCCGGCAAGGGATTCGCCGTGGTGGCCGAAGAAGTCCGCAGTCTGGCGCAGCGAAGCGCTGACGCCGCCCGGAATACTTCCGATCTGATTGCCCAATCCCAGAAAAATTCCGAAGAGGGCGCCGCAGCTTCCAAAGAAGTTTCGGAGAATCTCGTCCGGATCAAGGAAAGTGCTGTAAATGTAAACACGTTGATCACCGAGATTTCGGCTGCCGGCAAGGAGCAGGCCACCGGTATTGCCGAGCTCAACAGTGTAATGGCCGAAATGGACAAGGTGGTTCAGCGCAACGCCTCCGGTTCTGAAGAAGCGGCAAGTTCCTCTGAAGAGCTCTCATCACAAGCTCAGGAACTGAAAAATATCGTCGGACAGCTTATTGACCTGATCGGAGAACAGGTTGACCGGCCTGCCGGTAACCGCATTCGGCCGTCTTCCTCATCAAACGGTTATGCGCAACAAAATGGCAATGTTTATGCCTCATACGGCGGCAGTACCGACAGAAGCGAATATGAATACCAGGTCAACGGCAACGGCAATGGCAGTGGACATCGCAAACATCTCCGGACCGGTCAATCGAAAAGCGGGAACAACAGTCAAAACAGCAAATCAGCTGTTTCTGATGAGGCGAAAAGAGCGATCCCGCTGGATGATGACGACCTGAGTGACTTTTAACAAAATGCGACTGCCTCTCCAATTAACTTACGGCTCAAGCAAAACCGCAGCATAGTCATCAATTTTCCGGTCATACTCCTCTTGTAACAACGGCGACGAGATCATGAAGTCGGCCGATGAGCGATTACAGGCGACCGGAATATTGTAGACTACAGCCAGTCGCAGAAGAGCTTTCACATCCACATCGTGGGGTTGCGCCGACATCGGATCCCAGAAGAAGATCATCAGATCGATCTCGCCGTCGGAAATACGGGAACCCACCTGTTGGTCGCCGCCAAGCGGACCACTTTTAAACAGATGCACATCCAATCCCAGCTCCTTTGAGATAATACCGCCGGTTGTACCCGTTCCGAAAAGTTCATGCTTGCTGAGCAGTTTTTTGTTCCATTTTGCCCATGCAAGGAGCTCCGGCTTACGATTGTCATGCGCAATCAAAACAATACGTTTCCGCTCCTCCATCCGGATGATATTCCGAAGTTTGGGAGCATTCTGTTCTTTTCTGCTGTTGGAAGTATCCTGTGACATGATCCTCGCTTTTAGCTGTGAATATTATGAATGGAATCAGATTACAGCGTCAATCGTTACTTTCGAGCCAGGCAACTTTCTGTTCGGTCTGATGGTCCCGGCCGATAATATCGCGGTATAATTCCGGTCTTCGGGCCCGCTTATACCGGAACCCTCCGGCTTTGGACACCTTTTCGGAGGAAATGGTCGCCGTGGCGATGTCATCATCCAGTTTGCAGCATTCGGCAATGATGTCCCCGAAAGGGTCAATGATCATCGAGCAGCCATTCTTCAGCTGATCGTCATCCATACCGATCGGATTGGCAAAAACCACATACGCCGCATTATCGTATGCGCGTGCCGGCAGCCATTTCATCAGCCACTGCCGCCCTTTCATACCATTGAATTCCAGCCTCAATGATGTCGGATCCTCTTCCCGCTTCTTCCACAGTTCGGGATCCACAAATCCTGCTCCCGGACGGGAAGAGGGGGTGCACATGGTCACATGCGGCATGAACAAAATATCAGCTCCCAGCAAACTTGTGGCCCGAACGTTTTCAATGATGTTGTTATCGTAACAGATAAGGATACCACACTTCCAGCCGTGCAGATCAAAAACCACATAGCGGTCACCGGCCGAAAGATGAGAACTGATGAACGGGTGCAGCTTCCGGTACTTCGCCACCACTCCGTCCTTATCCACACACAGATAGGTGTTGTAGAGCTTCGACTGATCGTCCCTTTCAAACAGTCCCGCCAGCACCACTACATTGTGTTTCTCTGCAATGGATACCAGGGTACTGGTGGCGGGGCCGCCGGGTACCGGTTCAGCCAGATCCAGCAGTTCACCGCGGGAGAGGGAGCGAGCCACGGTATATCCGCTTACACAACATTCATGAAATGCCACTACATCGGCGCCCTCTGCAGCGGCCCGGGCCGTTAAATGGTCAATCGACGCCAGATTGGCTGATTTGTCTCCGCTTTTATGTTCAAACTGAACGGTGGATATTTTCAGGTTTTTCATTGCAGATGTCGATTATCATGATACACATTGTGATGATCATAAAAGTCAATGTGTGTGAGATAGTACGCTCCCCGGCCAGACACTTCGCCCTTGAACAACCTGGCCTTCAATCAACTTCGAGTTCAATCATCGTCACCTTCAAGCAACTTCGAGTTCAAGCAACTTCGAGTTCAA
>SLOL01000152.1 GCA_007132495.1 Balneolales bacterium
GGGTATTGGTAATGCCGACCTGCTTGTAAATGTCCATCATGAACGAGATGATCTCGACGTCGGCGATGGCGCCGGAGGCCCCGATGAGTTCGGCGCCGAACTGGTGAAACTGGCGCTGACGGCCTTTTTGAGGGCGTTCGGCACGAAAAAAAGGTCCGATGTAGAAGAGTCGCTGGGTCCCGCCACGCTGGGCAAGATGGTGCTGGACATAGGCGCGGGCGACCGGGGCGGTACCTTCCGGACGCAGCACATAGCGATCTTCACCGCGATCAAAAGCAAACATCTCTTTACTGACGATATCGGTCAGCTGTCCGATTCCCCGTGCAATCAGTTCGGTTTGTTCCAGAACCGGTGTGCGGATTTCCTGGAAATGGTAGCGCCGGGCGGTTTCGCGGATGATGGATTCAAGGGCCTGCCACTGCTCGATTTCGCCGGGCAGCAGGTCGGTCATGCCGTGATGGGTGGTGTAGGTCTTGTTACTCATGAAAAGATTGGAAACGATCTATTGAATAAGCTGATTAATCAGGTTCCAAAGATACAAGAAACTGCATCGATTTCCTTGATGAAATGCCCATGGCGGCTATCCGCCACACAGGAGCATGATTATAACCAACATGGGCATTACATGTGACGTCAGGTTCTAAAATTATAAACACATGAAATAGTTTGTGATGCAATTGGGAACGTTTCTCCTCTAAATTACAAATTCCTCCCCCATCCCAGGGAGAGGGTATTTTTTAAGGGTTTTAAGGTGGATACAGGTACAATGTCAATATCCGGCCGCCTGTCCGTCTTTTCTGGATTCGGATGCCCCGAAATAAAAGGTACCGTCAAACATAATGCCCTGGAATCCGCCGAAACGTTCAAATCCATACTGTACTTGATGTCCCTTTTTCATCAGGGATCGTATTGACCGGTAGTCGAAACCTGATTCCAGTTCTATGGCTCCTGTACCCGAACCGGAATGCCGGATTCGTGGGGCATCGCTTGCTTCCTGAAGATTCATCCCGAAATCGATCGTATTCAGAATGATCTGTACATGACCCTGGGGCTGCATTCCACCTCCGGTAAGACCGAAACTGATGTAAGGTTCGCCATTTTTGGTTACAAAGGCTGGAATAATGGTATGAAAGGGGCGTTTCCCGGGAGCGTAAGTATTAACATGACCTTCGGTCAATGTGAAACCCGTTCCACGATTTTGCAGTGGGAAACCAAGCCCTGGCGGAACAATCAACGAACCAAAAAGCCAGGAATTACTCTGTATCAGGGAGACCATATTTCCATCTTTATCAGCTGTGGTAAGATAAATCGTATGATTTTCCGGATCGAGTCCCGGACCATAACTTTGGCTCCAGTCATCACGGATTTGCGAACGCCGATCGGTTGCATACTCCTTCGACATCAATTCTTCAAGCGGCAGATCACTAAAATCAGGATCACCATAATACTCGTAGAGGTCGGCATAAGCCATCTTTTTTGCTTCTGCGAAGTAGTGAATATGTTCCGGACTTCCAAACCCGTATTCGGCAAGATCATATCCTTCCAGAATATTCAGCATTTGAAGAACAGAGACTCCCTGGGTAACGGGAGGCAATTGCCACACATCCACACCCCGGTAATTCACTGATACGGGATCAACCCACTTTGACGAATGATCAGCAAAATCCTCTAGCGTCAGGTGACCGCCTAGCTCCCGGAGATGTTCAACGATGATTTCAGCAATTTCCCCCTTGTAAAAGGCGTCTCTTCCCTGATTTGCTATTAATTCCAGTGTGTTCGCAAGATCATAATTAACAAAGAGATCTCCTTTCTTCGGGAAATGTCCATGGGGCCTGTAGAGTTCACTGAAATAGGGGAGATCATTCCAGGAAAAATCGTCTGGCACTCCATAAGAATGGATTAAATCCCTGTCCAGATAATCCATGATGTCGGCAATCTCGGAATGCACAGCAATACCATCACGGGCATATTCTACAGTCGGTTCCAGTAATTGATTGAAATCCAGGGTTCCGAATTTATTATGCATTTCAAACCATCCGTCAACTACGCCGGGCACGGTAACGGCCAATGGGCTTGATGCAGATATATGGTCAATTCCATGTTCATTGAAATACTCCAGCTCCAGGTTCTTGGGTGATTTACCGCTTGCATTAAGACCATATAATTGCTGTTCTTGCGCACTCCATATTATTACGAACAAATCCCCGCCGAGACCATTCATTGCGGGGTCACCGAATCCCAGAAATGCGTTAGCTGCAATGGCGGCATCCACAGCGCTGCCCCCCTGTTTCAATATATCCACAGCAATTTGGCTTGCCAGTGGATGATTGGTGGCAGCCATTCCGTTTTTGGCAATCACTTCCGATCGGGTGGAAAACAACTCTCCCGACAGGCGGTCCTGGGCACTCAGTTCTGAAATAGACAGAAGTAAAAAAATGACTGTGCAAATAAAAAAATGTTGTTTTTTTCGCATAGTTATAAGTCAGACAGGAATGGATTATTTAACGTTATCAGACTTTTTGAGCTTTGGGTCAACGAGAAATCTGTTTATGAGCGACCCGATTAATTGATAGGGGCACTCTTTATAATTATAGTATACGAAAATTTTTGTCTGATGCACCAAGATACTGGTCTCCCAAATAAGTTGACAGAATTGGATTAGATTACCCACCGTTCGATCAGTACTATAGAGAGGCTAAGACGACCATCGTTCTTCTGGCCGCCTTCGGTTGCGCCCGGCTTTCATTCCCGGGCGGGATATTCACGGGTGAACATGATAGTATCCTTACTTCATGGCTACTCAGGTTTACCGAGGAGATAGGAGTATGCATCACGGATGAACTGTTCCAGGTCATCGGAAAGTTTGAGCGTGAGGATACCGGTTGTTAAGATCCCTGAAACCAGGATTACGCGAACGGCAAAATCGAGGATCCAGTATGGGAGTGCAGGTATCAATGTTATTACAAGCAGGGTGCCGGCCAGCAGGAACAGCGCCGTTACGGTCTTCATGGTAAAAGGCTGGATACCGAATCGATACCGGACGTACAGGAAACAGACGGAGTTATGGATGAGTATGGAGAGGGCGGTGGCCATGGCGGCTCCGGTAATCCCGTAAACCGGGATAAAGATCAGATTGGTGATGACGGTCAACACCACCAGCAGTATTGTGGCATACAAATCAAAACGGTACCATTTTGATGTGCGGATGATGGCGGCGTTGAAACCCGCTGTCATATCGATCATTTTTCCCAGTCCGATAAACAGGAACACATAGATTCCGGCATGATACGAATCGGGTAGAAACCGGTAGACATGATCGATGTTGGTCCATATTAAAAGGAACAGACCGCCACCCACCAGCAGCTGGTTGATGGAACTTTTTTTGTAGATCGTGGAAATGGTGTCGAGGTCCTTTTTATAATGGGATTCGGCAATGATCGGCTGGGAAATTTTGATCAGTCCGCGGGAGGGAATCTTAATCAGGGAAGCAAGATAGAAACTGACGGCATAAACGGCGGTATCGGCAAGAGTGGTGAGTCCGCCGACCATAAGCATGTCGATATTGCCCAGGGTCATGGCAGCCACACTACCGAGTACGGCAAAAAGGGCATAATCAATCATACTTCTTACACGGTCTCTTGTATATATACGCAGATCGGGGATGAGATGAAGCTGGCGTTGTGCTCCGATATAGATCAACAGCAACAGCGTCTGAAGGGCGTAGCTGAGCACATACAGCCACATGAAAGTTCCGAAGGTGATGAAACCGAAAAAATAGATCAGGATGACCGCTGTATGAAACAGCCGCAACAGAATGTCCTGGAGGAAGGTGGTGACCACGGTATCGAACAGGGACCGGATGTAACTTTCCAGGATGTGGTAATAGAGGATATATAACAGCAGCGGAAAAATCAGTGAATAGTAGTCTCCAAACAGGGCGCTGTCGTCCGAGTAGAACTGGATAACAGGAGTCTGGAACAGCCACCCCGCAAGGGAGAGCAGCAGGAATCCAGCCAGGGGAACGGTTACGGCCAGAAAGAGAAAGCCATGATGCTGTTTTTTCTGGTTGCGGAACTGCGGAAAGAAGCGAAGGGTGACATTGCCCATGCCGAGGCTGGCGATCTGGGCTCCGATGATTCCAATAGAAATCATGACCCGGGTAAGGCCGAACTGTTCGGCCTCCAGTACAAAAGGGAAGAGCCAGATCACATTGATGAATCCGATTGCTGCTCCGGCAAAAGAGTAGATGGTGTTGGCAAAACTCTGTTTGAGAATGATTCCCATGCTATGACGTGACCCTGCAGTTTTTTTAACTGGAATCCTGAAATCAAGTTCCGTATGTATGTCTGGCCGACAATTTTAAAAAGATACGAGAACAGGTATCTTTCACCAACAGTTGAATTGCTCTCTGTTTGTGGTATCTTTCTGGCTGCGTGAGGCTTCAGTTTTTTATCAGACGGTTTGATAACTCCTTCAAATGAATATGGAAAGAAAAAAAACAGGTATGGTCCTTAATTCCTTCTATCCACATGACATACGTGTCCGGAAAGAAGCGGAAACTCTGATTGAAGCAGGTTATCAGGTTTTTTTGCTATGCTATAAAAGGCGCAGTGAAAAAAAGGCAGAGGTCAGGGACGGCATTCAGATTCACAGAGTATTTATCGGCGAGAGTAAGGTTTCTGTAGGCATATGGGATGTGATCAGCTCCATATTTTTCTACCACCCCATTGTGGGACGGATTTTAAAGAAATTCATCAAACAACATAGCATCGATCTTTTGCATGTTCATGATCTTCCATTAGCCGGAACAGTTCTCAGAGTTGGGAAGCGGCATGATATTCCGGTGATTCTGGATTTGCATGAAAATTATCCCGAGGCTCTGTCCGTCTGGTTTTCATGGAGAAAAAACGCACTTATCCGACTCAAGAATTATCTTTTTTTCAATTATAAGCGATGGCATAATTATGAAAAATATGCTGTCAAACAATCTGACAGAGTTATTGCTGTCGTGGATGAGATGAAGCAGAAGCTTATTTCAGATCATGATCTGCCTTCTGAAAAAATTACGGTTATAAGCAATACAGAGTCCTGTAAATTTAAAGAGCAGCAATTAAATCTAAATGTCTATGACGACATCAGTGACGGGTTTGTGTTGCTTTATGCCGGCTATATAGGTCCTCATCGGGGTGTTGACACCGTTATTAACGCCATGAAATATTTGAAGAGGTATCCATCGATTTACTTTGTCATTGTGGGTTCTGCAAGTGAAGACGTGATGAGCTACCTTAAGGAATCCGCGATCAGGAACGGTAATGAACAGAATATCATATTTAAGGGCTTTCAACCTTTTGACACTTTTTATTCCTATATGTCCCAGGCATCTGTAAATGTTATACCGCATAAAAAAAATGGACATACGGATTTCACAATTCCGCATAAAATCTATCAATCCATGATGGCGGGGAAGCCTGTCTTGGTCAGTTCATGTGAACCGTTAAAAAGAACAGTAACACGATATCAATGCGGGGAGGTATTTGAAGCAGACAATCCGGCTGATTGTGCAAATAAAATTGAACGTATATATCATGATCAAAAAGCTGCTGCAAAAATGGGACAAATGGGGCAGCGTGCAACCCTTGAAGGTCATTTAAACTGGGAACAAACAGGAAAAGAGTTGTTGACATTATATGAATCGATTACTCCTGACAACGGTTAGACAAGGTAGCAGCGCGGTTCTGTTTCTTCTGTCAGAGATGATCAGCGTATTTGACAGAGTTCGATTACACTGATATGATTACCGGTTACACCTTGTTATTATCGCCGGAGTCCAGATTGTTCAAAATGTCGTCGACCGACAGGAACCCGTTTTCGAAAATCGTTCTGAGCAGTTCCAGAGACTGGAATGAGTTAATGTTCTCCCTTCCGCTGAACCGGCTTTTGAAATCGGTCTTGTTTAAAAGACCGTACCATGCCATGGGGTTCTCTTCGTATTCGTTTTTTATTCGTTTTCTGCGCACATAGTTTTGATAAATCTTTTGCGCAGGAGAAAAAAGGGGTGTGTTTCTGATTTTGCTCCGAATTGCAAGAATTTTTTTCGTTGGTGAATATCCCGGCACTTCAAATGGGGAAATCGAGTCGATATAATCAGTATAGAGGCTCTTGTCCTGCCGGTATTCAAGGGGAACTTCCAGCCAGAAGCGAAGGTAGTCCATGTCACAATAGGGCATCCACCAGTCGTATCCGAAAAAATCATACAACCGGCCGGCATGAATGATGAATTTGGCCTGTCTTTCGTGATAGTTCCAGGATTCACATGCACTTGGGCTATCGGGATAAGTTTCCAGTGGCGCCAGACTGTTCAGAACGCGTTCCCGGAAGAAAGGGAAAAGAGCGTCATGATGATAGGACCAGTTCCACAGGTAATAGTGATAATACAGAATATGGGATAGGATGGTGTCTTCGTTTACTTCCGGATGGTCACGGTAGGTATAGTCGTCAAATTCACCTTTTCCCGAAGTAAGTGGGCCTCCGTGGTGACCGCCGACAATAACCGGGTGCTCCGGGACTCGATGTCCCTCTTTCAGCTCTTTAAGCGCACCCAGTTCCTGGATATTGGGGATACCTGCCAGACCGGATGCCAAACGATAATAGAGTCGCCTGTCATGACTTTGGAACCATGTCCTCCACTTCTCTTTTGTATAAATGATTTGAGTCCAGTGAAAGTTCAGATTTTCAGCTATGGCTTTACTGATGGACGCCTCTTTACTTCTTTTTTTTCCGTAGGTGTAGCAGTGTACCTCGGGATAATTCAGCCTGGAGAGTGTCAATGCGATCAGACGAGAGTCGAGCCCGCCGCTGAGGGGAACTACTATGGGACGTCCGGCGGCATATTCTGTAACCCGTTGCATCGTTTGAAGAACGATGTCATCGTAGTCATGAAGCAGCTGCCGGCGATCGGTTTGGCGGTAGCGGTGCCGGAACCGGAAATAACGTTTGGATTTTACTTCCAGGTTTGTGTCTGGAACGTTTTGTCCTGAACATGCCGAACTGTTATTCCGGTGCGAACAAATGGATTTGGTGTCGAAATTACTGGAAGCCGGGCCCTCGCTCCCGCCGTTTGAGCCGTCTGCAATTTCCACAATAGTTCCCGCTTCCACTTGCCGTATGTCACGGCTAAGGGTCTGATCGCCGGTGATATAACCCAGAATGAGATATTCCGCTGCCAGCGCTTCATCGGGTGAGGCTTCTGGTAATTGCCGGTATATCCATTCGGTATGATCGCTGATCCAGACATCATCGCCCTTTGTGGCGTAGAAAAGAGGAACAGAGCGGTGTTGATCCACGGAAAGCAATACGCGGTGGGGCTCCTTTTTGATCCAGGCGAACATTCCATTAAGTTGTTCGTTAAGTTCGGCAGCCGAATCTATCGATGCCACATTTCGAATTTTGCGGATAATGGCACTACCAGATTGACTGAACGCTTTGGAAAATCCTTTCCCGCGAAAGTAAATACTTTCGTCTGAAGTCCATCTTGATTCGTCAAAAAAGTGAAGATGAATATGCATAACCATCGACGTTCAAATATGATCAGACTTCCTCTTTTCTAACGGCCTCGACAATATACCACCGTGGAGTAAACAGTCGGAAAATCGGTCTGATGCCCGGAGTAAAAGTCGGATTGGTCCATTTTTCCTGCCGTATGATCTTCCAACCCGCATGATCAAGCAGCCAGTCAAACTGCCAGTCTTCAAATTCGTGAAAGTGGCGGTCCCACGGGTCGGATTTGCTGCGGTAGGCCGACGCAAACCAGAGGCTCAAGGGTACCGATGCAAACAGCCGCTTTACCGGAAGTTGCTCAATGACACTCAGCGGATTGAGAAGATGCTCAAATATTTCGAAAGCGGTACATACATCTCCTTTCATTTCTGCTATTTTACCCGGTTCTTTATCGAGATCGAAATCCGTGTTCACTACTTTATGTCCCTGTTTTTTCAAAATCTTTGAGAAATTGTTTTCCGATCCGAGGTCAAGAATGGTCTGATCTTTGCCTATGCGTCCTTTCAGGAAATTCAGCGTGAGACGGTAACGGCGCTGTTGTGACGGGTGTTTCAGGTTGCGAATCATTCAATCAGGGTTTTGAGGTGGTATCGAATCAATATTTTGTCCGCTTACTACTTGAGTAAGGTGATTTTTTCAGTCAGGATCACCCGGGAGCTCGCACCAACACCAGGGTTGACACTTAACTGCACGATGTAAACCCCGCTGGACTGTGCTCCGGCATCCCAAACTACTTCGTGAATACCCTCGTTTTTTATTCCGTTGACCAGTTGTGTGACTTTTCTGCCTATAATATCGTAAATATCCAGCATTACCTCACTGCGTTTAGGCAGTTCAAAGGTAATCACCGTGGAGGCATTAAAAGGGTTCGGATAGTTTTGGTGAAGATGGATCCGGTTTGGAGTCTCTTCCGGGTCCGTTCCCGTACCTCCTGTAAAAATGGCTTCTACACGTAATCCTTCGGCTGGATCCAGTGTTATCGTTGAATCGGTCTGGCCGGACATCTCCCCATCGATCCGCCATTCCAGAAATTCCTGGTCATTTTGCGGAATCGCCGTAACCGTGATGGGTATACCTTCGAAATAGGTTCCGTACCACGGGCAGGGGTCGTCGGAAATGCCCGGTGTTTCATCTGTAATATTGAAGGAGTTGACTTGCAGATAACCCGAGTCACAGTTGTTGACCTGGAACCGGATTTCGTGGGCATCCGGAATGTCAAAGTGGTCCATGATATGCCGGCGCTGGTGTTCGGGACGCTCATCAGCAAATTGATACATCTCCTGGA
>SLOL01000023.1 GCA_007132495.1 Balneolales bacterium
AGAAGCAGCAGAAGCAGCAGAAGCGGAACCCGCCTGAACCGGCCGACTGGCGGCATATTCTCCGAAAATCCGGATCGGATCCAGACGAAGCTGCACATCACTCCCCCAAACCCTGTTGTCACTTCCCCGGAACGGTGACGACTGAGGGTGGGGAATCACCGGACGGTTCAGGCGGTAGTCATAGTAGGTTACCCCGACCCGGAACCGGCTGTATTCCACCCGGATGTTACCACCGTGCACCAGCTCCCGTGTGTTGAACCTCCTTTCGCGTTCGTTATCCGTACGGTGATAGGGGCTGGAAGTAGGCGGCCGTATGGTATCCGCATCGATTTCGACTGATGACTTTGCCCGGTTGGAGTAGAAGCCGGAGAGCAGCAAGCGGCTGTCACGTTCATTCAGGTAATCGGGAAGGGGAATAGCGATTTCGGATGCCGCCCCCCGGAAGAAGCGTATCTGTCCGGATGAACGGTAGGGTGTAATGCCGTGCTGACGCCGGAACGGGGCCGTATGCGGTGTGCCTCCTTTGCCGAAAGAGGCGGCACTCCATAGGGTTAAACCCTGCCCGTAACGTAGTGCATAATCTCCGATAACCAGTCGCTGTACCGGTCCGGTCTGTTCAAGCGCGACATGGGCCGAGCTGAAGTCGAACAGAGCCGGCCCGGTCATCGGTTCACCGGGCAGCTTTACCTGGGTCAGGTTCGCCGAAAACCGGGATGCGGTGATCGTCTGCCGGTGATAGAGTCTTGCAGGATGACCCGGATAATACGCCGGAGAGGATCCTTGCGCACGATAACCTTCAGGGGTCGGGAATGACTGCTGATACCGGAAATATTGCCGGACACCAAGATCGGAAACCAGCATCCGGGGTCCTGAAAGTCGGTAGTTTGTCGTTACCCACGGCTTCAGTGCGTCAAACGTGGCAGGTCCGATGCCGGGCACTTCCAGCAGCTCTTCGGTCGAGCGGAACTCCCGGTTCTCCCGGTAATCCAGAATGGCCTTCACGATATGTTCGGAGATATCCGGTATGATCAGCAGCTCTTCGCGGCTTGAATGGTTCAAATCCACCGGAAACCTGGCGGCCATTTCCTCCAAATACGCTTCAAAATCGGCTTCATCCTCGAAATTTTCAGGATCCAGTTGATCAGCGAGAAGCCATATCCAATCGGTTGATGACGGCGGCGTGGCGCACTTCAGGAGGCCCGGCCATGCAAGACCAGCGATAAAAAGTGAGAGGATGATGAAGGTGATGGATCGCCACATGCTGATGCCGGGTATCAGAAGGTTAAAGAACAGTCGAAGCCGGGACTCAGTCCGAGTATTTCATGGTTTTGAACGGCGATACCGACCCGGATGCGTGACCATTGGAAACCGGCGCCTGCCGACCAGGTAAAAGGGTTGGTTGTCCAGCCGCCCCTGATAAAGATCCCGTCGAAATATTCGATCTCCAGTCCCGACCGCAGCGAAAACGGATGCAGCACGTCTTTGACGATGTCTGCAGAAAGGACGATGCCGGCAAAGGCCTTCCAGGAAAACCCGAACGCATATTCAACGGGATGAAGCGGCTGTTCTCCCCGGTTGTCGCGGTACGGAAACAGATTGGTCATCCGGTAGCCGGCCTTCAGCCCTTTCGTAAGTTCGGCTGCAATCCCGGCATCGAACAGCAGGGAGCCGCTGGAGCTATAGTCTTTGATGTGAATGTGGACGTATTTCGCGCTGATACCGAAATGAAGGCCCTGCAGCCGGACTGACCATCCGCTTCGGATCTGGGTCTCCCTGTACAGCTCGAAACCGTAGCTATGAACAGCGGCGGCTACACCGGACGTGGTGCGTTCCCCGATAAACGGTAGCTCTGCGGGACCGGTGATTACCGCGGCGTGATCTTCAATTTCCCGGAGACCGTAATACCGTATGGAGAACAGGCTCAGAGTACGCTTTTCCAGGTCAATCAGGGCGGGGTTGTGGAAAACCGCCCAGCGATCGTCCGGAAGTGCGGTATATGCCTGACCCATGGCGATGTTTCTGCTTCCCATACTCCATTGCGCCCGGGAAGAGGTAATCAGTCCGGTCAGGCAGAGCAAAGCAGTCATCGTCACAATACGCAATACCGTGACGTTTGCAGGTGAAGATGTTTTATGCGATTTTTTTAACCGGATCGTTATTCGTGTGATACCGGCATGGACGGGTACCGAAATCATTCGTTTTATCTGTATTTTGTCGATGACGCTTTAAATAACATCATGACCGAACGGATTCCTTACATACCGAATCACAAACAGGAGCAAAGATGATGCAGAAAATTATCGCCATTTTGTTTGTAGCCGTCATTGCAGCTGCCCCGGCAGCGATGGCGAATCAGGTCTTTGATGTATCGGTTGATGTCAATACCAGCCAGATCAGTACTACCGACTACGATTATCTGGATGAACTGGGTCCGTTGATCAAGGAGTATATGGAAACCAACAGCTGGACCGATGACCGGTTTAACGAGGTCGAGCGGATACAGATGAACATGCAGATTGTGATCAATTCGGTTGAGGACCGGACATTCAACGCCTCGATGGTGGTATCCATAGAGCGTCCGATTTACAATACCGTGCAGGTTACGCCGCTTTTGGTGATCCATGACAACAGCTGGACTTTCGATTTCGGCAGGGGGCAGAACCTGCTTTTCGACACCTATCAATACCACGATATTGCTTCGGTACTGGATTTTTATGCCTACCTGATGATGGGGTTCGATTATGATACGTTTTCCGAGAAAGGAGGAGAGGATCACTTCCGCACGGCCCAGCGTATAGCCGAACTGGGACAAACATCCGGATCGGGCTGGTCAAGTACCGGTACCCGCCGCAGCCGGGTGGACCTCGTCGGACAGCTGCTGAATCCCAATTACGAGGGTTTTCGTATTGCGCTTTACCGCTACCACCGCCACGGACTGGATCTTTTCACGCAGGATCCTGAACAGTCGCGTGAAAATATTCTCGAAGCGTTTGAGCTGATACATCAGTCGCAGCGCAGAACCAGTGAACGGTACCTGTTTGATCTGCTTTTTTCCGCCAAGCACAGAGAGTTCCGGGCGGTTTTCATGGATGCCGAAGTAGACCGGCGTCTGGAAGCTTATAATATCCTCACGACCATTGATGACAGCCGTATATCCGAATACGAACGGCTGCAGCGCTGAGAACCTGTGGGGGGGGGGACAAATGGCTGCATCACTGAGAACCGGTCCGGGATTCAAACGGCTGCATCAGAACCTTATGCGGCACGCTTACGATTGGTCTTGTTTTTGCCTGAAGCGCCGCTGGCGCACCTCATGTATACCGAGCAGCGTAGCAGCGGTAAACAGTGGAAGAATAAAATAGAAGAGGCGGTAAACCAGAACGGCACTCAGAATCT
This sequence comes from Balneolales bacterium, assembly GCA_007132495.1. Classification (GTDB taxonomy): domain Bacteria; phylum Bacteroidota; class Rhodothermia; order Balneolales; family Natronogracilivirgulaceae; genus SLOL01. The sequence continues at coordinate 3,397 of SLOL01000023.1, forward strand.
GGTTCGCTTCAATAAAGGGGCTCAGCATCAGGACCAGGATGGTTTCAATGATACCGAGTCCGCCGGGTACCTGGCTCAGGATCCCGCCCATGAAGCCGATCAGATAAATGGCAAGAAACAGCGGATACGAGAGCTCCGGAATCGGGGGAAGCAGGAGGTAGAGGATCAGCGATGATGCGGTCAGGTCAAGGGCGGATACGACGATTTGTCCGGCGGCGACAGGAAGGGTTGGAAGTGCGAACAATTTGCCGCGAAAAGCAATGGTCGCCCTGACGGTCCGGCTCAGGATCAGGTAGACAATGGTAAGAAAGATGAAAATCCATCCGACAATTTGCAGGTTGGGAAGCGGCCATTCAATATAATCGGGAAGGCTGACGGTAGTACCGGCAAAAATGATTCCCCCCAAAGCCAGGAATCCGATAAAAAGCGTGATGGCGGAGAAACCGACAAGCTGTGTAACATTAAAGCCGCTTACTCCCAGCGAAGAGTAGATGCGATAGCGAATGGTGCCTCCCACCACAACGGACGGGGTGATATTATGACTGAATGCGAAACCGAGGAAGGAAGCTTTGGCGTATTTACGCCAGGGGAGCCGGATTCCCAGATAGACGAGTGCCAGCTTGTCGTAAAAGGTGAGGATGAAATAGGCGACGGGAGTGATTGCAAAAGCCGTCAGGAGCTGATGGTCGGGAATGAGTCGAACATGATCGGTGAATGTATCCCAGCTGAACTGTTGAATTTCATTCTGAAGCACCCATATGGCCGCAATAAACAGGGTGATCCCGATCAGGGACAGAATGTTGCGCCGGGTAAATATCCGTTTTATGAAGGGTTTGGTCAAAATATCGGGTACCTGCAGGCGGCTATTTGCTCCAGCCCTCTTTGCCGATGAGCGGGACGAACTTGAAGATGGAAAACCTCTCTTCTTCAAAATCATCATCACCGTGGCGGGTGATACGGTACATGGCCTGTTTGCTTTCATCGCCGACCGGTACCACCAGGCGACCGTTGATCTCGAGCTGTGCTTTAAGAGCTTCCGGGACTACCGGGGCACCGGCGGTGACTACGATGGCATCATACGGAGCATAGGCCGACCAGCCCACGGTGCCGTCACCGCACTTCAGTTCGGCGCGATATCCCAGTTGTTTCAGGATATCACGGGAACGGTCGTACAGTATCTGATGGCGTTCTATGCTGTATACTTTTGCCCCCATGGCACAGAGGATTGCCGCCTGGTACCCCGATCCGGTGCCGATCTCCAGGACCTTGTCGCCGGGTTCCACGTCCATCAGTTCGGTCTGTTTCGCCACTGTAAAAGGTTGTGATATGGTCTGCCCCATCTCAATGGGCAGGGCGGAATCTTCATAGGCACGGTGGCTGAGAGCGGTATCAATAAATTTATGACGTGGTACTTCTGCAAATGCTTTAAGAACCCGCTCGTCCTGAATACCCTTGGAAACAAGCTCATCTACGAGAGCTTCGCGTCGTTTGTTGAAAATACGTTCGTTTTGCGTTTTTTTTTGATTCCACATAACGTGTAAAAGGGCCCTCGCTGCCTGTTCATTTATACGGGCAATATAGGCACTTTTATACTATTTATACACATTCCACATGCTTTCAACGAGCTGCGTGAGATCCGAGTGTACCGCCTTCCATCCGATATGGTCGAAAGCCCGGTTGGAGGCAGCAACCAGTTCGGCCGGATCACCGTGACGGCGTCCGGTGATTTCATGGCTGACCGGTTTGCCGCTTATTTTTTCCGCTTCGCGGATCACTTCCAGCACCGTATAGCCGGTGCCGGTGGCGAGGTTCAGGTTCAGGTCACGGTCCTGGTCTCTGAGGTACGTCATGGCGCGTACGTGTGCAGTGGCCAGGTCGTTGACATGGATGTAGTCACGGATACAGGTACCGTCCCGGGTGGGGTAGTCGTTGCCGAAAACCTGCATTTTGTCCCGTTTCCCGCCGGCCACTTCCATGACGATCGGCAAAAGGTTCGCCGGATTCTGTTCCTTTCCGGTGATCCGGCCTTTGACATCATAACCGGCGGCGTTGAAGTAACGAAGGGCGGCATAGCGAAGGTTTTTCAGCCGGCTGTACCAGGCCAGCGTCTGTTCGATAACCAGTTTGGTATATCCGTAATAGTTGATGGGTTTTTGCGGATGGTCCTCATCAATGGGCAGATATTCCGGGTTGCCATAGGTGGCGGCGGAAGAAGAAAAAACCAGGTTCCTGACATCGTGGCGCACCATGGCATCGATCAGCTCCATGGTGGCAATAAGGTTGTGCCGGGTATAGATGCCGGGTTTTTCCATTGATTCACCGGGGGCTTTGAGTGCGGCAAAATGGAAAACCGAGTCAAATTTATCGCCAGATCCGCTGCCGTTGTCGCCGTTTCCGGAAAGCAGCCGGTCGAGGAGGGGGATCTCCTGCATATCACCCTCTACCAGTGTAGCGCGGGCATCCGCATTCTCCCGCAATCCGGTAGAAAAATTGTCAAGGATGGTGACCCGGTGCCCGGCGTCATTGAGTTCATAGACGACATGTGAACCAATGTAACCGGCACCGCCGATGACGAGTACGTTCATTGTAAGGGGTTTATTTAATGTTTTAAAGTCGACTAAAAGTGCACAAAAAAGAAGATAATCTCACCTGTTTTACAATTTTTTTAAAAAAAAATTGACAATGAAGTGTTGAATATACATTTTAAAATTGTGGTATCGCTTACAACCTCCCAAAAACAATGGTTTGGCTGAAGAAATAATCTTGCAAATAATCTTGCAGGGTAATTTACAATAATAGTAGGGTAGAAGTAGATAGTTCTATTGAAACAGATAGTTTGAAGATAAGGAAACTGCTTCCATTATATGTCAATGAACTGCTGAAGAAGTCATAACGAGGCACTTTTTCAAAAACAGCTATGCATGTTACCGTAAACATATTATGGTAAGGGTTTCTGCTTTTCATGCACAATAAAACCAAAAAAGGTAAACCTATGGAATACAAATACCATCAACTCCATTACTTGATTTGCAAGCGAGTTACCCGGATGGGAAGTCGCTTTGTGTTATTCATTATGGGGTTATTGCTAATTGGCAGCCTGTCTCTGGCACAGGCACAGGAAAATCAGGTCTCCGGTACGGTAACCGATGCGATGACCGGCGAGACGTTGCCTGGTGTAAATATCGTGGTTGTCGGAACCACGATAGGCACTACTACCGACCTCGATGGCAATTATACCCTTACCGTGCCCAATCTGAATGAATCGTTGCAATTCAGTTATGTCGGCTATGAACCGGTGACCGAACCCATAGACGGACGCAACGAGGTTTCTGTTACTATGGAAATGACGGAGATTGTGGGTCAGGAGGTAGTCGTCACCGGATATGGTACCGTGCGTGAACGGGAGACGGTCAGCGGTTCGGTAAGCGCCGTGACCGGTGACCGGCTGCAGCGTGTGCCCACTGCCAACCTGTCGAATACGCTGGCCGGACGCGTTTCGGGTTTGTCCGGAGTGAACTATTCCGGTGAGCCGGGATCGGACGGATCCCAAATCCGGATTCGCGGGAACGCCACTCTTGGAAATAATGATCCCCTTATCGTGATTGACGGAGTTCCGGCAAGACAAGGAGGACTGGACCGGATCAACCCCCATGACATTGAAAACGTCAGTGTTTTGAAAGACGCATCAGCGGCGATTTACGGGTCCAGGGCTGCCAACGGGGTTATTCTGATCACGACCCGGAGGGGAAGCACCGGGGCACCCCAGTTTGAGGTTAATGTCAGTCAGGGTTTCAACCAGCCGACTACCGTCCCGGATATGGCCGATGCGGCAACCTACCTGACCATGATCAACGAGATTGACCGCTACCGGGGACAGACACCGAGAACGCCCGAATCGGAGCTGGAAAAATACCGGAATATCGAAGATCAGGACCCCTGGCTGTATACCGATACCGACTGGTATGATGAAGGATTGAAGCGTTTCTCCAATGAGACCGAGGCTTCCATGGCCGTCAGCGGCGGAACCGAGGTGGTCCGTTACCGGGTATCTTTAAGAGGCCTGACCGAAGACGCCTATTATACCAACAGTGCCACCCGCTATGACCAGGCGGAGTTTCGAACCAATCTGGATGTGGATATCACTGATAATATTCAATTCGGCGCCGATGTTACCGGTCGCCTGGAGGACCGCAATTTTCCGACTCAATCCGCCGGTGATCAGTTTCGCATGCTGATGCGGGGCTATCCGCACATGCATGCCACCTGGCCGAACGGGTTGCCGGGTCCGGATATCGAGTACGGTACGAATCCCATAGTTTCAGCCAGTCCCGAGACCGGACATCACAACATCGACGATTATTATATTCAGACCAATGCCTATTTGAATTTTGAAATGCCGGGTATTGAGGGCCTTGCATTCCGGGGTAATTTCGCGTTTGACAAGCGCTTTCAGGAAAATGAACAGTGGGCGACGCCATGGACGCTCTATACCTGGGGCGGATATGTTGACGGGGAGCCCACACTTAATGCCGGATCCCGTGGCCCGGGCACCCCGGAGCTTACCCGTCAGAGATCAAACTGGGAGGATATTACCTATAATATTGTCGGTAACTACGTAAGAAGTTTTGACGATCATAACGTCGCTTTCCTGCTGGGTACCGAGCGTGAGATATGGACAGGCCAGAATATCGGAGCCTATCGGGAAGGGTTTATAACCGATGAGTTTCCGCAGCTGGACCTCGGTGCCTCTGAAAACCGCAACAACTGGGGTAACTCCTGGCACGGAGCCCGGCAGAACTTCTTCAGCCGGATCAACTATGATTTCCGGGAAACCTATCTGTTTGAGATCGTAGGTCGTGTTGACGGTTCCTACATCTTCCCGGAAGGTGACCGGTACGGTTTCTTCCCGTCGGCTTCGATCGGCTGGAGACTCTCCAACGAGCCGTGGTTCCAGAGCTTCAGCGGCAGGTTGTTCGACAACTTCATGATTCGTACCTCATACGGTCAGACCGGTAACGACCAGGTCGATCCCTATCAGTTCCTGGGGACCTACGGATTCGGAAGCGGTTATATCTTCAACACATCGGATTTGCAGCCGAGTTTGTATGAGGCCCGGATCCCGAACCCCAATATCACCTGGGAGGTGGCTAACCAGTTCAACGCCGGTATTAACATGACGGTGCTGGACAACCGGGTGTCTCTTGAAGTGGATTACTTCAACTATGACCGGGATAAAATTCTGTGGCAGCGCGATGCCGCCCTTCCGCTTATGGCCGGATTCAGCCTGCCCGACGAAAATATCGGGGAAGTGCGAAGTTACGGTATGGACGCTACCCTGACGTATCTGCAGGGATTCGGCAATGAATTTTTCCTGAATACTTCGTTTACCGCCAGTTATGCCGACAATGAGATCGTCTTCTTTGACGA
>SLOL01000138.1 GCA_007132495.1 Balneolales bacterium
ACACCAGATAATGTACCACTTTGCGCAAAAGCAAACGGTGCCACAACCAGGCAGAAAGCCAGAGATAGCAGTACCTTCTTGAACATATTTGACCTCAAATTTGTTTTTTTTGGTGACGATGGGCAATTTGGACGCGGTATCATCGACACGTGTACACGTCTGACACGACCATAAGTCAATTGATACCCATAAGCCAATAACCCGTCTTATTTGGAACTAACTTCCGAATAATATTCGGATACACAAACCGTAAAAACGCTTAAAAAAACTTCAAATGCAAATATTATAACCGTTTCTGTAAGCATTTATACGAACTCTGAAAAATCCCTTTTAAAAAGATAGAAATCAAATTTTTTTTATGTAAAATGAATTTTAACAGGTGCATCCTGCATTTCAACCGCTTTATCTACTGGCCATAAATTGCGTAAAAACTGCTATATAGGTCGGGTCAGGATCGCGCCGGACAACCACCTTTGAACCTGCTCATATTCCACACCGTGATACTGGGTGTGTCGTTGCAGGATGTAGTGTTCAAAAGGTCTGGTATCACTGTGCATCCGTGTTCGCTGAAAATGGAACACGCGGCGCGGGTCGTTACGGTTGTACCCGTAAATCCATACCATTCTGTCCAGAGAACGCTCCACATACCATGGGGGACCAAACAGGATATACATCATGCCCATGTCTGTCATCCACCCCTCCTTGAAATTGGAAAACTGCTTGTTGGCCTCCTCTACTCTCTCATAATACATCTCAATCACTCTTCTTGCCTGGTCCTTGTTGCCCAGGTGAGAGAGCCAGAACCGGTCTATAGCCCTTTTCAAAGAGTCACTGTCTTCAATACTCATCATCTCCCGGTAATCACTTTGCCTCATTAAATAAACAAGGGGTTTGGCCAGTTCTCTCGGTGTAACGATATCCGGAAAATTGTTGCTCATGGAGCCGAAATCCCTTGCCTTGAATGCTATCGGGTCATCGTCCTCACCAACTTCACTGATTTCCACCTCGAACCTGTAGTTACCCCGCGAGGGGCGTGATGTCCGGTACTCAATAGTAATCGTGCCGGTTTCCTGTTCAAGGATCCTCTCCTGACTCTCAAGAACCTCGCTTCTGTTGTAGTTGATACCCCGGTATTGGAGCGATCCTCTGGTGGGTGTGACGGCCGACATCCGGCGCGGCGGCAGGGTGTCAGATTCAAATTGCCGCAACTGCATGGTGACCCGCAGCGGCCCCGATTCCGGCGGCCGGGTAACCTGATACTCGAAGGTCAAGGTATCGGCCATACCCGGAATGCTATAGGAAGTTAAAGGAAACACCACCTCCGGATCATGCAGGGAACCCCCATATACCTTGATATGGGTAAGATTGGGAGTGGCACTTTCAGGATCAAAAACCGTGGTATTCGAGCTGCGGCTGATCGCTTGATCCGAGTTTAAATCGGTTACCCGGGCGACCACCCTGTAATTTCCCGGTCTTACCGGTATACGGTCACTGTGGGAGAACTGCTCATGGCTGTCAATAATGCGCCGGTTTCCGTCTTCAACATGTATGGTGTCCCGCATCACCTCCACCCGCTCATACTCTTCCTCAGAGGCGTCAATAACGAAGAACACCTCGGTCTGTATCTCAACCCCTGCTGTAAAAATACCATCCGATTCCCGGTATATGAGACTTCCGTATCGAATATCCAGATCGGTGTCGATCACCGGTTGATTATCGTCGTCCAGATAGGCCAGGGCTGAAAACATTACCTCCGGCACCCCATCCCCCAATTGCGGATGGGCACCTGTTCTGATCTGGGGGTCAAATGCCCGGGAACACCCAACCGCCAGGACCAGAATTACGAGATAAATGGAAATTTGATAGTTCATACAGGGTATATACGAAAATAAAACAATCACCCATGCCATTTACAAGTACAACTTGACAACGTTAAGGAGGCCCCGATCATTTCATAAAAGACGATTATTTACTCTTCTTTCAACTCCAGCTCCACTTCTCGTTCATACGCTTCGCCCGTTGCATAATCCTCTATCCCTATTTGAAGGGTATAGCTGCCGGGTGAGGCGTGTGACAGATCTACCTCGAAGAACTGATAATCCTGTGGTCCTCCGGGTGTTGCATCCCAACTGAGCGAAACTTCCCTGGTTCCGGACCGAAGCCGGCTGAACAGACCGCCGCGGTCGGGCTCCAGCTGGTATGTGATGCCATACCGGTAGGTACCCGAATCATCCGGTTCCAGATTGTACAGCTCAAAATAGACCTCAAGATTGTCGGCAAGGTGCACTTCGTTTTCGTACAGAATTCCCATCTCCGCAGATCGTATCGACACCGGCTGCTCTCCCGTGCTCCCCAGTACGATATCGCTCATTTCAAGTGAACCGTCCCCTTTCAGCGGTTTTGCCAATTCCGACCATTCCCTTCTAATCCCGAGCAATGTCGAACTTTGGGATTCCGGAAATGTGGAACCCGTGTCAACATGCAACTCCGAAAATACCTGTAGCATGATATCTTCATGATCTCCGGTTAACGGCACAACCACCCCGCAGTGAAACCTCTCGTCTATCGTTGCCGCACCGGCCGGACCGCTCCGGATCTCTTCCAGGTGCCTGGAAAGCAGTTCCCCGTTTTGGAACACAACCGCTCCCTGTTTGACAAGGTAATCCGGTTGCATGCCCCGTTGAAGCGAACCTGTCATATGGGCACCCAGCAGCAATCCGGGTGCGGCGTCCAGCGACACATACGTAATCGCACCTGTATCTTCATCCAGAAACCGGTAGCTGTTTTTTGCAACAGGATAGGTTCTTACATTTCTATCATACATACTTAACGACTCCGGCGCTCTGTTCCTGATATTTCTCATATCCTGTACCGCCCGGTCGCGGGCGATCCGGTGTCCGAGCGCATCCCCGCGCAAATCATTATGGGAAAGGGACTGATACCAGCTTTGCTCATATTCCTGCAACCGATCGGCAAAATAGTGATCCACGGTAGCCATCTCATGGTAGAGCATAAACTGCAGAAAATAACCGGTTCGTAGCCGGGAGCTGCCGCCGCGGTCGCCGACGGCGATAGTCTGGTAGTTGTTATCCGAAATAAAATCCTCCAGGCTTTCCAGCAGTCGAAAACGCTGTTCTCCCCACGAAGGCTGACCGAATAGATATATTACCGGCCCTTCATCCGAGATATTGTCATAACGCCAATATTCATAGGGGCCCGGCGAGTACCCCATAAGGATGTTCGATTGCAGATTATACACCTGGGACAAGCCGATCAGCTCAAAATCCACGAGGTCATAGAGCCTGTTCCGAACCTCCATACCTTCGGCATCCAGCATACCGGTATCCTTGCGGTCGGGCGGCCCCAGACGTACATAAATAAGACCACGGTCATCCGTACCGTAGACGGTATTGTCATTCCTGGTAAAAAATGTCCGGGCATCCCGGATCCGCTCCCAGTGTTCTATAAGCCGTTCATTATAATCGGAGGAGGGCACAATATTCCGGCGATCCCAGAAGTTGCGGATCTCCTGAAACAGCCGGTCATCCCGCTTCTCCAGCAAATCCCGCCAGTAATCGCGGGTCGGGTCATCGAGCAGGGGGCCGGTCATCTGCACTTCCCGTTTTACCGCCTCATAAAAGCGCTCTTCAAATACCGACTCAAGTCCCCATGCATGGATCTCCGTTGCCCTCTTATATCGATCCACCTCCCACGAGGTCACCGCCCATTCGATGTACCGAAACCCGATCCTCGGATCACTGCGGCCATCCTTTTTCATGGATTCATAGACCGAATCCCAGTATTCCAGCGCTGCCGCTTTATCTCCGTCGTTTCCGAGCGCTTTTCCTCTCAAATAAGGATCAACATCGGTGCTCTCCGTCTCCATGGTATCCCTCTCTGATCCATCACCTGACGAAATGAACGTCCCGTTAACCGAATGACCGCCGAATCCGTCGCCTCTGGTAAACGAATTGCCTTCTGTTACCATTGTTAAAATGCACAACATGGCAATAAAGACACCCAATCCGGTATGTTTCCGAATGATCGGCATCGTTTTTGTTTGTGAATCACACCATGGAAAACCAACTTACACCTGTGGTTGAAAACGTATCAGTACCATTGACCTGTTATGAATGTAACGAACATATTCCAGTAAAATATATGCGGCATTGAATTGCTAAAGGATCCTTTATCTCTCTAATCAGGACTACCCCGATCTGTTAAACTACCTGTACTGTCTTACCTGTGAGGCCGCTTGCTTCGACACTACTGTTTCCGTGCTTTCAGTATCCACCTCATCGGGCCGGTTGTCGGCTGTGGTGACAGCACTGCTGAAATAGGAGTAGATCGCCGGTATCACAAACAGGGTGAGAATGCCGGCGAAAATGAGACCACCGATAATTGCCAGACCCATGGATACCCGGCTTTCGGAGCCGGCACCCAGAGCCAGGGCTATGGGTGTCACCCCCAGTATTGTCGACATCGAGGTCATCAATATCGGCCGGAAACGCACGGCCGCTGCATCGGTGATTGCATCGGTCAGTGCCATTCCCTGTGCCTTGCGCTGATTGGCAAACTCCACGATCAGAATAGCGTTTTTCGAAACCAGCCCGACCAGCATGATAATCCCGATCTGGCTGAAAATATTAAAAGACTCCTGGAAGTACCACAGGGTCATAAAGGCCCCGAACACGGCGAGCGGAACGGTAAACAGGATAATAAAGGGATCCCGAAAACTTTCAAACTGCGCACTCAGAACCAGATAGATCAGCACAATAGCCAGAACAAAGGCAAAAAACAGGCTGTCGGCACTTTCGACAAAATCCCGGGAAGGCCCGGCCAGATCGGTACGAAACGATTCGTCCAGAACCATGCCGCCAGTCTCTTCCATGGCGGCTATGCCATCGCCCAGCGAATAACCCGGAGCCAGCCCGGCGGAGACCGTTGCCGAAACATACCGGTTGAACCGGAAGCGCTGCGGCGGACTGCTCCGCTCTTCCAGCCGTACCAGGTTATCCAGTTGTATCAGGTTACCGTTTTGGCCTGTGACATGGAGATTGCGCAGATTGGCCGGTGCGCCACGGTGTTGCCGTTCGAGCTGGCCGATCACCTCGTACTGTTTACCGTCCCTGACAAAAAAACCGAAACGCTGATCGGTAAGGGCCAGCTGCACCATACGTGAAATATCCATCGCTGAAACCCCCACTTCCCGCGCCCGGTCACGGTCGATGGACATCTCAATTTCAGGTTTGTTGAACTCCAGATTTACATCGACAACAGAAAATTCAGGCCGGTTGGATGCCGCTTCCAGAAATTCAGGCAGCAGCTCTTCCAGCCGTTCGAAAGACGGGGCCTGAAGTACAAACTGCACCGGAAGTCCACCGCGCCGCTGGCCGATGGTCTGGTCCTGTGAGATAAAATTACGGGTGGCATTATAGTTCTGCAGGTAGGTACTGAGGTCATCGACGATCTCCATCTGCGTCCGTTCGCGGTCCGCCGGATCGCTCAGAATAAGTGTCATAAAACCGGAATTCACCGAGCTGGCCGCCCCGAAACCCGGCGAGGTCAGCGAAATGATCGCTTCATGATCCGGTACCTGCTCCTGGATACCGCGGATCATGCGGTCCATATGGTGATCCATATACTCGAAAGTTGCCCCTTCCGGACCCGCTATACTGATGCGGGCCCGGCTGCGGTCTTCCAGCGGAGCCAGCTCGGCCGGCAGGAGCGTCCAGAACAGAAACAATCCGCCTCCGGCCAATCCGATAATTACAAAGGCGGCCCATCGTACCTTCATAAAGGAGTGCAATGAATTGCGGTACAGCCGGTTCAACCACTCATAAAACGGTTCCGTGATCTCATAAAGCCGGTTTTTCTTTTTCCGCTGTTTGAGTATACGGGAGCACAGCATCGGTGAGAGCGTAAGCGCTACAAATGAGGAGATGATAACCACTCCGGCCATTACCACCCCGAACTCCCGGAACAGCCGCCCTGTCAGTCCCTCCAGAAAGATCACCGGCATAAATACCGCTACAAGGGCGGTGGTCGTCGATATCACGGCAAAAAAGATCTCACCGACGCCTTTCAGTGCCGCCTGCGTCGGATTCATCCCTTTCTCGATCTTGGCATAGATATTCTCCATAACCACAATGGAGTCATCAACCACCAGGCCGATGGCCAGCACAAGTCCCAGCAGTGTCAATACATTGATGGAAAAACCGGCCACAAACATGATGAAGAACGAGCCGATGATGGCGATGGGAATGACGATGACCGGAATCAACGTAGTGCGCCAATCGCGCAGAAACAGGAAAATGATCATCACCACCAGCAGAAAAGCGATGATGATGGTTTGCTGAACTTCACTTATGGAGTCACGGATATATTCGGTGGTATCGAATCCGATACCTGTCGCGATATCGGCCGGCAGGTCGCGTTCGATCTCGGCCAGCCGCTCATAGAAGGCATCCGTGATGGCGATATTATTGGCTCCGGGCTGGGGAATGAGGACCACACCGACCATGGGGATACCATCCCGTTTGAGGATGGTGCGCATGTTCTGAGCCCCCAACTCTGCCCGGCCGATATCCTCGAAACGAACCACCGGCCCATTTTCATCCTTGATGATCATCCGGTTGAACGCTTCGGCGGACTCCATCCGGCTTAGTGTCCGGACCGTCAATTCGGTATAAATGCCTTCCAGCCGTCCGGAGGGAAGCTCCACGTTTTCACGGTCCAGCGCATGCTGCACATCCAGGGGAGTCACATTGTAGGATGCCATCTTGTCCGGATCCATCCACAACCGCATGGAGTACCGCTTTTCACCCCAGATGCGAACTTCGCTCACATCCGGAATGGTCTGCAGCCGTTCCCGAAACACCGTATTGGCGATTTCGCTGAGGTCCAGCAGGTCACGTGTGTCGCTCTGGACATTGAGGAAGACGATCGGACCGGCATCGGCATCGGCTTTCGATACCACAGGATTGTCCACATCGGGAGGCAGGCTCCGTACGGCACGTGACACCCGGTCACGCACATCGTTGGCGGCCGCTTCCAGATCCATATCCAGGTCGAACTCCACTGTTACGGTACTCCGCCCTTCCCGGCTGACCGAAGTCATGGTGCGAATACCGGCGATGCCATTGAGCTGATCTTCCAGCGGTTCGGTGATCTGTGCTTCGATCACTTCGGCGTTGGCCCCGGCGTAGTTGGTTTGCACCGTAATAATGGGCGGATCCACGGATGGATACTCCCGGACACCCAGGCTGTTATACCCGAGAATGCCGAACAACACTATAGCGATCGACATCACCGAAGCCAGTACCGGACGTCGGATGCTTACTGACGATAGACTCATAAGGCGCCGACCTCCTCAACAGGTATTTCGGTACGGGATTCTTCAATCGAGACCGGCATACCGTCACGGATCTGCAGCAGTCCGGTCGTTATAACGGTATCGCCCGGTGCCAACCCTTCTCTGATCACTATCTGCCGGTCGGTTCGGGTGCCGATCTGCACCGGCCGCTCAACTGCTCTGCCGCCGGAATAGACCAATACGTGGTAGCCGGAAAGCTCCGGTATCAGTGCTTCCGAGGGGATCAGCAGGGCATCATTCACCGAACGCAAATCCACCTGGACCCGGGCATAGGCGCCCGGAAAAATCAGCAACCCGGGGTTGGGTGCAATGGCCCGTATTCGAAGTGTCCGGGTTTCCCGGTCTACGCGCGGCTGGATGGCGTAAACTTCCCCTTCCCGGTTATTATCCAGTCCCTCCACACTGAAGCGGACCGTCTGTCCTCTGGTGATCGATGCCCGGTAGCGTTCGGGGATGGAGAATTCGATTTTCAGCGGATCGATCTTCTGCAAACTTGATATAACCGCATCGGGAGATACGTAACTTCCGACGCTAATCTCTTTAAGTCCCACAATACCGTCAAACGGCGCCCTGATCTCGGTCTGATCAATGCGGGCCTGAATGCCATCCTCCTGTGCAATCAGGGTATTGAGCTCATTCAGAGCGATATCATAATCTTCCTGGGCAATGGCATTCCGGTCCAGGAGCTCCTGCTGCCGCCGCTCACGTATTCTGGCCAGATTAATCTGATAGGAGATACGGCGTTTCTCCTGCTGCAGTTCGGCATCATTGAGTTTAACCAGCAGATCGCCTTCCTCTACTTCACTGTCCTCCTCGAAATGGATGCGGGTAATTCGACCGGAGACCTCGGGCCGGATATAAACCTCCTCGTCAGCCAGTATATTGCCGGTAGTACGTATGGTCTCACTGAATTCTTCCGGCCGGACAACATATCCCGCCACACGGACCCGGTCCGGGCTTTCTTCCGCCACCGGTGCATTGGGTCCGGTTGATCCGCTGCCGGTATCGAGTCTGAGCCAAAGAAGTATTCCGGCCACCAGCAATAATATACCGGAAAAAAGTAATCGTTTTATAATCGGGTTCATTAACAGGTTGTTCTGCGGTTATCGGCTACAGATTCATTCGGCAACTGTAGCAGTGTGATTTTATTAAAGATAATGATAACGAATTCAAAAATGCAGCGATATCACCAACTATGACGATTGAACATGCCATCAGGTTCATTTCCCATCGAAGATTCCGGATACGGAGAGTCCGGGTGTGAAGAACAAGGCAAAAACGGGCTCCGGAATAAAACCGTCACACCCGGTCAGACGGTTTTGCCGTGTACCGGGTCGTCAATCGAGGATAAACCGGGGAATGTCTCTCGGCAG
>SLOL01000170.1 GCA_007132495.1 Balneolales bacterium
CCCATTACCGGGGAGAGTATCCCGGTGGACAAGCAGCCGGTGGCATCGGTGGAACAGACCCGGAGAAATACCGCTGATATACCTGCCGTTCACCGGATTTTTGCCGGTACCATCAACGGCGACGGAGTGCTGGATGTGGAAGTGACCAACCGGGCGGAGGACAGTACTATCGCACGGGTAATACGTATGGTGAATGAAGCCGAAACTCATAAATCACCGACACAGCGGTTCGCGGAGCGCTTCGAACGCTACTTTGTACCGATTATACTCGTTTTTGTTGCCTTACTGCATTTTGCCTGGATCGTTGTCGAGGAGCCCTTTGCCGATTCGTTTTATCGGGCCATGGCGGTGCTTGTGGCGGCAAGTCCCTGTGCCCTGGCTATTTCAACGCCAAGTGCCATATTGAGCGGGGTGGCCAGAGCCGCCCGGCTCGGAGTGCTGGTCAAAGGGGGCCGGCCGCTGGAACAGCTCGGCGGATTGCGTGCCATGGCATTCGACAAGACCGGTACATTGACAAAGGGAGATCCCCGTGTTACCGATGTTATCCCTCTGAACGGCAGAGACAAAACCGGTCTGATGCGGCTGGCGGTAGCCGTGGAGCAACGCAGTGACCATCCGCTGGCACGCGCTGTGGTAAACGGCTGCCGGGAGTGGGTCAGGGAAGAGACTATACCCGAGGTATCCGAAGTGAAAGTGGTCACCGGGAAAGGGATAATCGGGGTGGTCGAAGGAAAAAACGTGATCATAGGTCAACAAATGCTTTTTGAGGGCAGTTTGAGCAACGAGATAAGAGCACATATAACAGATCTTCATGACCGGGGCCGTACCACCGTTCTGGTACAGGAACATGGAGTATTTGCCGGAATTATCGGCCTTATGGATGAACCCAGACAGGGGGTCTCCTCGGTCATTAGGGATCTGCGCAAAATGGGAATCCGGAGAATGGTCATGCTCTCCGGAGATCATCAGCGGGTGGCCGATTCGATAGGTTTACAGGTGGGAGTGGATGAATCCTGGGGGGATCTGATGCCGGAAGACAAGGTGGAGGCCGTAAAAAAAATCATGAAACAGGAGGGAGAAGTGGCTATGGTGGGTGACGGAGTCAACGATGCACCGGCTATGGCCAATGCTACCGTGGGTATAGCCATGGGAGCCGCCGGTTCGGATGTTGCACTGGAAACCGCCGATGTGGCATTGATGGCCGATGATCTGGGCAAGTTGCCGGTAGCGGTCGGGTTGAGCCGCAAGACCCGCAAGATAATTCGTCAGAATATCTTCATCAGCCTCGGCATGATCGCTTTTCTGGTGCCGATTGTAGTCATGGGCTATGCCGGCATGGGGATAGCCGTGCTGCTTCATGAGGGATCCACACTGGTGGTGGTGCTCAATGCCCTCCGGCTGCTCGGATATCAACACCCCGTTTTTCAGCCGGAACATACCGCAACGGCTATGGCGCCCGCTTCACCCTGATTACGGTTCGGGCTTACGGTACAGGTAATGGCGACCTGCCACTGCTGTTTTTCAATGCGACAGCGCCGCCTTGACCATGGCGGCCGCCTCTTTCTGGATCAATTTCAGATGCTCTTTGTCCAGAAAACTTTCGGCGTAGATCTTGTAAATATCCTCGGTTCCCGAAGGTCGCGCCGCAAACCATCCGTTTTCGGTTTCGACCTTGAGTCCGCCTATGGGTGCATCATTTCCCGGCGCGCGGGTCAGCTTTCTGAGTATTGCTTCACCGGCCAGAGTGTCGGCCTTGACCTGTTCGGGAGAGAGGCTGGATAGTATCTTCTTCTCTTCGGGAGATGCCGGGGCGTCGATGCGCTCGTAAACCGGGCTTCCGAACTGCTTCTCCAGATCTTCGTAGTACTCTGCAGGATCTTTTCCGGTCCTGGCGGTGATCTCGGCGGCCAGCAGGTTCAAAATGATGCCGTCTTTGTCGGTGGACCAGGGGCTGCCGTCGAAGCGCAAAAAGGAGGCGCCGGCACTCTCTTCACCACCAAAACCGTAGGAACCGTCAAGGAGGCCATCCACAAACCACTTGAATCCGACCGGCACTTCAGCCAGCGGACGGTCCAGCGATTTCGCCACTCTGTCAATCATGCTGCTCGACACCAGGGTCTTGCCGATGGCCGCATCAGCGCGCCATTTCGGACGGTTCTGAAACAGGTAGTGGATAGCGACAGCCAGATAGTGATTCGGATTCATCAGACCCGAGCTGTGTGTGACGATTCCGTGGCGGTCAAAGTCGGGATCGTTACCGAAGGCGATGTCATACCGGTTCTTCAGACCGATCAGGCTTGCCATGGCATAAGGCGACGAACAGTCCATCCGAATTTTGCCGTCCTTGTCGACGGTCATGAACGCAAAACGGGGATCCACATCCGGATTTACCACCTCAAGATTCAGGTCGTATTCACGGGCAATCGGCTCCCAGTACCCCACTCCGGATCCGCCCATGGGATCCACACCAATGCGAAGCCCGGATTTGCGGATAATCTCCATGTCCACCACCTTTCCCAGTTCCCTTACATAGGGCATCATCAGATCGGCCGCCCCGACATGATCTTTTTTCAGCGCCTGTTCAAAAGGAATCCGCTTAACGGTTTTCAGCCGGTCGTCCAGAATCCGGTTCGCGCGGTCCTGGATCTTCCGGGTGATGTCGGTGCCGGCGGGACCGCCGCTTTGGGGGTTGTATTTGAACCCGCCGTCGCCGGGTGGATTGTGCGACGGGGTGATGACCACTCCGTCCGCCTGTTTCTTGCTCTTGCTCCGGTTATGACTCAAAATGGCATAGGATATAACCGGTGTGGGCGTATAGCCGAACCCTTCCTGGTACCGAACGGCAATATCATTGGCGGCCAGCACTTCAATGGCGGTCATAAGCGCCGGTTCGGAGAGAGCGTGGGTGTCCATGCCGATGAACAGCGGACCGTTAATACCGGCTTCTCCGCGGTAATCGGCCAGTGCTTGCGAAATCGCCAAAATATGATCTTCGTTGAAGGAATGATTGAGGGCCGTTCCACGGTGACCGGAGGTACCGAACTGCACTTTGTGTGCCGGGTTGTCCGGATCGGGACGATACGTGTAATAGGCTGACACCAGGCGCGAGATATTGTCCAGGATGTAGTAAGGCGCCTTTTTGCCGGCAAGTTCGTGTATGGACATGTTACTTTTCGGTGTTTTCAGAAGATTCGATGTGTCTTCTCGATGTGTCTTCGTTTCCGAATGTTCCATTCTTTTGAACGAAACCGGGTATCTGTGACGTTAGAATCCCCAAGCCGGAAACATTAATTGTTCAATCGGAAACCTTAAAGATGGGTCGGAACCATGTCAAAATCAATTTATTTTATACTTGGTGGCATCATTCTGGGTGCGCTCGGCGGCTACGCCTACTGGCATTTCATAGGGTGTAACACCGGGAGCTGTCCGATCACATCGATTTGGTACCACTCGGCCGCCTATGGAGCCCTCCTGGGAGGCCTGTTCGGCAATATTCTGATGCCACGGAAACCCAAAGAGTGACAATCGGGAAATGAATGACCCGGCAACCCGCAGACTGATGCCCCGGAGGCTGATACCCTGGTGACTGACGCTCCGGTAACTGACGCCCCCGAAACCCAAAGCAGGAAAAAAGTGCATTGGGGAAATTGTGATTTCCATCATTGCCGAAACATTATATTATTATTATCTTGACAATAACCCAAAACTGTGTATAAATATGTGTTTATACGTAGTAAACAGGACTGTAGCTGCAACCATACAATCGGTGCAGATTTAGATAACGGACAATACCATGACAAAAGACAGCAGATCAGAGCCGCTGCCGGAAGAGTTGTTGTATCAACTTCCCGCCGAAGTTCGCGAAGAGCTTGATGAGTACGAGCAGCAGATCAAAAAATTCAGACAAGGGCAGCTCGGTGAGATCAAAATGCAGAAAGTCCGACTGCAGCTTGGCACCTACGCCCAGCGGCAGCCCGGCGTTCAGATGCAGCGGATCAAAATTCCTTACGGGGACCTGACCCCCGCAAAATTGCATCGCCTGGCCGATGTGGCGGATAAATACGCCAACGGCTTTATGCACCTGACCACGCGACAGGATGTCCAGCTCTATTACATCAAGCTGGAAACCGTACCCAATATGATGCGTGAGCTGGCCGATGCCGGCATTACCACACGGGAGGCGTGCGGAAACACCATCCGGAACGTGACCGCTACTCCGTTCTCGGGCACCTCGCCGGATGACGTGTTTGATGTGACGCCCTACGCCGATGCATTTGCCCATTTCATGCTGCGCAACCCCATCTGTCAAAATATGGGGCGCAAGGTCAAGGTGGCCTTTGAAAGTAACGGCGTCAAGGATGATGCCGGATTGCGCATTCACGATCTCGGTTTTCGGGCACAGATCCGAGAAATCAACGGTGAGCAGAAGCGCGGGTTCCAGGTATATGTCGGCGGCGGTCTCGGTTCCAGTCCCATGATGGGACATCTGTGGTCCGATTTCCTGCCGGAAGAGGAGCTGCTTCCGTTTTCAGCGGCCGTCATCCGCATCTTTGACCGGCACGGTGAACGCAAAAGCCGTATGAAGGCCAGGATGAAGTTTCTGGTCAAAAAACTGGGCTTTGACGAGTTCCGAAGTAGGGTGGAGGCCGAGCGGGAGGCCCTGAAAGTGGATCCATCCTGGAACGACTATCTGACCGATGCGCATAAAAAGGCCGTTCCGCCTGAATCTACCTTTGAGATTCCGGAAGCACCGGCCGGTATCGAAAACGATCCGGGGTACCTGCTCTGGAAGGGTTCGGCCGTCACCACACAGAATACCGGAAACCATGCACTGGTCCAGCTGCTGATTCACAACGGTGACCTGACCACCGACAATGCCCGGAAACTGGCCGATATCGCCGAAATATACGCCGGAGGCGACATACGCATCACCATCCACCAGAATCTGGTGTTGCGCTGGGTGCCGCTGGAAGTGCTGCCTTCGCTTTACAACGCGCTCCATGAAGCCGGACTCGCCGCCACCGGCGCTGAAACGGTTTCCGATATCACCGCTTGCCCGGGAGCCGATACCTGCCGCCTGGGGATTACCTCGGCCAAAGGGTTGGCCAGCGAACTTGACCGTGCCTTCCAAAATGGTCTCGGTGAGTACACCGAAATGGCGAAAGAACTGAAAATCAAAATCTCCGGATGCCCCAACGCCTGTGCACAGCACACCGCCGCCAATATCGGATTCCAGGGCGCGGCCACGTCCAAAGACGGGCGCCGCGTCCCCTCCGAAATGGTGTTTGTCGGTGGTGCGCTGAAAGGTGATGAGACCAGTATTGCCGAATCGGTCATCAAGATTCCGACCCGGAATGCTCCGAAAGTGGTAAAAAAGCTCCTGCAGCTCTACAAGGAAGAGCAGAAGAACGGGGAACCGTTCAATGGGGTCATGGAACGCCTCGGCAAGGATCGCCTCAAAGAGGAGCTTCAGGAGTTCACCCATGTGCCCTCGTATGATGAGGCGCCGGAGTTTTACCGGGACTGGGGCTATGAGGACGAAAATTTCGATATCATGACCGGTGTCAAGGGCGAGTGTGCCGGAGCGACGGTCGAGGACAAAGAGCCGTCCTTTGAGGATGCCGAAGCATCCCTGCAGCAGGCCGAAGCCCATTTCATCCACAAGGACTACAAAATCTCCATCCTGGAATCGTATCACGCCATGGCCAATGCGGCGCATGTGCCGCTTTACAGCAAGCTGGTAGATCCGTTTACACCCTCACAGACCACCTGGGAGTTTGAAAACCTGTTTGTCCGTACCGGTGAGATCGACCCGAAGTGGATGGATATCCATGAACGGCTGGAAGATACACTCCAGATGGAACCCACCGAAGAACTTGCCTCCGGGATGCTTGAGATGGCACAGGAGTTTTACGAAGTGTGCCGTAAGTCCGAACAACAGCTCGGTGAAAAAGTATCGGCATAATGCGGGCATATGACGGTTTACGGTCGCATTATACCGGTGCGTCACGCAGCGCGGCTGAAACATGTACGCTGACAAGCCGGATTGTGGCCGGCATCAAGCCGGTATCGAATATGTTACGCGACGCGGCTGTAATATGTACACTGGCCGGATGTTTCAATTTCAGGACGTGATTAGGCCTGCGGATTGTGCTATATTTTACTATGGACCAGAAACATAGCAATAGCACATTTCCGAAGACAAATCGGAACGGTCTGCCCGCCCGGATGAAGCGGCTGGTGATCAAAGTCGGAAGCCGTGTACTGGTGGATAACCGGGGGCGGCCGGATCCCCGGCAGATTACCCGGCTCACTGATCAGATTGCGGATCTGCAGCAGCGGGGCTACGAGGTGATCTTTGTCTCTTCCGGTGCCATTGCCGCCGGCGTACAGTCGTTGGGTTGGAAACAACGTCCGGTCAACCTGCCGGATCTCCAGATGGCCGCAGCGATCGGTCAGGGTGTGCTCCTGAACCACTACTCCGAACAACTGGTCCGGCACGGTTGCCGGCTCGGACAGGTGTTGCTCACACATGCCGATCTCAATGACCGGATCCGCCATCTCAATGCCCGGAATACCATTATGGCAATGCTCCGCAACCGGATCATTCCGGTCGTAAACGAAAACGACGTGGTGGCGGTGGATGAGATCCGCTTCGGAGACAATGATTTGCTGGCCGCCATGGTTGCTACACTGATAGATGCCGATCTGCTGCTGCTGTTGACCACCTCCGACGGTCTCTATCGGACCGAAAAGGGAAAAATGGTGGAAAGAATACCCATACTGGACGATATCACCGATGAGACCCTTTCGATGGCCCAGGGAAAGGGCAGCAGCTGGTCTTCCGGCGGGATGGGCTCAAAACTGCAGTCCGCTGAACGTGCGATCCGGGCGGGTACGCCGGTGGTGATCGCCAACGGACGGCAGGAACAGGTACTCCGGCGGGTGTTGGACGGCGAGGATATCGGTACGCTGATCACCGGAACCGCGCATCAGCAGAAACTCAGGGCACGCAAAAAATGGATCGCCTTTTTTCATCGCACGCAAGGCAGTGTCTATGTGGATGAAGGTGCCGGCCGGGCGATCCTGGAAGAGGGGCACAGCTTGCTCCCGGTAGGGGTGGAGCGGACCGAAGGCCGGTTCCGGGCCGGGGCGCTTGTCAAAATCCGTACCGCTGACGGGAAAACCATTGCTCGCGGGCTTACGGCCTACGATCGTGAGGATATCGAGCGGATCAAGGGAAGGCGTTCCGTCGATATCCCCTTTGTACTGGGAGAGCGCCATTTTGTAGAGGTCGTCCACCGGGATAATATGGTGGTAATGGCCCGGTGAATCCCGCGGAGTCGAAAAACGGACTATCACAAAAAAACGAAGGTAATTATGAGTCGAACTGAGATAAGTGAATCCATCCGGGAACAGGTCCATGATTTGGGCCGGAAGGCGCGCAAAGCGTCCAGGGAACTGATGGGATTGACCACCGAACAGAAGAATGATGCACTCAACGCCATGGCCGATGCCCTGGAACGGAGGAAAGACCACATCCAGGATGTGAATGCACAGGATATTGCTGCCGCAAAGGAGAACGGTTTATCGGATGCCATGGTGGACCGGCTGGTGCTCAATGACCAGCGCATGGCGGCCATGATCCAGGGCTTCCGTGATATTGCGAAACTGCCCGATCCGGTTGGGCGCATTCTGAAGTCATGGGAAAAGGAGAACGGTCTGCTGCTTCAGAAAACCACCGTGCCGATCGGGGTGATTGGCATGATCTATGAGTCGCGTCCCAATGTGACCGGTGATGCGGCGGCTCTGTGTTTGAAAGCTTCCAACGCCATTATTTTGAGAGGCGGTTCAGAGGCGCTGCGCAGCAACCAGGCGATTGCCGATGCGTTGCAGGAGGGAGGTGCCGCCACCAAACTCCCCGGACATGCTGTCCAGCTGGTGCCTGTACGTGACCGCGAAGCCGTGACGGCGCTCATCACCATGGATGAATTTGTGGATGTCATCATTCCGCGCGGCGGCGAAGGGCTGATCCGTGCTGTCGCAGAAAATGCGACGGTGCCGGTGCTCAAGCACTACGAAGGTGTCTGCCATGTGTTCGTTGATGCTGAAGCCGATCCCGAAAAAGCGCGGGCGATTACCGAAAACGCCAAATGTCAGCGCCCGGGGGTCTGTAACGCCGCCGAAACACTGCTGGTGGATGCCGCCGTCGCCGAGTCATGGCTGCCCGGAATGGCGGAGATTCTGGAAAGAAGAGGGGTGGAGCTGCGCGGTGATGACCGCGCATGTGCATTGGTTTCTACCATGAAGCCGGCCACAGAGGAGGACTGGTATACCGAATACCTGGATATGATTCTGTCGGTGCGGGTGGTGGATGGCATTGAAGAGGCGGTGAGGCATATCAACCACTACGGTTCGGGGCACTCAGACGCTATTGTGACCGAAAGCCGGGAGCACCAGGTCTACTTCGGTCGCATGGTCGATTCGGCGGCGGTATATATCAATACCTCGACCCGTTTCACCGACGGCGCGGAGTTCGGCATGGGCGCGGAGATCGGGATCAGCACAGACCGGTTGCATGCGCGGGGTCCGGTGGCGCTGGAGGAACTTACCACCTACAAATATGTGGTAACGGGTGACGGACAGATCAAGGAGTGACCCTGTATGCCCGGGC
>SLOL01000210.1 GCA_007132495.1 Balneolales bacterium
GATCAGTCCCTGCTCATGGTCCAGCTTCTGTCGCCTGTGAATGGAGAGGTGATCTGGATGCCGCCCGGAGGAGGACTCAAATACGGAGAGTTGCTTGAGTCAGCGGTCCGGAGAGAGATGTTCGAGGAGACGGGTCTGGAAGTGGATGCCGGACCGCTCTGGTATATCCACGAAGTGCGGACCTCCGGCATTCATGCCATCGAGTTCTATTTTTTGTGCCGGAAAGTGGGCGGAGAGCTTGGAAAGGGTGCCGATCCGGAGTACGGCGACGAAGATCAGATCATCAGGGATGTCTCTTTTTTCCCACTGGATAGCCTGAACCGGCCGGATGTGTATCCCGTCTATATCCGTACCGGTTTTGTGGAAGATTACAGGTCCGAAACCGCCCAACTGCCAAAACGGATTTGACAATCCCGTGTTATGGAATGCATGTTACAGGGGTGAAGGGAGAGGCGTGCGAACCGTCTCAGGTGTGTCCTGGGTAAGGACTTGCATTACCGGACCTGATGTCCCGGAACAAACGAATCTGAAAGTCTTCCTGCTCCGGATTCCAGTGCAGTCGTTTGATCCGGAATCCGTTCTTGAGTCCAAGTATGGTCATTCCGGGATATGTGGCCGGGAAATTATCATATTCCAGTCTGCTGAAGCCCATCCGGTCGGCTTCGGAAAGCATGGCCTGGAGCAACCGTGTGGCGACGCCCCGTTTCCGGTAGTGTGGTGACGTTGCCCCTTTGGCCGAATAAAACAGATGACGACTCAGGGCGTATCCGATTTTAAAGCCGGCCAGTTCTCCTTTAATATGGGCCGTTAAAAAAATCATCGGGTCGTGATCCAGGCGATTCAGAAGCCGTTTTTCCCCGAAAATCAATTCATTCAGACGACATACTTCGCGGAGGTGGTCAAATCCGTTGTAGTGAATGGTGATATGGATGTGATCGTCGGGCAATATTTTGTAACTTTGCATGGGAGCATGGGAAAACCGTTTTCCTCTGCCTGTAAGGTAATACGAACTTCGATAACTTTTCTAATCCCTCTTTCCACTACGGTTATGCGCATACGTATTCAACAGATCAATACTATTGTAGGAGATATTCAGGGGAATGCGGATGCCGTACTGAATGCACTGCAGAAGGCGGAGGCCGAAGGGGCCGATCTGCTGATACTTCAGGAACTGGTTGTATGCGGCTACCCGCCTCTTGATCTGTTGGAGAGGGAAGCGTTTAACCGCGCCGTATTTCATCAGAACGAACGGATTGCAAGTGCGACCGGTGAGACAGGGCTTCTGTTCGGGACGGTAGTCTCCAACAGCGAACACCCCGGCAGACCCCTGTACAACGCCGCGGTGCTTGCTCACCGTGGCGAAATCGTCGATGAGATTTACAAGACGTTGCTGCCGACTTACGATGTATTTGATGAGTCCCGGTATTTTGAGCCCAATCCGGACATCCATATCACCGAATGGGCGGGCCGGAAATGGGGTATCACCGTTTGTGAGGACATCTGGAATAACCAGAATGAATACAACTACCACACCTATGGAACCGATCCGGCGGCCAAACTGAAAGAGCAGGGTGCCGAGATACTGGTCAACATCTCCGCTTCCCCCTTTTCCAAAAGAAAACCGGAAATGAGAGAGGATATGCTGCGGCGCCACTCACGCCGGCTGAAAATCCCACTGATCTATTGCAACCAGACAGGAGCCAATACCGAACTGATCTTTGACGGAGGCAGCACCGTTTCTTCAGCATCCGGCGAATTGGTGCTGAGGCTCGCTTCGTTTGAAGAGGACAAAGGGGATATTACCTGGTCGGAACCAGAGGGGATCCGGGCGGTTTCTTCTCATCCGGTTGCCGAAAATCCGGGATTCGAGGAGCGACTTTTCCAGGCACTGGTGCTGGGCTTGCGCGATTATGTCCAAAAAAGCGGCATGCCTCAGCGGGTTGTAATCGGCTTGAGCGGGGGTATTGATTCGGCCCTGACCGCCGCTGTCGCTGTCGAGGCGCTGGGTGCTGATAATGTAATGGGAGTAACCATGCCCTCACGATTCTCATCGGAAGGCAGCGTGTCGGACTCGCAGAAACTGGCCGACAACCTTGGAATCACGTTTCACGAAATCGCAATCCGGGAGATATACGACACTTTTCTGGATGCACTGGATCCACTGTTCAGAGACAGCGGGTTCGGGGTGGCCGAAGAAAATATCCAGAGCCGGGCGCGCGGGGCCATCCTTATGGCCATATCCAACAAATTCGGACACATGCTGCTGAATACCGGAAACAAATCGGAACTGGCGGTGGGCTACTGCACGCTGTACGGTGATATGGCGGGCGGCTTGTCGGTCCTGTCCGATGTTTACAAAACCGAGGTTTTCGCCATTTCGCGGTGGTTGAATGAGTTTTTCTACAAAAAAGAAGTGATCCCCCGGAGCACCATTGAGAAACCGCCCAGCGCCGAACTTCGTCCTGATCAAAAAGATACCGATTCGCTACCCGACTACGACATACTGGACGGGATACTAAAGGCCTATATCGAGGATCAAATCCCGGCCGAACGAATAACCTCTGAAAAGTTCACACCCGGGCAGGTAAACGAGGTGCTCTGCATGGTGGACCGCAACGAATACAAGCGGCGGCAGGCCGCCCCCGGCCTTCGGGTCAGTTCCAAAGCATTCGGTTCGGGTCGAAGACTTCCGATTGTCCAGCAGTGGACGGAGATGAGGTAACCATTACCCGATCTTTTGTTTCTCACACTTTAACCGTATTTTAAGTAGTTATTATGCGCGTAGTCATGCAACGAACCATGGCCTTCCTCAAACAGTCATAACCCGGTTATCAAGATATCAATTATGAAAAAGAATATACTACTGACGCTGTGCAGCATATTGCTGTTTGCAACTTCCACGGAAGCCCATGAATCGTTTGCAGATCCGGACCGGGAAAACGAAATTGAATACCAGAGGGTGGAACCGAAAGCTCTGCAGGTGAACCGGTCCAGGCTTTTGAATATGCCCGGACTTGACCGTATTGACAGACTGCCCGACCGGCCAGTGGAGCAAAATGATAACCAGAAACTGGATCAGGAATTACTGCAACGTCTGGCTTATATTTACCGGGCTCACCTGCTCTCCCTGGAAGCTCAGATCAATGATGACCTGGTGGGGGCCGAGGAGTATATCACCGACGGTCTCCAGGCGCTTCAGAATCTCATGGATGAGCACCCGGAAGTGCAAAACAGCCGCCAGTTCACCGAACTGTATCGTACTGTATTGACCGAATACCAGGAGTTCTACGGTATTTCCGAACCCGTTGTAAATGTAAACGGAGAAATTTTTCAGGTTCACCAGGATATGTTGATGGCCGAAGAAGATGACTGGTTCGATAAGCATCAGTTTAATCTGCCGGAGGATCTGGAGATCGGCAAGACCCAGGTGCCCCTGATACGCAACCGGCAGGTCAACAACCATATTGCCTATCTGACAGTTCGGCGGCCGGAGATTATGGAGCGATGGCTGGAGCGTTCGGCTTATTATTTTCCCATGATGAGAGAGATATTTCGTGAGGAAGGTGTCCCGGAGGAGTTGATTCATCTTTCCATGATCGAAAGTGGTCTGGTGCCGACCGCCAGTTCGCGGGCACGCGCTGTGGGTTTGTGGCAGTTTATCTATGCAACCGGATCGGTGTACGGTCTCGAACGCAACTGGTGGATCGACGAACGGCGGGATCCGGTCAAATCCACCCGTGCGGCGGCACGCCACCTGAGGGATCTGCATGAATACTGGGACGGTGACTGGCACCTCGCCCTGGCCAACTATAATGTAAGCACCCGCAGAATGCTGAGCTCGGTAAGAAACGCCGGTGGAGAACGCAACTACTGGGAGATATATCCCTTCCTGCCCCGGGAGACCCGCGGCTATGTGCCCGGATTCATTGCGGCGACCCTGGTGGCCATGAATCCGGAAGATTTCGGATTTGAATCATTCTACGATGTGGAGTCGTACGCCTATGATGTTGTCGAAATTGAGGGGGCGGTGGAACTGAGCCTGCTGGCGGAATGTGCCGGCATTACTACACAGGAGCTGCGGAACCTGAACCCCGAACTGCTTCGCTGGGCCACCCCGCCCGGCGACACTCCCTATCCCCTCAAGATTCCGAAAGGGAGTGAGGCAGTGTTTCTGGCAGCCTATGAAGAGATTCCTGAGGACCAGCGGATCCATGATATTGCCATCCATGAGGTTAGAAGAGGTGAGACGCTCGGACTCATAGCCAACCGCTACGGAACATCGGTACAGGCGCTTTATCAGGCCAATGATGGACTTTCCAGCGTCATTCACCCCGGACAGGAGCTGGTAATACCCGTTCCGGACGGTGGTAATGTGGCTATTCGGTCCGATGAGCCGTCCCGGGCGCAGACTGCACGGCTGCGCACAGCTTCACAGGCGCCAAGCGCCAATCGTCCGGCCAACTCGGCCGCCGTTACCTACGTGGTGAAATCCGGAGACACGGTCGGCCACGTAGCAGAATGGTTCGATACCCAGGCCTGGCGCGTCCGTTCCTGGAATAATATCGGCAACCTGATCCGGCCCGGACAGCGACTGACACTCTATGTGCCTGCCAATCTGAGGGATCATTACGCCCGGCTTAACGATTTGAGCCGGTCGGAACGGGATAATTTTTCTGTTTCGGAGGCTGCCACCACGGTTGCCGACAGTGGTGATGGCGAACAACGCTTTTACACGGTTCGTCCCAATGATAATCTCACTACGATAGCACGGACATTCAATACCTCTGTCCGGGCCATTCAAAGCGCGAACAATCTTCAATCAACACGAATTTATGCCGGTCAGACGTTACGAATTCCAGACTAAGAAGTGACCATTCCGGTAATTTTATTCAAAAAACTGTCATATGCGTTTTTCATCCCGCCTCCTACTCATTAGTATCCTTATACTGGGATTTACCAGCGCCGGTTTTGTTCTGCGATCCGACACCTATTTTCAGATTCAAAAGAACTTCACCATCTTCAGCGAGGTCTATGAGAATATCACCAACAGCTACATAGACGAGGTGGATCCGGAGAGGCTGATGCGTCGGGGCATAGAAGCGATGCTGGAAGAGCTGGATCCCTATACGGTATTGATTGACGAAGCCGAAAGTGCTCAGATGGATATCATGACCACCGGACAGTATGCCGGTGTCGGACTGGAAATCGGTGCGCGTGGCGGACAACTGGTCGTGATTGCCCCGATTGAGGGCTATTCTGCCCACCGGCGGGGAATACGGGCCGGTGATGTGGTCAAAAGGATTGATGATATTGATGTAAGCCGGATGAACGCCGATGATCTGCAAAGTCTGTTGCGCGGCGACCCGGGTACCAATGTGACGGTTTCCATTCAGCGTTACGGCATAGAGGAGCTGCTGGAGTTTGAACTAACCCGGGAAACCATAGAAGTCAGGAATGTCACTTACTACAGCACGCTGGAATCGGACTCCCGTATCGGTTACATACTGCTGCGCCGATTCGCCCAGAATGCCGCTGAAGAAGTCCGGGAAGCCATACTTGAAATGGAGCGTGATGAACCGCTTGACGGGCTGGTGCTTGATTTGAGAAATAACCCCGGCGGATTGCTTGATGAAGCGGTCAAGATTATCGATAAATTCGTGCCGGCCGGCGAGAAAGTGGTCTGGACGGAAGGGCGTCAGTCGCGGGCCAATCAGAACTACGAAACATCGGAGGATGCGGTTTATCCGGACAAACCGCTGGTGATTCTGCAAAATGGAGGAAGTGCCAGTGCTTCGGAGATCGTGAGCGGAGCGCTTCAGGATCTGGACCGGGCCGTTATCATGGGACAGCGGAGTTTTGGCAAGGGGCTTGTACAGATCGTTCAGCCGCTGTCGTATAACGTCTCGCTCAAGGTGACCACATCCAAATACTATATTCCCAGTGGAAGATCGATCCAGTCCACTCCCTTTGTTTCCGAGGAAGAGGTTTCCGCTATGGATGAAGTGCCCGACTCCTTGCGTACCCGTTACAGCACCCAATCGGGTCGGGATGTTTTTGAAGGGATCGGCATTGAACCCGACATTATGATAAGAGACCGGCAGCAAAGCATGCTGGAGATCGCATTGCTGCAAAACAGCCATTACTTCTTTTTTGCCAATGAATTCACAGCCGGTCGCGACTCCATGCCTGCGGATATGAGCCGGGACGAAATTTATCAGCGTTTTCTGACCTATCTTGAGGAGCAGGATTTTGAATATGCCACCCGGGCTGAACGACATTTGAATCGTTTTCGTGAGTCGCTGGACGAGTCCGGCATCTCCGGATCGGAGGAACTTATCGATGATATGGAAGAGCTTGTACGGGCAAAAAAAGCGCAGAATAAAAAAGAATTTGCCGAATATATTGAAAGAGAGCTTTTCCAGGAGCTGGTATCCCGTTTTGACGGCAACAGTGGTCGTATGTCCGAACAGCTCAAAACGGATGAAGCGGCGACAAGAGCTGCAAAGCTGCTCCGGAGTCCGGATCGATATGCATCTATTTTTAAACCATAGTTTTTTGAGAGCTGATCTTCATATTCATACGAATGCCTCGGATGGCAAGCTTTCACCGACACAGCTTGTTACACAAGCGTTGCAGCGTGATCTGGATGTCATTGCTATAACCGATCATGACACCATTGCCGGTGTCGGGGAGGCGCAAATGGCAGCCGACGGTACCGGCCTGGGGGTGGTTCAGGGTGCCGAGGTGAGCACACTCTTTGAAGGGCGGGAGTGTCACCTGCTTGCCTATGCATTTGAAGATGCCGGTATTATGCAAAAACTGCTGGGGAATCAAAAAAACCGCCGGGTATCCCGGGCAAGGACCATTGTTGCCAATTTAAACAAGCTCGGATTCGACCTCAGTTTTGATGATGTATTGGGCGAGGCGGGACGGGCTTCCATCGGCCGGCCGCATATCGCCCGGGTGATGGTGAAAAAGGGATATGCATCCACCAACCAGGAAGTGTTTTTTCGCTATTTGGGAAACGGCTCCAGCGCCTATCACCAGATTGACTATCCCGATATTGCCCTTGCCATTGAGCGGGTGCATCAGGCGGGAGGGTATGCGGTTCTTGCCCATCCGGCCGATACATACAACTTCATTGAATTGAAGAAACTGAAAGACTATGGTCTTGACGGCATCGAGTGCTACCATCCGTCCCACAACAGTGCGCATCAACGCCGTTATCTTGACTATTGCACGAATTATAACCTGATTCCGACCGGAGGGTCGGATTTTCACGGTTCGGTTCAGGATTTTTATCATTTGGGAGTAATTCACTGTAACCTGCCGGAAGATAGTCCGTTATTAAAAGCAACGGATTACCGTGCATCCGACAAAACCGGAACTTATTAAGAAACCGTATGAAAGTGAACAAGATAGAAGGTACATATAACGTTAGTGATGTCAGAATTGGAGTTGTAGTATCCCGTTGGAACAGTTTTATTACCGAGCGGCTCCTGGAGGGAGCCGTTGACACACTAAAACGACACGGGGTTGATGAATCCCGGGTGGATGCTGTATATTGTCCCGGCGCATTTGAAATTCCGTTGGTAACAGCCAAATTGGCGGAAACCGGTAAATATGATGCACTTATTTGTCTGGGCGTGGTTATCCGGGGGGCAACCCCGCATTTTGACTACGTCGCCGGTTCGGCAACCCGCGGTATTTCCGATGTCATATTGAAGTACAAGGTGCCCGTAGGTTTCGGGCTGTTAACGACGGATACCATAGAACAAGCTGTCGAAAGGGCTGGCACCAAAGCCGGAAACAAGGGAGGAGACGCAGCAATGTCCATCCTGGAGATGATCTCCTTATCCGGAAAAATAGACTCCATGTAAGGTGCAGACGGAATCGAATTGATAACGTGCAAACTTAAA
The DNA here is from genome assembly GCA_007132495.1 of Balneolales bacterium. Classification (GTDB taxonomy): domain Bacteria; phylum Bacteroidota; class Rhodothermia; order Balneolales; family Natronogracilivirgulaceae; genus SLOL01. The sequence goes on from SLOL01000210.1 coordinate 7,920, forward strand.
TATCTGAATTTTTGAATACGGCAGGTTTTTCACCCAAGACAGATTTGACGGAAGATCAACAGAAGCAGAGGCATCTCCAGAAGCAGGGAGAAATTCCCCGGCACATTGCCGTTATCATGGATGGAAACGGCAGATGGGCCAGGAGCAGGGGAAGTGTCAGGATCTTTGGACATAAAGCCGGAGTGGATTCGGTACGGGATATTACCGAGGTGTGTGCCCAGATCGGCGTTAAATATCTGACCCTGTACGCTTTTTCGACCGAAAACTGGGAAAGGCCTAAAGGTGAAGTAAGTGCGTTGATGAAGCTTCTGGTGCAGACACTCCGCAGCGAAACCCGCAAACTGGATGAGAATGATATCAAACTGACATCCATCGGAAACGTGGATCGGCTGCCACCCTCCTGCCGGCGGGAGCTGGAGGATGCCAAGGCGCTTACTGCAGAAAACGGAAGAATGGAGCTATGTCTGGCATTGAGCTACTCGGGGCGTTGGGATGTACGTCAGGCGGTCAATGCCATTTCGAAGAAAGTGAAAGAGGGGAATATAGATCCTGATGATATCAACGATGAGCTGATATCCGATCACCTTGCCACCGCAAATATGCCGGATCCCGACCTGATCGTCAGAACAAGCGGAGAATTTCGCCTGAGTAACTTTCTGCTTTGGCAGTCCGCCTACTCTGAAATATATGTCACCGATACCTTTTGGCCCGACTTCCGGCGGGATGAACTTTACAAGGCGATCTCATCTTACCAGAGCAGAGACCGCCGCTTTGGCAAAGTATCAGCACCAGGTGATGTCGAAGAAGCCTCCATAGCATTGAAGTAGGAAGTTTTACCGAATAGAAATAAAGAATTCATAACATCGTTCTCTAATTGTGTTTTATCATTTGAAGAAAATATTATTCTATAAAGCGATATTGGCAGCCATACTGTTGGTCGCAGGTCCGGTCCATGCCCAGATACTCCCGGAAGGCCAGACCGATGATTCAGCTTCCATGGATGAATTTGAACGGGAAGAGGAACTCCCTTTCCGGCCGGTCAATCCGATGCAGAACCAGCCCCGCCTCTATGAAATTGCCGACATCACCGTTACCGGCAGTCAGTTTTACAGCGAGTCATTTGTCATTAGTACCTCCAATCTCAATGTGGGCACCAACATCCGGATGCCGGGAGAGGAGATACCGCAAGCCATCCGTCGGCTCCACAATACCGGACTTTATTCCGATGTGAAAATATACAGGCACGAACTGGGAAGGGATGAGGTTCGTCTTGAAATTGTGGTATCCGAACAGCCGAGGCTGGAATCGTACACCATCGAAGGTGCACGACGGTCACATCGCAGGGATCTGCGTGATATGCTGCCGCTGACCACCGGCCTGGCCGTTACGGAGGCCGCCAAAAGTCAGTCTGTAAGGACCATACTGCGGTATTACGAGGAAGAAGGATACCGCAACACCGAAGTTGATGTGCGTATTACCGAGACCGATACGCTGCGAAACCGGATATCCCTGGAATTTGATATTGAACGGGGTGAGCGGGTACAGATCAGAACCATAGAGTTCGAAGGTAACGAGTCGTTCTCCGACCGGAGACTGCGCGGTAATCTGGGCGATGTCAAACGAAACCGGTGGTGGCGGATCTTTACACGGCAGACCTTTAACAGGGACGAGTTTGAGGAGGGCAAGGAAGAGTTGCTTTCGTACTACAGGCAAAATGGCTTTCTGGATGCCAGAATTTTGGAGGACTCGGTCTATGTGTACTCCCGCAGAAGAGATAATGAAGCTATCGGCGTCTATTTGAGAATTGAGGAGGGCCCACAGTACCATTTGAGAGATATCACCTGGGACGGGAATACCGTTTATACCGACGAAGAGTTGACCCAGGCTCTACAGATGGAAGTAGGGGATGTGTTTGACGAGCAGAAGTTTGAAGAGAACCTGAGAATGAATCGGGACAACACCGATGTCACCAGTATGTATAATGATGTCGGTTATCTGTTTTTCAATGTGCAGCCGGAGTTCAACAGGACAGAGGGGGATTCCATAGACGTCTCTCTGTTTATTGTTGAAGACGAGATCGCAACGGTCCGGCGGGTGGAGTTCAGCGGTAATACGAAAACCCACGATGATGTGGTCCGGCGGAACCTGAGAAATCTGCCCGGAAGCCGGTACAGCCGGTCGGCCATCATCCGATCGGTCCGGGAGCTGTCTCAGCTCGGGTATTTCAACCCCGAAGGGATCCAGCCGGATCTGGACGTTGACTATGAAGACAAGGAAGTGGATATCGTGTATATGCTCGATGAGTCACAGAGCACCGATAACTTCGAATTTTCCGGCGGCTACGGGGGCAGACAGTTCGGGCTGATTCTGTCCGCAAAAGTAAACTTCAATAATTTTTCAGCCGGTAACCTGTTCAACGCCGATGCCTGGCGACCATTGCCCAGCGGGGACGGACAGCGGCTCAGTCTTGGAGTTCAGGTCACCGGACGCGGATATCAGAATTTCAATTTCGGTTTCCAGGAGCCGTGGTTTCTGGGGCGCCCCAACTCCTTTGGCGTGAACATGTCCTACAGCCTGTTTTCGCAGCGAAGCAGATCCTCTTTCTTTGGCACTACCAGTTCGGTCGGGCGGCAGGAGATGTTTTCCGGGTCGGTATCGTACGGAAGGCGCCTCTCGTGGCCTGATGACTATTTCCGGCATATTACCAGACTGCGCTATCAGTATTTCAATGTGGACAGTTTTGTAGGCATGCTCGGTGGGCAGGCCAGTTTACTCTCGATTCAGCAGGAGTTACAACGAAATTCGATCGATAATCCCATATCACCGAACACCGGTTCAAGAATGTCGTTGTCATTTGAAGCGGCACCGCCTATGCCCGGCTTTTCTCAGTACTTCAAAGCCGGCATGGACTACCAATATCACTATCCGATTGTCGGGAAGCTTATCGCGACCTATGGCGCCGAATTCGGTTATATGAGCTGGTTCAGTAAATCCAATCGCAGTCAGTTCCAGCGTTTTTACCTGGGGGGTACGCCGCTGCAGCAGCAGCAGGTGTTTACCCGCGACAATATCGACATGAGAGGCTATCCCGGAGGATTTGACGGCTCTATTTCACCCTATCGGGATGGTCAGGCGGTCGGCGGTACGGTCTATAATAAATTCATGACCGAATTGCGTTATCCGCTTATCAGTTCCGAACAGGTGCAATTGATTCCCTATATATTTGCCGAGGCCGGAAACGCCTACATGAATTATAAAGAGTATGATCCGTTTAATGTGAAACGTGCCACCGGTATCGGAGCACGTGTCTTTATGCCCATTCTGGGACTTATTGATCTCAGCTACGGTTACCGGTTTGACGGGCTTGAGGCTTCCGGTGTGGATGCCGGCGAATGGCAGTTTCTCTTCAATATTGGAGCCCCGTTCTGATGATTAAAAACCTGTGGGTACCGACCGCATTTTGTGCACTGCTGCTGACGGCATCTGCTCAACCGCTTTTTGGGCAGCAAAAGATCGGTTATATCGACTCGGACAGGATCATGGAAGAGATTCCTGAGTATACCGGCATTCAGCAGCGGCTTGAGACGATCGCTCAGAACTGGAAAGAGGAGATCGATGAAATGCAGGTTGAGATCGAACGTTTGCGGCAGGAATTCGAAGCAAGGGAAATATTAATGACTCCTGAAGTCAGACGGCAGCGACAGCAGGAGATCGATCAGAAGGTACGGGAGCGGGAGCAGTATATCGAACAGAGATTTGGTCCTGACGGCGATTATTTCCGGCAGCAGGAAGAGCTTCTGGAACCGCTGCAGCAAAGAATACTCGAAGCTGTAGTGGCGGTGGCGGAACGGGAGAATTATGACCATGTATTTGACAGGTCCGGCGACTATCTCTTCTTGTATTCAAGGCAAAGGTGGAATATCAGTGGCGATGTACTGGAGGAAATGGGAATCTTTGTGGAAGACGACTCCCTGTAGTGACACACAATTTTAGCATAAGTTTTTACGTATTTTCTTATGTTGCTTTGCAATCACATCTCCAAAAGCGTTATCTTTGGAAAATTTACAAGTCAATTTCAAACAGCATTACATATGAAGTATCTGATCACAGCGGCAGTCATTACTTTGATAATGGCGGGATCCGTGGTTTCGCAGCCCCGTGTGGGGTATATGAATCCGCAGGATGTTCTTGACAATCTTCCGGAAAGAGAGGCGATTGAACGGCAATTGAATCAATTCCTGGATCAAAGAGAGGCCGAGTTCGAGGAGAGGTCGATTGAATTTCAAAACAGGCTGGCGGAGTTTCAACAGCAGGCACCCGATCTTTCTGATGCCGAAATACGCCGGCAGCAGGAAGAGCTTCAGGTGATGGATCAGGAGCTTGAACAGTTTCAGATGCAGGTACAGCGAGAGCTGGAACAACGCCAGTCAGAGCTGCTGAATCCGATTTTGCAGGAAATGAACGGCATCATTGAAGAATTGGCTATTCAAATGGAATTGGACTATGTGCTTAATGAAGCCACCGGTGAGGGGGAGATGTTTCTGCTGTATGTATCACAACAGGGCAAGGATCAATATGATCTGACATCGCAGGTACTGGACCGTATGTTAAACTAAAACCATTCAGGTATTACGAATTATGAGAAAAGCTTTTGTTATTTTTGGATTTATTTTTCTGCTGGGCCTTGGACTTCCGGTAGAAAAAGCACAGGCACAGGATGAACTCCGTATCGGCTATGTCGATCCGCAAACGATCATGAGAAGCATGCCTGAAATGGCAGCCATTGAGCGTCGGCTTCAGAACTTTGTTGAGCGCAGAAGACAGGAGTTTGCCGAAAAAGAGAACGAATTCCGGCGGGAAGTGGAAGAGTACCAGCAAAGAATGGCGGTGATATCCGATGAAGCCCAGCGGAGGGAAGAAGAGCGCCTTGCAGAGTTGAATCTTGAGCTTCAGGAGTTCCAGCAGAACTTCCAGCAAGAAGTACAAGAGCGTCAAATGGAGCTGCTGGAGCCGTTACTGGACAGTATTCAGAACGCCATTGAACAGGTAGCTCAGGAACGCAATTTTATGTATGTGCTGAACACCATGACCAACAACGGTGACTTTATCATCCTGTACGCTTCTGAAGAGGCACAGCGAAATTATGACATCACCGATGCTGTGATGCAGGAACTTGATCTGATGTGATAATCCCCCGTGATCAGGTGGAGTTGCCTGCTGTCGGTGTAATCCGTTTACCATTGCCAATTTCAAGGTGATATCGAAACCTGCCGAACCGATAGCCGATTCCTATGAAATGGAAAAACGGCTTTTGAGCGAAGGATTCCAGAATATTATGGGGCTGGATGAAGTGGGTCGCGGTTGTCTTGCCGGACCCGTAGTGGCAGCCGGTGTTATTCTGGATCCGGATCATTTTGTCCCGGATATCGCCGACAGCAAAAAAATGCGGGCTGATGACAGAGAGGCGATAGCCGGGCAGATCAGGAACCATGCGAAATGCTGGACGGTAGCTTGGTGCGACAATACAGCTATTGATGCTATCAATATACTCCAGGCTTCGCTGAAGGCGATGACCAGGTGCGTGGCAAAAGCCTTGCCTCAACCCGACTTTTTGCTGATTGACGGAAACAGGGGTCTTGATTCACTGTTGATCCGCTCACAGACCGTTGTAAAGGGTGATGACCGAAGCGCAAGCATTGGAGCTGCCTCTATCCTTGCCAAGGTTTATCGCGACAATCTCATGGCGGATCTGCACCGGAAGTACCCGGAATTTGGCTGGGACAAGAATGTGGGATACCCGACGGTCCGCCACTATGAGGCCCTGAAACGCCACGGATACACCCCGCTTCATCGCACCACATTCCGTCTTCGGACCGACCGAATCTACCGGAAAGAGCAGTAATTCAATTGTATATACTGAACTCCCGCTTGTTCAGGTCAAAATTCAGACAAATGGCCAGCATAATTGAAAAGGAGAGGAATGCAGAACCTCCGTAACTGGTAAACGGCAGCGGGAGTCCGATTACAGGCAGAAGTCCCATGGCACTGCCGAGGTTGATTACAAGATGGGCAAAGAATATGGTGGCTACTCCCACCACTACGAGCTGGGCAAAGGGATGTTTGTGGTCAGCCGCAATATTGAGAAGCCGGAACAGCATGATACTGAATACGAGAAGCAGGGCGCCGGCACCCATGAATCCGAACTCTTCGGCAAAGACGGGGAAGATAAAATCGGTCCACTGTTCAGGAAGAAACCGCAGCTGGGTCTGGGTGCCTTCAAGAAAACCCTTACCCCAGAGTCCGCCGGAACCGATGGCGGTCTTGGCCTGCAGAACATTCCATCCGGCACCCTGAGGGTCCAGCGATGGATTGACAAAGGCCTCTATACGGGCCTGCTGATGGGGCCGCAATATCTGATAAAGGGCTACCTGTACCCCGACTACAACCAAATTACCGACTACCAGTGCCGACGTGGTGAGCCATAGCCGTTTCTGAATGAAAAATATGGCGACAGTGAGAATCAGTGTGACAATGACCCCGATCTTCCAGTTGATCACTGATGCATACGCGATAATGGCAGGAGATATCAGGAACAGAGAGATGCCGTAGGGGAGGCCCGACCAGAACAGCATAACGGGAATGATGGAGAGTAAAACCAGTGCCGTTCCGGTATCGTTCTGAAGAATAATGATGATACTTGGCACCACCATCAGTGCGACAGCCACAAGAGCGGAACCGATATGTTCGGCGGATATGTCTCTTCTGCTGGTCAGGTAATTGGCTACAGCAAGAATGGTAGCCAGTTTAAGCATTTCACTGATCTGAAATCGGATGCTGCCGATAACCAGCCACCTGCGGGCTCCGCCGGCTTCCACTCCCCACATAACCGTTGCAATGGCAAGGATCAGACAGACGGCATAGAGGATATAGGAGATCTGCTGAAATGTTCTGGGATTGGTAAACTGAATAGATACCAGCATCAGGATCGATATCAGGATCCAGATTATCTGATTCAGGAAGTTTTGTTGAATGTTGGCCGGAAGAAATTCGGAGACGGGTCCCAGGGTTGCGCTGTATATGGCTACAAGTCCCGCAACAAAGAGCAGGACCCAACAGATGACAAGCAGCCAGTCAAATTGCCGATACCACGCCATTATAACGAATCCTCCTGTTCCCGGGGTTCAAATGTTTTTACGTAATCATAGACCCAGTTGCGAAGGATCTCGCCATGAAAATATTTTTCCAGCATCAGGCCGGCAATGGGGGCTGCAGAGATGGATCCGAACCCGGCATTCTCGACAAGCACCGCAATGGCAATTTCGGGATTGTCGAAGGGGGCATAGGTGATAAACCATCCGTGGTTGTTTCCATGGGGATTTTGTGCCGTACCGGTCTTGCCGGCCACATCGACATCAGCGATATCGGCATAGAATCTTCCGGAGCCTTCCGATACGGCCAGGCGCATACCCTTTTGAACAAGTTCAAGATGTTCCGCTTTGACCCAGGGAATGGGCTCTTTTTCAGGCTGAACGATGTGCACTGTCCCATCCGGATCGACGATCCGGTCGACGATATGAGGCTGAACCCTGTTTCCACCATTGGCTATCATTGAGGTCATAAGCGCCATCTGCAGAGGAGAACTTGAAAAAGTTCCCTGACCAACACCGACACTGATAAGATCCCCGATGCCCCAGTCACGTGGACCTCCAAAATGGGTATTATAGTAGGTACTGTCCGGTAGTATGCCCCGGCGTTCGTTGGGGAGATCCACATGGGTCAAACTGCCGAGACCAAAAGATGCAGTATGACGATGCCAGGCATTCAGTCCATTTCTCTCCATGGTCTGGTTCATGAGAGAGAAAAAGTAGGTGTTGCAGGAGTTTTTGATGGCCTGAAGCAGGTTTTGCCGGCCATGATCCGTAATACAGCGGTAGAGGCGGCCGCGTCTGAATCCACCTGTACAGACAACCTCTGTTTCAGGAGTTATGATTCCAAAATCGAGACCGATAAGACCCATGAGGGGTTTAACGGTAGAACCGGGAGGTTGCATGGTCGATATGGCGCGGTTGAACAGGGGGTTGGTGGTGTCGGCCTGCAGAGACAACCAGTAATCCATGTCAATTCTTCCTGAAAGGCGGTCCACGTCAAACTGGGGAGAACTGACCAGTGAAAGAATGGCACCGCTGTTGGGATCCATGGCGACCAGACCGCCGACTTTTCCTTCCATCAGGTCTTCAGCAAGCAGCTGCAGATCACTGTCTACATGGGTGTATATATCAGAGCCCTTGACCGGACTACTGCCCATTTGCTCGTCATCATAGGGGCCCAGTGATTGTCCAAGCGCGTTGACACGGATATAGCGCGAACCCAGTTCGCCGCGCAGTGAACTCTCATATACGAATTCGAGACCGCTCCGGCCGGCTTTGTCACCCATATGGTATCGGTTGGAGCTGTTGTATTCTCCCCGAGTGACCTCGCTCAGATAACCCAGAATATGGGAGGCTTTGATATCGGAAGGATAGTGGCGTTTGGATTCCACAAAGTGTCCGATGCCGGGCAGCTTCCAGATATTTTCCTGAATTTGTGAGAACTTGTGAAAACTGACATCGGTGAACAGCCGGGAGGGGCGATGCCAGGAATAGTTTCTTGCGGCCTGAACCCGTTCCTCCACCATTTCCGGGGGGACTTCCAGGTATTCAGCCAGCAATGGTATGGCTTTCGAATCAAAATTGGCAGGTGTAACCGTAATGGTATAAATGGGTTGGTTATCAACCAGCAACCTGCCGCTCCTGTCAAAGAACAGGCCGCGTGCCGGGTTCACACTCTCCTGCCGGATGCTGTTGGCCAGACTCAGTGGTCCGTATTTTTCGTACTCAACAAGCTGAAGCTGTACCAGACGACCGGCCAAAACCAGTAATATGGTCAGAAAGGTTATCTGCAGTGTGCGTATTGATACTATGTTACGTTTATCTTTCTTTCTGGGAGACATGGTATTCCCGTCAGTTTTGTCGCAATAAATAGATGATGCTTCCAATAACAGCCGTCAACAAACTGCTTCCCAGTAATATCTCAAAAAAGACAGGCTCCGCCTCATAGATCTGGGTGAACAGTGCCGAGACGAGAAAAAGCAGATTGTGTACTAAAGTAATGACGAGCAATATTAAAAAAACTTGTGTTGAAAAAATTCTGGTCTCTTCGATTCTCGGGATATGGGAGTGGACCAGCAGGGTTGTAACGGTCTTGGCCAGAAGGTGCAGCCCCCACAGGTCAAAGAAAAAGTCATTCAGAATTCCGATAAAGGCTGCAAAAAGCAGGGATTTGGTCCGGTTTTGGGTAGCGATGACCCAAATAAGCACCAGCAGGGTGAAATCGGGTTGAATATGGCGATAGCTCAGATGGTTGAAAATCAGAATCTGCAGCAGGATGGCAGCAAAACCGATGAGAGCGAATTTCAGAATTTCCGATTTCATTGAAACAGACCCTCGTATTGCAGCAGAAGTTCATCAACCTCCGGTTCGGGTTCATAGCGTAGAACAAAAGCTTCGGCTATCTGGTGAAGCGAGGCAAAGGGTTGGATATATATTTGCTGGGTATCTCTTCCCTCTTCGAATTCGGTGCGGGTCACCCGGCCGATCGGTATGTTGGGAGGGAACTGGTTGCTGAATCCCGAAGTCTCTATTACTGATCCGGTATTGACCGTAATGGTCTGAGGAACATAATTCATGACGAGTTCACCGGATTGATCGGTACTCCAGGATACGATTCCATAGGCCCGGTTGCCCTGTATACGGGCGCTTACACGGAAAAGGGCATTGAAAAACGGCATGACCAGCGCGTGACCGGGCGACGTGATGATGACCTGCCCGATCAAACCTTCGGAGTTGATTAATGCCATTCCTTCCGCTACTCCGTCGTCACTGCCCCTGTTGATGGTAATGGAGTTATTGATGCCGGTCAGATTTTTGGCAACAACCCGGGCGGGGATAAGGTCGTGTTCTGTAGTATCACGAAGACCGAGCATGTTCCTCAGGGCCCGGTTCTCTTCGTGGATGGATCGGAGGCGGCTGAGTTCATCCTGCAGCAGGATATTCTGTTCTCCCAGCCTTTCATTGGTTTGCAGTGCGGTTCGGTATACTCTGACCTGTGACAGCGGCTGCTCAAGGTAACTCATGGCAACCACGGATACTTTCCGCACTGACTGCAAGCCGCCGTCATGGCGAACAACCATAACCACAAATGCGATCAGAATAAATATTACGGTAAGTACGTGGTCTTGTATGTCTTCGGTCCTTCGAAGCGAAAATTGCATTCACGTATCATACTGTCAGGTTAGAATGGCCCGGTAATAATCAAGATCTTCAAGAATTTTACCGGTACCCCGCACAACCGCGGTCAGCGGATCTTCAGCTATATGTACTGGCAGATCTGTTGTCTCCATGATCAGCTTGTCAAGGCTTTTCAGGAGTGCCCCGCCACCGGTCAGAAAAATTCCGCGATCAAGAATATCGGCTGATAACTCCGGTGGTGTCTGCTCGAGCGATTTTGTAACAGACTCTACAATGGTGTTAACGGATTCGGAGATGGCTTCGCGTATATCATTTGAAGTAACAACCCGTGTTCTCGGCACTCCGTTGACAAGGTCACGGCCTTTGACGGTCAGTTCCAGTTCCTCGTCCAGCACGGTGGCCGATCCCAGTCTGCATTTGACCTGTTCGGCGGTCCGTTCACCGATCAAAAGGTTGTGGTTGCGCCGGAAATAATTGATGATATCCTCATTAAGCTCGTCACCGCCCAGACGTACGGACTGGGAATAGACAATTCCCGAAAGGGCGATAACCGCAATCTCGGTGGTGCCGCCTCCGATGTCGACCACCATGTTACCCACCGGCTCATGTACGTCCAGTCCGATCCCGATAGCCGCGGCCATCGGTTCGTCAACCAGATATACCTCTTTGGCTCCGGCGTGTTCGGCACTGTCACGTACCGCCCTTTTTTCCACTTCGGTAATCCCGCTCGGTACACAGACAACCATTTTACGGGTCGAGGAATACCAACTGACCTTTACACTTTTGATCATACCGCGAATCATGTGCTCGGCAACTTCAAAATCGGCAATGACTCCGTCCCGCAATGGCCGGACGGTACGGATTTTCTTATGGGTTTTTTCATGCATCAGACGTGCCTCATGTCCGATGGCAACCGCCTGGCCTTCCATATTCAGTGCCACGATCGAAGGTTCGTTCAAAACGATACCATGATTCCGGGAATAGATAAGCGTGTTTGCGGTACCGAGATCGATTGCAATATCGGTGTAAAGCCAGTCAAACATCCCGGCTTTGGAGTGGTTATGACGGTTCGATGTCATCTTTTGCGTTTCTTCAGACTGCGGCATATAGGAATGGAAATTAACTGTGGAAAACAATCGTTTTAAAAGACTGAATTTACGATAAAGAGACGCATAATGCGAATTTCATTTAATGAAAAACGCGGATATTTAAAGGAAAACGGTACCGGTTACAATCGATAGTCGTTAAGTCCATGTCGTTCAATGCCTGAAATGACGGGCGCCGGTCATGATCATGGCCATATCATAACGATCGGCTGTTTCGATCACCTCCTGGTCACGTACACTTCCGCCGGGTTGTATGATGGCCTTCGCACCGGCTTTGGCTGCTTCTTCGACACCATCGGCAAACGGAAAAAATGCGTCCGAAGCGATCACGGATCCGCTGATGGCATGACCAAATTGCTCCGACTTCTGTACCGCAAAACGCGAGGAATCCACCCTGTTGGGCTGACCGGTGCCGATGCCTATGGTCTGCCGGTTTTTGGCATAGACAATGGCGTTTGATTTTACATGCTTAACCACTTTCCAGGCGAAATCAAGGTCCCGGTGCTGATGTTCATCGGGCCTGGTTCTGGTCACAACCTTCCATTGTTCTGAATCGAATCCTGTATCCTGCTGCTGCATGAGGTATCCGCCCGGTATGGTACGGATCTGTGGTACAGTGTGATCCACCCACTTTTTGATACGGATTAATCTGCGGTTGGCTTTTTGGGTGAGGATCTCAAGCGCATCAATGTCAAAATCGGGGGCAAGGATGATTTCGCTGAATATCTTGTCCACCGCTTCAGCGGCTTTTCGGTCCACAGAACGGTTGAAAAGAATGATGCCGCCAAACGGCGATACCGTATCGGTGGCAAACGCTTTTTCCCAGGCTTCAGCGCTCGTTTCGGCAAGAGCGACCCCGCACGGCAGATTGTGCTTGAAGATGGCGCACAACGCATCCTCGCTGTCACTGAAATCGGTTCCGAGCTGAAGTGCGGCATCAATATCAAGGTAGTTGTTGTAACTGAGCTCTTTGCCGTGGAAGCATTCGATGTGTTGGTCCGGACTTCCGTATGCGGCTGCCGCCTGGTGTGGATTTTCCCCATACCGCAGTGTATGATATAGCGGGGCTTGCACACTCAGCAGGTCGGGCATTGCGGTTTTCTCATGGCTGTAGCCGGTATCTATAAATGTTCCGGAAAGGTGGCGGGAGATAAAGGAGTCGTAGGAGGCGGTTCGTTGAAAAGCCTTCAGTGCAAGTTCGGCACGGGTTGCTCCCTTGATGCCGCTTTCTGATTGTGCCAGCTCTTCTGTAAAGGGAGTGTATTGCCCGGGCTCCGTCAGAACACAGACATTTTCGAAATTTTTGGCAGCGGCACGGATCATGGCCGGTCCGCCGATGTCGATGTTCTCTATGGCATGCGCCAGATCATCCGGCTGATCGGCGACGGCCTCTTCAAACGGATAGAGGTTGACCACCAAAAGCTGTATGGGCCGGATATCCAGAGAGTCCAGAGCCTCAGCGTGATGTGCTAACGAAGGACGTGCCAGAAGCGCTCCATGAATCATGGGATGCAGTGTTTTGACTCTGCCGTCCAGACACTCCGGAAAACCGGTGATCTCCGAGACGTCGGTAACCGCAAGTCCGGAATCCCGAAGGATTGTCGCAGTACCTCCGGTTGAAATCAGTTCGATATTTTTTTTGTGCAGCGATGAGGCCAGTTCGACAATACCGGTTTTGTCGGAAACCGATAACAGGGCTCTTTGTATGGCAAGATCTGGAAGTTGCTGTATGGAGTCGCTCATGGTAAGCAGTGGCTATTCGTGTGTTTGGTGTGAAAAATCGGTTATTCACTGAGAAGCATGCGAACTACTTTCGGATAGAGGCTGTGTTCCTTTTTCTGGATTTTTTTTGCCAGGGACTCGGGGGTGTCGTCATCATTGACCGTAACCCTCTCCTGCGCAATGATCGGTCCTTCGTCAAAGACTTTGTTCACATAATGGACGGTACAGCCGGACTCATTTTCGTTGTTTTCAATGACAGCCCGGTGCACATGGTGTCCGTACCAACCCTTTCCGCCGTATTTGGGAAGTAGTGATGGGTGAATGTTTATGATTCTGTCCGGATAGATATCCACGATATGGTCCGGTATTTTTCTGAGATAGCCTGCCAGGATAATCAGGTCCGGCGCCTCGTGCTTCAGTATCTCTTTCAGCCGGGATGCGCTTGCGGTCATCTCCATGGACGTAAGCAGATAAATGGTGATTCCATGCGACCGGGCATAGGTGACGGCTCCGCAGTCAGGTTTGTCGGACACCAGAGCGGTTATGGAGGCGGGTATCTCCCCGTTCAAAGCCGCCTGATGCAATACTTTGAAATTGGAACCCGAACCGGAGGCAAAAACGGTTAATCGTTTTGAACTCAATGTGCAAACAGGGTGTCGGTACTGGAAACTTTTACAGAATTTCCCAAAGATAGGGATATTTCATGACCAACTGTAACAGGAATTTTATGATCGATATGGCCGTACGGCATCCCGGTTAATATCGGGATGTCAATGTTTTCCAGTACCCGGTCAATAATCTGACCAAGGGTGGGGTTATCCGGAAACGTCTCTTTCTCCGGGGCTGCAAAATCACCGAAGATTATCGCCCGGCACGGGTCCAGCCATCCCGAGAGCCTGGCTTGCATCAGAGATCCCTCGATTTTATGGCGGGATTCCGCCACGTCTTCAAAGACAGGGATGGCATTCCGGAAGTCCGGCGCCCATGGCGTTCCGGCCAATCTGATGGCGACCGATAACGTGCCCGGCAGAGCTATGCCCCGGATGATTTCAGGTTCGCTGCCGTCCGATGGCGATTTTAAGTAGGTATTATGCTGATGAGTTATCGGATCACTGTCAACGGTTTTGCTGCCGCCGCCAATTCGGATGGATGAGGACGGAAGCTCACAGTCCATGATCCCTGTTTCAATGAACTTCCAGAAAGTTTCTTCAAACCGTGGGTTTACCGGTTGTCGGGCGAAATCTACGGCGGGCATTCCACCCGAAAGAGAGGGCATGCCTGTTTTTGCATAAATACCCCATTGGAGAGCTGTTATATCGCTGAAACCGACCATCAGTTTTCTGGAGGCGCGTATGGTCCGGTAATCCAGCAGCGGAAGCATGGCGAGGCTGCCGAAACCACCGCGTGCAAAGAAGACGGCATCCACACGGTCGTCACTGACCAACTCCATCAACTCCGCTGCCCGCTTCGCCGGACTGCCGGCAAGATAGTGTTCCCGTGCCCGGCAACCGGGGGTGGTATAAACCCGGTAACCGATTTTTTCGAGATAGCTGACGCCGTTTTGCAGTTTTTCTTCATCAACCGGTGATGAGGGAGCCATGATGCCGATGGTCCCTCCGGGAGGAAGGGGGCGAAGTTTAATCATAAGCCGGACTATTAATGATAAGGGAACAATCGCTGATCCGATCTCTGCATGGAGCGGATCCAGCGGGATTTGTTACGTTTTTTCTCTCAAACGAAACACGTGGTAGTTTTCCAGACTCCAGGTAACCTGTTTGATCGTGATCACCACAATGGCCGTCAACGGGACAGCAATCAGCATGCCGAAGATGCCGGCCAACTCGGCACCGATCATTACTACAAAAAGTACGACAAGCGGGTGGAGGTTGGCAGACCTTGAAAAGAGCAGCGGCTGGACAAATATGTTATCAACGACCTGAGTGATGGCGATCGCTGCGATGACATAGATCACGAGGGAGAAATCTCCGGTCTCCAGTATCGAGACAATGATGGAGAGAATATAGCCGATGATGGGCCCGAAGTAGGGGATGATATTGGCGAGTCCGGCCGCGATACCCACGGAGGAGGCGTTGTTGAGACCCGCAAAATTGAGAGTGACTGTCGCAACGGTAGCAATGATAAGACATTGAACGCCTACGCTTTTGAAGTAGGTGATCAGGCGTTTTTCGACCTTTTCGATGCCGGTAAGGACCGTTTCAAAATACTTGTTGGGAATAAGCTGAAGCATGTTACGGCGCAGGGAGGCTCCGTCCTTGAGAATGAAAAAAGTGGCGAACGGTATAACCAGTAAGGCCCAGAAGATATTGGCGAAAATACCGAGGATGTTGTTGATGGTGCGAGAGACATCATCAGCCTGAAACAGTGTTTCAACAGCATTAGGGACATTGTCCCGAAGGAATCCTTCCGGCAGAAAGGGAGCGCGCTGCAGGATATGCTCTTCAATTTGCGTCGTGACGGCGAGGATGGCATCGATATTCAGCTGCTGCCCCAGAACCAGCACCTGATTGGCTATGGCCGGCAGTGCTGTGCTGGAGAACCATACCAGCAAAAGAATCAGAGAGGCTATGACAATACTGATGCCGAGTGTCCGGTTCATGCCTGCCGATTGCATCCGGTTGACGAACGGATCCAGTATATAGGTAATGACGAGAGCGATCAGAGCATACAGTACAAGAACAAAGAAACGGTACAGGATCATCAAAAACAGGGCTGTCACAGCCACTATGACGATCAGGCGGATAAACGATTCCAGGTTAAGTTTCTTCATTCTCCAGCTGTTTTAACACGGTGTCGGATTTTTCATAGACCACATGGCCGGGAAATCCTCTCCGGATGAGAAAATCCGTCAGCTTTTTTTTGCGACGGATGCCGGGTTCGGTTCGCAACAGACGCAATTTTACACTTTGCGCGGCAGCCACCAGATCATCCTCGATGGTTTGATCGGCAAACAACCCATCCAGTGCGGAATCAATATAGTGTTTTTTTATCCCTTTTTGGGATAAAGCTGCACGAATTTTCAGAGGTCCCCAGCCCTGTGACCGGTACTTGGTCTCCGCAAATTGACCCGCATAGCGTTGATCGTCCAGCAGCCCCTTATTGATGAATTCATGGATAACCTCTTCAATCCGGCCGGTGGCATATCCTTTGGCCCGGCTCTTTTCACGGAGCTCACCCGAAGCCTGATCCCGTACCGAAAGCCAGCGATATATCTGTTCCCGCAGGCGGTACCGCTCCTCCTCCTCAAGCAGTTTCTTGTAGGTCTCCTCAGTGATCAGCGAGCCTATTCGCACCCCGGCCTGTTTGATGGCATAACGGTAAAATCCGGCCAGGAACCGGTCATCAACAAACAGGGAGACCCGGTCACTTTTTTTCTTCTGGGCTGTAATTTCCGTGCAATGACCGGGCAGCCCCGGTATGTTTTCATCCATCACCATCTTTTTTACTACCTGCATCCGGATCGCCCTGTCACAGCAAGGACTTCTCCGATCACAGGTGTTTTGGATGCCGGCCGGTGGATTTTCCGACCTACACCTGTTTCTTCTCTGTTTTATCCGGTGCAGATGAACCGGCGTTTTTGGATGCCCCATCCGGTCCCGAAGGTTCGGAAGCATTGGCTTTCTCTTTAGCCGCTTTTTTACCGGTGGCGGCTTTCGGTTCTTCGGTTCCGTTATCGCTGTAATGTTCAGGCATCAGTTTATGGCGCACGATCCTTTCAATCCGGTTGGTAAGCTCGGAGTCCTCTTCCAGAAACTGGATGGCTGAGTCGGTGCCCTGACCGATAGGCTCGTCTTCATAGCGGTACCAGCTGCCCCGTTTCTGGACGATGTCATATTGTACAGCCAGATCCAGCAGCTCTGCGATACGGGAAATCCCCTTTCCGTACATGATGTTGAATTCGCAGATCCTGAAGGGGGGTGCCACCTTGTTTTTGACAATTTTGACCTTGGTACGGTTGCCGGTCACATCATCACCCCGTTTGATGGCACCTATACGGCGAATGTCGATTCTGACGGAGGAGTAGAACTTGAGAGCCTTGCCGCCGGTTGTGGTTTCGGGATTTCCGAACATGACCCCGATCTTTTCCCGAAGCTGGTTGATGAAGATGACGGAGGTATGGGTGCGGTTGACAACGGCGGTCAGTTTGCGGAGTGCCTGCGACATCAGACGCGCCTGCAATCCGACCTGGGAATCGCCCATCTCACCGTCGAGCTCGGCACGCGGAACCAGCGCCGCCACCGAATCGATAACGACGACATCGAGTGCGGCAGAACGGATCAGGGTTTCCGCGATTTCCAGAGCCTGCTCACCATTGTCCGGTTGCGAAATCAGAAGCTCATCGATCTTGATACCGAGCGCTTTTCCGTATTTCGGGTCAAAGGCGTGTTCTGCGTCGATAATGGCCGCATGGCCCCCGGCTTTCTGGGCCTCGGCAATGACATGCAGCGCGAGGGTGGTCTTTCCACTGGACTCCGGACCGTATATTTCTGTGATGCGGCCGCGGGGAACACCGCCTACTCCCAATGCATGGTCCACTACCATGGAGCCGGTGGAGATGGTGGGTATATTCGCGACCGGCTGGTCACCCAGACGCATGATCGTACCCTTGCCGTGCTGCTTTTCAATCTGGCCTACCGCCAGATCAATTGCTTTCATACGTTCGTTATCAGCCATGGATCTAACTCCTTTAGGTATATGTGTGAAATATGTTCAAATATACTCTCTTTTTCAAGAATAACAAAATCGTCCCGGAATCTTTTTTTATCTTTCTCAGTCTTATTGACAAGAAAGCTGCATGAAACTTACAATCCATATTGTGATAAATCCAGAAAAATGATCGCCATTTTGCATTATCCGGTGCATCCGGGACAAGCGGTACATTCTGTACATCCTGCACATCCGGCGTATCCTGCACATCCGGCAGATATGGAGCGTACGGGAAGCCAAAAGGATTCTGCACATTCATTTTACCCGATATCGGCCGGACGCTTTGGCGACCGTCTTCAACAGTATTCACCATGATCGACACCCATTCGCACATCTATCTTCCGCAATTCCGGAATGACCTTGACGAGGTCCTGCACCGAGCCACCGGTGCCGGCGTCACCGATATCCTGATGCCGGCGATTGATTTCGGATCGCTGGCACAGATGGAAACACTGAGTCACCCGGACCTCCGTTTCCACAAAATGGCGGGCATCCACCCCTGTGATGTTGACGGTAAGCTGACGGATGTCGGTTCCGAACTCCGCTCCCGCGGGGCATCGGACGATATTGTGGCGATCGGGGAGACCGGCCTGGACTATTACTGGTCCAAAGAGCTGGTCGAAGTTCAGCAAGACAGTTTGCGACAACATTGCCGGGTTGCCAGAGAGCTGAACAAGC
>SLOL01000073.1 GCA_007132495.1 Balneolales bacterium
CTGCGTGGAGTGTACGCCCCGCAAGTGGGACCGGGAACACTGCATCTCGGCGGTTCGATCGTCTATGAAAATCTCATGGACAACAATGCAATCAGCTTCAGCGACCGACCGGAAGCCCGCGACAGCAAAGGCGGACAAGCGCTTATCGGTCTCACCATCGCCGATGGTGTCGAAAGCACCCTTAAAGCCGGCATTGAAGCCGCCTATATCAGCGGACCGCTCTGGATGGAAGGCGAATTCCTGCATGTTGGGGTGAATATGGAAGCGGGCAGCGATCCGGGATTCAACGGCGGACATGTCCAGGCCGGTTACATCCTGACCGGTGAAAGCCGCTCTTACTCCTCCGGGCGGTTCGGCACGATAACACCGGAGGGTGGTTCCGGAGCCTGGGAAGTCATCGCCCGCTTCAGCAATATGAGTCTCAATGATTCCGGATACACCGGCGGCAAACAAAATAATGTCACGATCGGACTCAATCACCATGTCTCGGCCAACCTCCGTTTCATGGCAAACGTGATCTATGTAAACGTATCCGATCTTCCCGGCGGCGCATCCGACCAGAATCCCGTCATTGCAGCATTACGTGCGCAATTCAATTTCTGAACATCTGCAAACCATTAAACCGGCAAAAACATGACTACTGCGGAAACGGCTACTCCGTACCTGAATCGAACATCCAAACAATTCCGGATTGCGCTGATTCTGGGCATCATTGCTCTGGTGCTCGGCGCTTTCGGAGTCTTCCGGGTTCTGGCACTCGGTAATCTGGGAAATCTTTCGACCGAAGTCCCCTGGGGTCTCTGGGTCGGATTATATGAGTATTTTGTCCTGTTGGAGGTCGGTGCCGTACTCTCATTCATCCTGTTGCGCTACGGAGCAGGTATCCGGGAACTGGACCGGCTCGGCCCTATCATCATGCTTACCGCCCTGGCGGCACTCGTCGGAGCGCTGGTTTCCATTTTTCATGACCTGGGCCAGCCCTTCCGGGTGTGGCGCCCCATTCTCGCTCCCGATTTCGGATCGCTGCTGACCTGGATGATCTGGCTGCATCTTGCCTATATGATCATCCTGGTTATTGAACTTTGGGCCTACCGCCTGGGCCGGAAAGACATTGTCAAAAATATGGCCTACATAAGCGTGCCGGCCGGAGCGGCCCTGGTTGCCGTACTCGGTTCCTTTCTGAGTGTGGCCGCAGCCCGACCGCTCTGGAATGACCTGCTGCTGCCGGTCGTCTACCTGATCTCGGCGTTTGTCGTGGGCACCGGAGTGGTTCTGCTGCAGCACCTGCTCTTCTCACCCGACCGGGGTGAAACCATCTATTACCGCCTGGCGTACCGGCTCGGCCGCTGGTTTATTGCCTGGATTCTCGTGGGTATGTTCACCGCCCTGACCATCTCCCTGGTTATGACCTACGCCGAGGTTCCAGCCACTGCCGCCATTCTGCGCCAGATGCTCACCGGTGATTACGCCTGGACACTATGGGTATTCCATGTCGGACTGGGCATCCTGCTGCCCATCGGCCTGCTTTTCTGGCAGGAAAAAATCCATGACCGGCGCATCCGGGTGCGAACCCTGAAGGCGGCTTCCGGACTCATGATCGCCAACTTCCTGATGGTGCCGATGAATGTGGTCATTCCGGCGGTCGCGTACCGGTACGATCATGTTCGCAACATACTGGTGCGCTTTGAATACTTCCCGCACCTGGTCGAATGGCTCGTCATGTTCTTTGTAATTGGTTTAATGCTGGTAATTTTTGCCGCCGGAATCCGGCTGGTCATCCAACCCTTTTACAAAATCGCCATTCAAGCTCCAGTTGCAGGTGAGGCCGCCGGCCCTGACAGTAACGAGGACTTCAAAACCGAGAAACAATGAGCAGATCGAAAACCGTGAAAACGCAAAACACGCTTATTTCTGAAACCAACGCAAAAGAGGAACAGATCGAAAACCCGGGCAGTGGAACTCATTCCCGCTACAAAAACCTGCGGAGTCCAGAATCCGGCAGCCCAAAAAGCGGGGATCTGTCCCGCCGCGACTTTCTGAAGTCAATGGGCACCGGAGCGGCTGTCGTGGGAATTGCAGGAGGATGCAGCCGTGCGGATGCCAACGAAGGTCTTGAGCACCTGGAAGGAACCAACCTGGTGATGGTCATCGACCTTCAGCGCTGCACCGGATGCGGAGGTTGCGATCTGGCCTGCAAAAGTGAAAACAACCTGCGCGAAGGACATTTCTGGTCCCACCACATTACCACGACCTCCGGAAAGTTCCCCAACGTGCGATACGAATATCTGCCCACATTGTGCAACCATTGTGAAAACGCGCCCTGCGAAAAGGCGTGCCCGACATCGGCACTGCACAAAGTCAACGGCGGGATCACCGCTCATGATCCGCAGAAATGTATCGGCTGCCGGGCCTGTATTATCAACTGCCCTTATGGTGAGGTGTCCGCCCATTTCGGCCAGCCCCATGAGGAGTGGCAGGAAGAGGAGGAACTCATTGCCGGAGTAACGGGATCAGCCAAATCGACGCTTGAGGATGTTGGCGGCGAGCGCATTCCCATCTATAACAACGAACGGGAGAATCACGGCCTGGGAAACCGCCACCACGGAATCGTCGAAAAATGCGATTTCTGCCTGCACCGGCTCAGGGAAAAGAAACTGCCGGCCTGTGTGAAGCGCTGCCCGACCGACGCCCGGATCTTCGGAGACCTGAACGACCCGAACAGTTCGGTCAGCCGGATATTGTCCCGGTACCGCCCCTTCCGCCGTATGGAACACCTCGGAACCCAACCCAAAGTCTTTTATGTGCGCAGCTTCAATGCGGCGGCCGACTATCCGCAGACCAAAGGGGAACTGGCCGAAGTGGATACCAACGAAGAACGGGCCGGTGAATTCTTCAGCCAGATGCAGCAAAATCAGACCGAACGGTACGGCCGTGACGAAGACGGAGCAATAGACATTACCAAGTTGGCCCAACAAGAGCAACTATTTGGCTAAAATCAGCCGACTTTAACGTTTAAACGACATTATTATGCAAGATTTCAAAGACAAGACGGTATCGGCGAAAACTTTCGATACCCCGGCTTCCGGTCCTTCCACAAAATCCTCCCGAAAATCATTTCTCAAACGCGCGTTAATGGCGGGCAGCGGTGCCACCTTCGGCTCTATGCTCGCTCCCGGACTCTCTACCCTGAAAGCCGCCGACCGGAGTAACGGTTCCGGAACACAGCCGGCGGGACAAAACGGCCGCTGGGAAGCGTCTACCTGTCTGGGATGTACCTCCTGGTGCTCGGTGCAGGTTTATGTTCAGGATGGCCGGGCCACCAAAGTGCGTGGCAATCCCCATTCCAAAGTAAACGGGGAAAATCTGTGCGTTCGCGGACATATGAGTCTTCAGCAGGTATACGATCCTGACCGGCTCAAGCAGCCGATGAAGCGGACCAACCCCCGAAAAGGGCGCGGCGAGGACCCGGGTTTTGTTCCCATTTCCTGGGACGAGGCGATCGACACCATTGCCGAAAAGATCATGGAACTGCGCCGCAATGAAGAGACGCACAAACTCTTATTGACCCGTGGGCGGTATACCTACCTGCGGGACATTCTATATGACCGGTTCCCGAAAATTATCGGTTCACCCAATAATATCTCCCACAGCTCCATCTGTGCCGAGGCCGAGAAATTCGGCCCCTATTTTACCGAAGGAATATGGGCTTATCGGCAATACGATGTCAGAAACGCTCGCTATGTCATCTGTTGGGGCGCCGACCCCGTCGCGACCAACCGCCAGGTCCCCTTGTACAACAATGCCTGGGGCGAGTTACTCAGTCGTGCCAAAGTAGCAACCGTAGAGCCCCGGCTCTCGGCCACGGCGGCCAAATCGGACGAGTGGCTGCCCGTTAAGCCGGGTGAAGACGGCGCCATTGCTGTTGCCATGGCACATGTGATCCTGACCAAAGGGTTGTGGAATCGTGAATTTGTCGGCGATTTCAATGACGGTGAGAACCGTTTCAAGCTGGGTGAAACCGTTGATGAAAATTCGTTCAACGAAAATTACGCCCACGGACTGGTCAAGTGGTGGAATCTGGAACTGAAAGACCGCACCCCGGAATGGGCGGCCGAACGGGCAGGGGTTCCGGCGGAACAAATTGAGCGGGTCGCAACCGGTTTAGCCGAAGCGGCACCCCATGCCATCTGCTGGGTCGGCGGCGGACCGACGATGCAGGTACGGGGCGCTTACAACTCCATGGCGACCCATGCCCTGAACGGACTGGTCGGATCGGTGGACAATGTCGGCGGTACCCTGGCTTCCAACCCGGAGTACTCACGCGGGTTTCCATCCGTGGATCCGCATCTGGACGATATCGCCCGAAGGGGAATCGCCATGCAGAAAATCGATCAGCGCGGTTATCTGGAATTCCCCTCATTAAACGGTGGGAGGTCCGGCGGCGGTGTCATCACCAACCGGGCGGCGGACGGCATCCTTGATGAAGATCCCTACGATATTAAAGTCGCCATTGCCTACTTCAATAATTTCGGCTTTTCCAATCCGCAAATCGAGCGCTGGGAACGGGCCCTGAGCAAGATTCCGTTCAACGTGCATATCACTACACACGCCGCCGAATACAGCATGTTTTGTGACATTGTACTTCCGGCCACCCATGGAATGTTTGAACGGCACGGGTTTATGAAAAGCATCGGTAACGGATACCGTCAGCTGCCGGTGAACCGGCCGGTGATCGACCGGGTCTGGGATGTCAAGACCGACGAAAGTGAAATCAGCTGGTTGATCGCCGAAAAGCTGGCCGAAAAAGGGTTCCCGAACATGCTGGACCATTTCAGGGAGTATCGCGATCCGGAAACGGGAGCGGTTCCGCAAAACGCGGAAGAGTTCGACCTGTATGCACTGAAATACGCCACCCGCGATCTGTGGGATCCGGCCCACTACAAGGGCGGCGACCGGTTCGACGGATGGGAGGATTTCTATCGTACGGGGGTATGGAATTCCGACCCGTACAACTACCGCGCACGCTGGGGCAATATGGGGACTCAAACCGGCCAATTCGAGTTCTATTCCCAAACTTTAAAAACAGCGCTGGAAAATCACGCAGGCATCTATAATACCGGCGTGGATCAAATCATGGAATCCGCTCACTACCTGGCCCGTGGTGAGCAGGCTTTTGTTCCCCATTACGAAGAACCCTTTGTGCACGGCGAGGAGAATGAAAACACTTTCCACCTGGTGGATTACAAATCGCGCCTGAACCGTGAGGGTCGCTCACAAAACTGCTCCTGGTATTACGAAATGAAGGACATTGATATGGGGAATGTGGTCGGCGAAGATGTGGCACAGTTCAATCCGGTGGACGGAGAACGGCTGGGGCTCAGAAACGGCGACGCGATCCGCCTGATATCGGACACCGGCGAGCTGGAATGTACCGCCAACCTGTGGGAAGGTGTCCGGCCGGGAACGGTCGCCAAGGCGTACGGTCAGGGACACTGGGCCTACGGGAAGCTGGCCTCCAAAGAGTTCGGTAAAACACCACGCGGCGGAAACAACAACCAGGTACTGCCGGCCGACTACGACCGTCTCAGTGGCTCATCGGCCTTCTATGGCGTTGTGAGAGTCCGGGTGGAGAAACGCTCCCCGTCGGTGACATAAACCGATCTCTGCACAGGCATAGTCCGCTCCTGGAGAAATGGAGTGACGGAATATTGCCGGCTTGAAATCAAAACACAATGAACACGCAGGATATCACGATGACGGAACGGCGGGCTGCGGCATACAAACTTCTGGCCGACTGCTATCAGGTGCCGGACTATGAGGTACTTGAAAAATTCGGGATGCTGAAGGAGCTCCTGGCGGAATTGCATATACACCCGGATTCAACAACCTCCGGGGTTGGCGACCTTCCGGATCCGGCACTCTCCAGCCGCGAAGCAAACTGCCCGGATCCGGCATCGTCCGGCATGGTAACAGACCACCCGGATTCAAAGCTGCTCAACGAGAATGTTGATGAATTGAAAGTGGATCATGCCCGCCTGTTCATCGGACCTTTTTCGCTTCTTGCACCGCCATACGGCTCCATGCACCTGGACACTACCGAACACCTGATGACCGAATCCACCATACAGGTGCAGCAGTGGTACGCATCGGAAGGGATGGAAATCGACATCCCGGAAGTACCGGATCACATACGGATCGAACTGGAGTTCATGTACTATCTGGTATTCCGGGAACAGCACGCCTCCGGATTCAGCAAAACCGATTGTGACAGCCTCGCGATAGATGGAGAACCGAATGGGAATGATCCAGGCGGCAATACCCCGGCAACAGATAGCATGCCGGTAAGCGATCGGTACGGGCGGGAATCACAATACCGCAACAAGCAGAAGAACTTTCTGGAGCAAAACCTGGTCCGCTGGATTCCATCGTTTACCGAGAAGGCAGCAAAGCATGCCCGGACCCCCTTTTACAGAGAACTTGCAAATATGACCTGTAGGTTCATAAAGGTGGATTATGAATATCTGTGTTCACAGCATTCCCATTGAAAAGGGTATCTGTTAATCGGTGAAAGCCGTTAAAATACATATGAAATTAATGAACTGATGGTATTTTTCTGTATATGAAATGTCCATGACCGGGCAAACGCCCGTACACACAGGTGAATGATTAAATGCGGTCACGGACATATAACTTCGTGACCTTCGGTTCATGTGACCTTGTAATGCAGACTGCAGAATGTAACCCGAATCAACCGCCGGGGAAGTGTTTTAAGACGCAACGGTTCCCTGGCAGGCAAATCTTTTTAGTATAAACAGCAGTGTATAATACTGTCCGTTCTCATATCACTCTGATCGCAATCATCCTCCTGTTAACGGGAGCGGCCGGGTTTGGCCGGTCACCCGACCCGGCAAATGAGATCGATGCTGCCCTTTCCACCCTGCATGAATACGGCATGTTTAACGGCGTTGTACTTGCAGCCCAAGGCGACGATATCATTTACCATGAGGCTTTCGGTATGGCAAATTTTGAGTGGGAAATACCCAACAGTACCGACACCCGGTTCAAGATCGCTTCCATTACGAAAGCCTTCACCGCAACACTTGCCATATGTCTGGTTGAAGACGGCAAATTATCCATGGATGACGTCATTACCGATCACCTGCCGGAATACCCTTCCTCCACCGGCGACCGCATCACCATTGAACATCTGCTGGTCCAGTCGGACGGAATACCCGACTATCTGGATCTGCCCGGTTTCCTTAAAGAAGTGGCCGTTTTTGAACACGACCGTTATGAGTTCATTGAACATTTTGCACATCTGGAACTGGAATTCGAGCCGGGTACGGACTGGAGTTACGGCAATTCCGGCTATTATCTGCTGGGGCTCATCATCGAGCAGGCAACCGGCATGTCTTATGAATCAGCCTTGGAAAAATATATCCTTGATCCCGCAGGACTTGAAAATACCGGATATGCCTCCTCATCCAAAGTAATCGAACATCTTGCAAACGGCTATGAAAAAACACCGACCGGATATGAACGTGCGCCATTTTTCCACTCGAGTGCCGGTTTTTCCGCAGGTATGATCTATTCGACAGCAGAGGATCTTTTCCGATGGACCCGCACTCTTTTCAATGGAGAGCTGATTCAGGACCGCGAATATTTACAGAATATGGTCACGCCGCAGATGGAGGATTATGGATACGGCGTTTTTATCGGCAGCCAGAAAATCGGATCAAAAAATGAACTGGTGATCGGGCATGCGGGCAATATTCACGGTTTTTCATCACAACTAATCTATTTCGGCTTCAGTGACTATACCCTGATCATTCTGGACAACACCCGGCAGTGTACCTCCCGTACCTTTTTTACCATCCGGAATCTGCTGTTCGGGCATCCGGCCCCCGATATCCGGGAACCCGTTTCAGGAATTCTGGGCAATGTCATAGAAAAAAGCGGTGTGGAAAAAGCCATTCGATATTACAGTGAGTTGCGAGAAACACGCGGAGAGGAGTGTGATTTCAGCCTGAATGAATTCATACGCCTCGGAGATTATTACCTGGAGCAGGGCGAACCCGAAACAGCTTTCCGGATATTCGAACTGGCCCATTCCATCTATCCGGAGACGTCAAGATTGCAAGACAAACTGGAAGATGCCCGCAACCAGGCAGGCTATATCGACCATATCCCCTGAGAATATTTCAGTAGCAGAACGGTGGTCAGCCGGCGACCCCGCTACATTCCTGCAGTCCTCTCTGGTCAGTCACCGGTTAGCATTCAACTCTGAAGCCGGAACACAATAGGGATGGTATATTGCACCTTGACGGCGCGGCCTCTTTGCCGACCGGGTGTAAACCGCACCTGCTGTACAGCTGCGATGGCTGCTTCGTTACAGCCGCCCCCGATTCCACGTATTATTTCGGGATTGGTAACCCGTCCCTCTTCATCGATGACAAATCGAACGACCACCCGGCCTTCGATTCCGGCTTGTCTGGCAATTTCCGGATAACGCAAATTCTGATAAATCGCATCCATACCTCCTATAAGCTCCGGCATATCCTGAACGATGATAAAGACCTCGGGTTCTTCCTCTTCTTCCTCTTCCGGTGGAGGAGGCGGCGGAAGGTCCAGTGGTGCATCCAGATCCATCTCGGTATCCAGATTATAAAACATATCTTCCACAATTTCGTCATCCGGTACCGGCTCCGGTGCCGGTGGTCTCGGCGGTGGAGGAGGGGTCAATTGCTGTTCCGTACGTATCACCTCTTCCATGGCAATAACTTCCTGCTCGGTGACGGTTATTTCAAAATCCGAGCTGAAATTCAGATTCACACGAAACATGGCAATCATGATGATCAGGGTGGCAATAAAACCGATCTGCAAATTGATGTTATAGTGCTGATGCAGATTCGCTTTCGGTTTTTTTCTATTCAGAACGCTCATGTACAAACCTCCGTTATTTATATTTGAAGGAAAAAAACCTCAGTTGGCTTACGGTTTTTTCTTTACTTAGCAAAATTAACACCTATCACTGAAAAAAACGAAAAATATTTTCAACAAAGCACGAAAAAGCGCGATCAATAAATGAATGAACATATCCCGTGCTGAAAATACCTCATTAATGAGAAAACGTACTAGCAGGCTTTTCAGGTATACATAAAAGCGCTTTTTTGAGGCAAAAAGCTCCTTTACGCATTTCAGGCAGTTATATCCGAACTCACAGATACAGATCGGCCCAGGCGGCAATCACCGAACCGGCATAACGGCTGTGCCTGTCGTCCCGGAGCAGGTGATCGGCCTGATCCAGCGAGATAAAACTTTTGGGATGTCTCGCCTGCTTGTAAATATGGGCGGCATTGTCGATCCCGACAGTGTCATCCACTGGAGAATGCATTACCAGCAATGCCTTGTCCAGATCCCTGATAAAACGATCCATACGGGAAGCGTTGAGATCATCGACCAACTGTTTTTTGATGGTAAACTTGCGACCGGCAAGCATGACTTCTGCTTCGCCCTTCTCCTCGATGGTATCCAGGTGCGCATCAAAATGCTGAATGACATGCCCGGGGTCCGACGGCGCCCCTATGGTAACCACCCCTTTTGCCGGGGGTATCCGATGCGAACCCTGCAGCACCGCCGCACCGCCCAGCGAGTGGCCGATAAGAATAGCGGGGCTTTGCAGCTCCTCATTCATGAATTCGGCGGCAGCAAGCAGGTCATCCACATTGGATGAAAAATTGGTATTGGCGAACTCGCCTTCACTCTGACCCAGCCCGGTGAAGTCGAACCGGAGTACCCCGATATTTCGGGCCACAAGCTCTTTGCTTATGTTTCCAACCACTTTGAGGCTTTTTGAACAGGTAAAACAGTGTGCAAACAGTGCGTACACGTTGATTTCACCATCCGGCAGATCGAGCCGGCCTGCCAGGCTCTCCCCCAGAGAACCTTTAAAGGTCACTTTTTTAGATTGCATGGGCCGAAAAAATTAAAAATCAGGTAAATTTTCTGTGTCTGAACTTTCTATGTCGTATACACCGAATTGAAGAGAACATAGTCGGTGGTCAGGTCGGATCCCCAGGCCACCGCAACCGCCTCACCGTCGCACATGTCCATCTTCACGCTGAGATGTGACTCGCGGAGCAGCTTTTTCATGAAATTCCGGTCGTATTTCACCGGTTTTCCTTTTTCAAGCACTTTCACGCGCTCTCTTTCATTGCCCAGGTAGAGGTCAACCGTCGTGTAATCAAACGGCACACCCGCATTACCGGCCGCCGATATGATCCGGCCCCAGTTCGGATCACGCCCGAACATCGCCGTCTTGACCAGGTTGGAGCTGGAAATATTCCGTGCCAGTTTTCGTGCAACCGCCTTGTCCGGTGCATTCTCTATCCGGTACTCAACAAATTTGGATGAACCCTCGCCATCGGATATAATCAGTTTGGCAAGGTGCTGCATCATCTCCTTCAGTTTGTTCAAAAACACCTTGTAATCCTTGTCCTTTTCCGAGGTAAGCCGCTCGTTGCCGGCCATGCCGTTGGCCAGCACGCCCACCATGTCATTGGTAGAGGTATCCCCATCCACTGTAATCATATTAAAGGTATCCTCCACCGATTCCGAGACCGCTTTCTGGAGCAGTTTCGGCTCGATATCGGCATCGGTGACAATAAAAGCAAGCATGGTGGCCATATTGGGATGGATCATGCCGGAGCCCTTGGCGATACCGGCCATATTTACCTCACGCCCATCCAGTGAAAACTCAAGGAAACCTTCTTTGGCAAAAGTATCGGTAGTCAGAATGGCGTTGGCCGCAAAAGAGCCGGCTGAAGAGCGGTTGGTCACCTTGGGCGCATTCACTTTGATCCCCTCCACGATATCTTCGGTGGGAAAAGGTTCACCAATGACACCCGTCGAAGAGACGATGACCAGGTCTTCTTCGATTTTCAGACTTTCGGCCAGTGCGGTGACCATCGCCCTTGCACCTTCATAACCTTGTTCACCGGTACACGCATTGGCATTACCGGCATTCACGACAATGGCCTGTGCCATCCCGTTTTCCAGATTTTCCCGCGAAATCTTGATCGGCTCGGCAATCACTTTGTTTAGTGTGAATACCGCACCTGCGCTGGCCGGGACTTCCGAATAAATAATGGCCAGATCGCGACGCAGGGACTTAATCCCGGAATGGGCCCCCCAGCATTTGAATCCTCGTACATTGGTAATATTTTTGATCATATCAGGTCTTTCTTTCACTCCGCTTTCCAGGGAAACCGGAGATATTAACAGGTTAAGATATTTGACGATTTTTTCGTCCGTCCTTGTCCGATGCTTCAAACGGTTGCATGTCCGAAAATACTCGTTTCAGCGCTAATAACACACGCTGTATTCAGCCCAACAAACGCTCCAGTTTGCACGGCACACGTTGCAAGTTGCCCGGAACATAATATTTCCCGGTTGAAACGGTGGCAGCTCCTGAACACTGTCATGGATTGACAGGAACATGTCCAAGTCCCGTGGTCTCATCAAAACCGAACATCACGTTCATGTTCTGCACGGCGAGTCCCGCCGCACCCTTGACCAGGTTGTCGATGGCACTGATCACAATCACATTGCCGGTCCGGTCATCGTAATCCACAAAGATATTGCAGTAGTTGCTTGCCCTCACATCTTTCAATGTCGGCGGTTTTTCACAAATTCGGACAAACGGTTTGTCATCATAAAAATCACGATACATATCTTCAAGGCGCTTTTTCCCCGAATCCATGGAGGCCACCACCTTGGCTGCCGTTGCCGCCTCGGTTGAACCCGTGGCTTTGGAACCGGACGCCACATCCAGCCAGCCGGCCTCTTCAGCCGGACGCGCATAGACCGTCGTAAGAATTCCACGATCTACCGGCAGCAGATGCGGGGTAAATTGTACAGGCGCAAGCGAGCCGTCGACATCATCCAGAATGTTTTGTATCTCTATGGTATGGCGATGCGTTTTGATGCCATAGGCTTTGAAATTATCATTGACATTGGAGAACATATTGACGGCCGAAGCCTTAATGCCCGCACCGGTCACACCGGTTTTGGAATCGATAATAATCCCCTCGGTTTTGATCGCACCGGCACGAACGAGCGGAGCTATCGAGAGGATGGCACCCGTCGGAAAACAACCCGGATTGGCCACCAGTTTTGCATCGCGGATCTTGTCGGCATAAAGCTCGGGAAGTCCGTATACCGCATCCCGAAACCCCTCGGGGAAGATGTGCTTTTTGGAGTACCACTGCTCATAAACCTTCGGATTTTTCAGGCGAAAGTCGCCGGAAAAATCGACAATGCGGAAATCACGGCCGGCAAAACGCTTGACGTAATCCATAGACACCCCATGCGGTAGTGCCAGAAATACCAGATCCAGTTCGGTGTCGTCGACCTTGTCAGCCGTGTAGAGGAGATCATCCACAATACCCTGAAAAAACGGATGGACATCGGAGAACTTCTCTCCGGCC
This sequence comes from Balneolales bacterium, assembly GCA_007132495.1. Lineage (GTDB taxonomy): Bacteria > Bacteroidota > Rhodothermia > Balneolales > Natronogracilivirgulaceae > SLOL01. The sequence goes on from SLOL01000073.1 coordinate 12,489, forward strand.
CGCGACTCGGAAGTGATCAGGGCGATCTCCACCCCGGGATGCTGCGATAATATGCGTACGATCTCGGAACCGGTATAGCCGGTAGCACCGATAACGCCAATTTTTTTCTTTTGCATGATGTAAATTGTTACACTTTCACTGTTTCAGGATGAAAGCCATTCATTCCGGGATAACAGGGGCTATTCACTCCATATAGACATCTCAACACCCTGACCTCCATCCTCTGTTCCCTGCTCTCTTTCTTCTGTACTCTGTATTCTTTCTTCTGTACTCTGTATTCTGTCTTCTGTCAAACGATGGTTGTTCCGACCGGTTCGCGTTTGCCGACGGCCAGGAGCTGTTCGGGTTCAGTGCCATTAAGGATGATTGCCGACCGTGCACCGTTTTTCAGAGCAATTTCACACGCCTCGGTCTTCGGGATCATCCCCCCCTGGATAACCTTCTCCTCTTCCAGTTTTTTGATCTCGGATACCCTGAGTTCACTGACCAGCGATAAAGGGTCATTGATATCCCGCATCAATCCGTCCACATCGGTTAGTACAACAAATTTTTCAGCTTTGAGCGCACCGGCCAGGTGACCGGCGAACATATCGGCGTTGACATTGAACTCGTTGCTGTCCACGTCGGCGGCCAGACAGGCCAGCACCGGAATATAGTCATGCTCCAGTAACAGTTCGAGAAGCGCCGTATCAATGCTGACGACATCACCTACCTGACCCAGATCGTGCTCCTCGATGTTTCCTTCCACCTCTTTTTTATGCATACGCTTAACCGCTGTGGCGATTTTTCCGTCCTTGCCCGAGAGTCCGACCGCCTTATAACCCAACTGGTTGATCAGTTTCACCAGGGATCCGTTGACCTGCCCCTTCAGTGCTTTCTCCACATGCTCGAGCGCCTCGGGGGTTGTGACGCGGTGCCCGTCGATAAACTCCGATTCAATATTGGCCTGGAGCAGTGCCTGCTTGATAAAGGGCCCGCCTCCATGGGCAATGACCACTTTGTAGCCATAGTTCTGTAACAGACAGATATTTTTTATGACCTTCTGCTTAAGCACCTCTTCGGTCATGGCGTTGCCGCCGTATTTCACAACGATTATCGGTTTATTCGATGGCATGTGTGGCAGTTCTGTTCCGGTTAAAGTGGATTCTTCACAATGTTGTAAAATACGTCTTTATAAGGACGATATCGAATGGCAATCCATTGGTACAGAACTTTGCAGCTTTTTCTGTACCCACTCCATGGGTCCGTTACGCCCGGCAACCGGGATCAAACAGAAGCGAATATCAGGAAATTGCCAAGAATTATGATGCCTTCGCCGCCCGGTAAACGGGATTCATCAGAAGTTAACCCGCTCAGAAGAACGCAAAATAGAAGAATGTTACCGCCACAACCAGAAAGACCACGGTCATTCCTCCTCCCGCCTTGAAATAATCGCTGGTTTTGTACCCTCCGGCTGTCATCAGCAGGGCATTGACCTGATGCGTCGGCAAGACAAAGGAATTACCGGCACAGACAGCGGCCAAAAGCACCAGAGGACGCGGATCCACACCGGCAAGTGTTCCGATACTCACCACAAGCGGAGCCAGTACAACAACTGCACCGACATTCGACATGACCAGGGAGAAGACGGTCGACAGTATCCCGACCGTAAGCAGCAGCAGAATAAGATGGCTGCCCTCCACCACTCCCATTACACTTTGGGCCAGAAACTCGGCGGACCCGCTGTTTTGCATGGCCACACCGAGAGGTATGAGTCCGACCAGCAGAAATACCACCTTCCACTCAATCGCTTTATAGGCCTCCTGTATGGACATGACACGGGTCAGCACCATCGCCAGCGCACCGGTCAGAAATGCGATCGAGATGGAGAAACCGGACATGGCCAGAACAATCGCCAACAGAAAACTGCCCACGGCCGGCCAGGTTTTAGTCCGGTCACGCGGGGCAACCTCGAACGGAGTTGCCACAACAAAAGGATCGCTGTTCTGAAGCTCCTGGATATGCGCCCAGGGCCCGTATATGATGAAGGTATCACCCGGAAGAATTTCGTGGTCGGAGATATCACCTTCGATTTTCTCGCCCTGACTGAAGATCATCAACGGTTCGACGGCATAGCGCTTGCGCATGGAAAATTTGCGGATGGTCTGACCGACCAGCTCCGAGCGCGGCGGAACCACCACCTCCACAAAGCCTGATTCATCGGGATCGTCCAGACTCTGGAACATATGGTGGTCTTCGGCAGCTTCCAGACCGTAATCCGAGGCATATTGCCGGATTTTCTCCTCATCCCCATAAAGAGCCAGGGTCTGATCCTTTTCAAGCCGGGTCTCCCTCCACGGAGCATAGTCGGCGTATTGATCATGAGACAGTGCCAGGATATTGAGGTGATATGTACGCCAGACCCCGGACGCTTCCACCGTCTTTCCGATAAGCGGGCTCCCCTCCGGGATACGGTAGAAAGTAATATGCTGATCCAGACTGAAGGCGTCGATCAACTTTTCCTGCTCGGTGAGTTTTTGCCGTCCTTCACTCGTCCCCTGTGGCAGCATGTATTTGCCGAAGAACAGAAAAAAAACGATGGCGGCCAGCAGCAGGGCGACCCCGACGGGTGTAACGGCAAAAAGTCCGTAGGGTTCCAGATCGGCGCTCTCGAGCAGGTCATTGGTCAGGATGAGGTGACCGGACCCGACCATGGTCAGAGTCCCGCCGATGATTGCAGCGAATCCGATCGGCATGATAAGTTCGGAGGCCGAAATTTTGGTGCGCCTTGAAACATCCAGAATGCTCGGCAGGAACAGAGCGGCGGCACCGATATTCTGGATCACTCCGGAAAGCGTCCCGACCGATAACGAAAACACCCCCAGTATACCTGTCTTGCCGGTGCCTATATTGCGTAGCACCGCTTTAGAGAATCGGGCCATAATGCCGGTTCTGGCGATTCCGTCCCCCATGATCATGACGGCGATCATGGCCACTACCGCATTACTCGAGAAACCGGACAAAGCTTCACCGGTGGAAAGTATACCGGTCCAGCTCAGTGCCAGCATCGTCAGCAATGCGGTTACATCAATGCGAACAACTTCAGTGACCAGCATAATAATGGTCACCGCCGTGATGGTCAGTACTATCAGAATTTCCGGATCCATAGGTTATTATTTACGAGGTGATGATAAACGATGTCCGTGTCAAATGCGCCGGTTTCTGCAGAAGCGAAAATATACCACTAATATATATTTATATCGATATTTGTATGTTGAAAATAGTATTAGAATTAATTAAACTGCAGCAATATGCAGCCGTCTTTACAGCAACGGTTCCAAACACTTAAACAAAAGTAATCAACCCATGACCCGACAACAAGCCGAAACCCTGCTAAAAGAGTGGATCCCCAATGAAAATCTCCAGCAGCACTGTCGAATGGTCGCCTCGGCCATGGAGGCATACGCACAGAAACTGGGAAAAGATGATACGGATATCCACAACTGGTGGCTGGCCGGCTTGCTGCATGACCTGGACTGGGAAAAGAAACCGGACGAACACCCCAATTACGCGTTAGAGCATATCTTTCCGGAGACGGACCTTCCGGATGCCGTTGTGGGCGCAATACGTGCTCATGCGCCGGAGCGAACAGGGACTGAACCGGAGTCCGGGATTGAGCGGTATCTGTTTGCCTGTGACGAGATCAGCGGCTTCATGCATGCGGTCGCCCTGATGCGTCCGACCGGATTCGCCGGCATGAAGGCCAAGTCGGTCACCAAGAAAATGAAAGACAGGCGTTTCGCCGCCAATGTGAGCCGGGAGGATATCCACAAAGGTGCCGAACTGATCGACACCGATCTGGGAGATCACATTGTATTTCTGGCGGAAGTATTCGATCGGATGTAGCCACTATGTAAGAAACAGCCGCAATGTAAACCATCCTTATTAAACCGTAAATCATCCTTTTCAACCCACAGTGCCATGATCAACAAACGCATGTGCCCCGTTTTGCTTGGCTTTTCCCTTCTGCTTGCATCATCAGGCTGCGAAACGGCTTCCAGGGATACATCCCGGCACCTTGAAGACGAAGTCTTCATGTTCTCCTATTTCATGGGCAACGGGGAGAGCGGGCTCCACCTGGCCTGGAGTGAAGACGGTTACGAGTGGCAGGCTATTGGTAACGGCACCTCCTTTCTGACTCCCGGGGCGGGAGAGGACCGATTGATGCGCGACCCCTGCATTATTCGCGGCCGGGACGGCAATTTCCATATGGTGTGGACAGTCAGTTGGAATGAACGCGGAATCGGCTACGCTACCTCACCCGACCTGATCAACTGGTCGGAGCAGCAGTATATCCCGGTCATGGAGCACGAACCGGATGCAAGAAACACCTGGGCGCCTGAACTGTACTATGACGAGGATGAGGACATTTACATGATCTACTGGTCGACTACCATCGAAGGCCTCTATCCGGAAACGCAGGCGGAGGAAGAGAGTGGGTACAACCACCGGAAATACTATGTAACTACCCGTGATTTTGAGGAGTTTTCACAGACGAGACTGTTCTATGAGCCGGGTTTCAATGTGATCGACGGAACCATCCAGAAAAAGGATGATGAATATATACTCTTCATCAAGGATGAGACCATCGATCCCCCTGAAAAAAACATCAGGATCACCAGAAGCGACCGCCTGACCGGCGGATACGGTCCGGCAAGTGAGCCCATCACCGGCGACTACTGGGCGGAAGGACCCACCGTAGCCCGGCATGGAATGCTTCACGTGCAGCACACCATTGAACATCCTTTTTTAAAGAGGCAAAAAGCGGTTGACTATATCACTTCGGTCTCGCCGGGTACCGGTACGGGATAGGATCCGTCGTCAAACGGCTGGACAGGCGCGGGCGTGTTCCAGTCTACGTCTTCCGGCTTCAGATCATGGTGCGGGTACATCCGTTTGTCGGAGTTGAGCGCTGTATCCCACTCAAGGAACTGTCCGGAGTAGGTGGCCATGAATCCCATGATGGCGGTCATGGTTGATTTGGATCCGTAATCCGTATTATCAATGATTTCCCCTTTTCGGATCGACGCATACAGCTCATCGTGCTCCTGCTGATAGGGACTGGGATCATCCTCCCCTTCGTAACGGAAACGGACATTTTGCTGCCTGTCCCGGATGGTCGGACCCTCGGGGCCGCCCGTGGACAAGAACCCTCTGCTTCCATTGAATCGTTCGGTCACGATATTGAAACAGCCCGGAATCTGACGACACTGAGCGGCAATCACGGCACCACTCGGATAGGTGTACTCGACAAAATTGTGATCAAAAATCTGCCCGTACTCTATGCCTGTCCGGACTTCGCGGCCTCCCATTCCCTGAGCCGATACCGGGTGTTCACCGAGGAACCAGTTGGCCACATCAATGTTGTGAATCATCTGGTCGAGTACCTGATCACCCGCCTGCCAGATAAAATGGAAGTGGTTTCGTATCTGGTGTTCCAATTCAGACCATTCCGGCTGGCGCGGCCTTGTAAAAAAGGGGCCCTGATTCCAATAAACCTGGCCGGAAATGACCTCACCGACCTCCCCGTTTTGCAGGCGGCGGTACAACTCCCGGTACCGGTTTTGATAACGACGCTGCAGCCCGACTACGACATTCAGGTCTTTTTGCTTTGCCACTTTTCCGGCCTCCATAACTCTGCGAACTCCGGCAGGATCGACTGCAACGGGCTTTTCCATAAATACGTGCTTGCCTTGTCTGACCGCCTCTTCAAAATGGAGCGGACGGAAAAATGTCGGGGTGGTGAGAAGCACCACATCGGCAAGAGCAATGGCCTCTCTGTACCCGTCAAAACCGATAAATTTGTGTTCATCGGGAACATCCAGCTTGCCGGTACTGCCAAATCGATCGTATAAGTTGGTATAGCTTTCATTAAGTCTGTCCTCAAGAATATCAGCCATGGCAACAAGCTTCAGACCGTCATCCGCATCCAGGGACTGGAAGGCTGCACCGGTGCCGCGGCTGCCGCATCCGATAAGAGCTACTTTGATGGTGTCATTCCCTCCGGCATACGCACTGGCACTCAGCGGCAGGTTACCGGCCATCACCCCCCCGGCAACCAGCGATGAGGCTTTGACAAAGTCGCGTCTTGAAAATATATGATCCGATTGGCTGATTTCTTTATTCATATCACAAAAATTTGTGTTGCAGGTTTTTCAATATTTTGGAAAAATGTTTCTCTTATTGGCCGTCCAATTCTTTCTCATTCAATTCAACCTAGATAATCTACCTGCTTTCAGAGTCAAATTCAATGAATACATTGTTTGACCCGAAAAATTTTCAATACATTATCAAATGAGTATCGGATTGAATGCCACATCAAAAGAGTTTGTTACCGAATAGGAAACAGTATTACAACAATACATTGACATCCATACACCCAACACACCAAATCTATGAGCACACTCAACGGTAAGCGTATTTTGATGTTCGTCGATCATATTTATGAGGATCTCGAACTTTGGTATCCCAAACTCCGCCTGACCGAGGAGGGAGCCGAAGTCGTGATAGCCGGACCGGAGGAGGGGGTCGTCTATAACGGCAAACACGGATATCCCTGCCGTTCGGATGCCGCTATTGCCGACATGGAATCGAAGGAGTTCGATGCCCTGGTCATTCCCGGAGGTTTTGCTCCGGACAAGCTGCGGCGAGACCCGCGCGTACTGCAACTTACCAGAGAATTTCATGAAGCCGGCAAAACACTGGCCCACATTTGTCACGCCGGATGGATCCCCATATCCGCCAAAGTGATGGACGGATTCCGGTGCACCTCCACACCCGGCATCAAAGACGACCTTATTAACGCCGGAGCCGAGTGGGTGGATCAGGAAGTGGTGGTTGACCGGCACCAGATCAGCAGCCGGAATCCGAATGACCTGCCGGCCTTCTGCAAGGAGATCATCAAGGCGCTGGTGAAGTAGTCTATCCCGTACCCTCCCCGATTCGCAGGGCCGCGAAGGTCGTCACCGCATATGCGACGGCGGCGATACCCATCACGATGCCGAAACCGGACTCAAGCGCGATGAGGGTGGCCAGCGCTGTAGCCGAAACCGACAGACAGCTGTCGATGCCGCACGCCCAGGGTATCTGTGTTTCATTGCTCCCGGACAGCATCCGCAGTCCGAACGGAAACATCATTCCCATGAAGAAAGCCGGTGGCGCCAGCAGTACTCCAACATTGAGCACTCTGGCAACCAGCGGCCAGGACATGCTCATATTTAAAACCGGCACCAGCAGTACCATATAAATAAGAATAAGAACCACAATGATTCCGCCGGTTTTAAGCAGGGTACCCCGGTCGGCTGCAAACCGCGACGAATGGTAGCTGCCTATGCCCGAAAACAACAGTAATGCAGCCAGCACAGCCGCCGTGGCATAAACCGGCTGACCCAGATAACGGACCAGCTGCTGTATCAGAACCATCTCGAAGAACATGAAACCGATCCCGATACCGGAAAAATAGAGGAACGTCCATCGGCGGCGTGTCCCCTGCCATCCGACCCGGAACAGCGGCAAAATAATCAGTATCACGGAGGCCAGCACAATCTGAACCAGCGTGACACCGGCCAGGACAAACCCCAGCTCCATATAGGGGAGTTGATCATCTCCGTACATTTCACGCAGTTCCGGGATGCTCTCCCAGGTGATATGATGCGAAAAATAGGGCCGGTCATCGGTGGCCGGCCGAATATCGAACAGATAGTCATCAAAAAGTGATTCGGGATTACCGAGAATCAAAGTGTCGACCCGGTCGAAAATGGAGCGGTCTTCGACGATGTTGTGACGGTCGCGCTCACCGGACCGGATATCGGACAGGAACAGCGGATCAAAAGATAGTCTGCCGGAAAATTCACGGGCCGCCTCGCGCTCTTCCGGCTGAAACGGTGAGCGGCTCAGCAGAAAAGTGATGGTGCCCCAGTTGCGTACGGCCATGATGTGTTGCTGCGGATCATGGAATCCACGCTCATCCAGCAGTCTGCGCCAGGTGGCCAGCAGCTTGAGAGGCGTCCGGGGCGGATACTCATCCCAGACGGTTGCCGATACCATGCCGTCTTCATCCAGCCGGTCCCAGATCTCATGATGAGCCTCCAGGGTCAGGTGGTTCTGTTCCTGAAGGGCATGTACCCCGGAAGTGCCGCCGAATGCACCCAGCACCGGCATAACCACCAGATCTGTCTTCTGTTCCGGATTTCTCGCCATCCAGGTCCGCACACTGCTGCCGTGGACGGTGACCTCAGGTTGATGATAGAGCGAATCGATCCATTCCGGATGCCGGTCGGTGAGCAGGTAATTGGCTTGACGATGCGGCTCGACGGCGGTGATCTCTCCTGCCCCGTGATGCAGGCCGTGAGAAATATCATTACCGGTACCCGACTTCAGCACCAGCATCGATTCCGGCTTCCGGATCGCGAACGGGAGTCCGCGTGTGGTATAATCCAGGATGTGCCGGTCCGGGTTATCCGAATAACGGCCCAGGAGTGTTCCAAAATATTCACCGTTGTTGAAGAGAATATCCCTGACCGGCGGCTCTCCCCGGTATTGCAGACTCAGGGCGGGTGCGAATCGCTGCGCCGGAGCGCTTACCACCTGCAGCAGGCCATAGGGACTTGAGCTTTCATGGACGATTTCGGCTTCCGGCAGCTGCAGGGCACCGTATATCGCCTTGTACTCAGAGGTTTGCGGTGTGACCGGATAGAGAAGGGCGGCAGCCGGAAGGACCATGCCGACCGCCACCATCACGGCATACCGGCTGCCCGGCGGACGCACCATCCAGGCGGCCAATATGACGACCAGCGACAACAGTGCTGCGATGTAGGGCAGCGGAACCACCCAGAACAGGGCAATAGCCGCGACACCGCCTGCGGCCGAACCTCCGAGGTTAAAAAAATAGAGGCGTCCGATCCGGGATACCTGATGATAGAACATCAGGGTAATAGCCAGTCCGCCAAAAAAAAACGGCAGGCAATAGACGAAGTAGGAAAACAGCATCACCCCGATCTGGGCCCTTTCAAAAAAGAGCAAAAACGCATCAAAATCTCCGAAAATACCCACCATCCAGCCGGCGGCCGCCATGGAAACACCACAGAGCAGATAGAGAACCGGCAGTGCCGTCGCCGCATGCTTTTTGAGCCACTCCCGAAACAGCGCCAGAAAAGTGCCGGCCGCCCCGAAGCCGAGCATCGCCATGGAGATCACCATATAGGCGAAATGGTGCCACTGTGTAATTGACAAAATCTGCATGATCGCAAGCTGGAAGGCGATCAGTGCCATGGACGTAATTCCGATGGAGAGGGGAATGCCGTAATGACCGGGTTCTTTGGTCCCGGCAGAATTGCCGGTATGGTTATGGTCTCCGACAGATGAAAAAAACCGGTAAATGCGTGTCCAAAGGTCCTTCATTCCGGCCCTATTCGTCTTCGCGGGTGAACGGCACGAAACGGACCGGCATCAGGTTGCGAGTCTGTACGTCCTCTCCATCCTTTTCCACCAGCATGAGATTTTGGGTCCGGAACGGTGATCCGACCGGGATAACCATCCGGCCGCCGTCACGCAGCTGTTCAACCAGAGGCGGCGGGATGTGATCGGCGGCGGCGGTGACCACAATGGCATCAAAAGGGGCATGCTCCTCCCATCCGTAATAGCCGTCGGCCCGTTTCACGTTGACCCGATCGTATCCGGAATCACGTAAATTACCCTCGCCCCAGTTACTCAGTTCTTCAATGATTTCGATGGTGTACACTTCGTCGGTGAATTCGGCCAGCACGGCCGCCTGGTAGCCGGAACCGGTCCCGATCTCCAGCACCTTCATGTCCGTGCGGGGCCGGATCAGTTCGGTCATCAATGCCACGATATAGGGCTGTGAAATGGTCTGTCCGTGCCCGATGGGTTGAGGACCGTCGTTATAAGCCTGCCGCCGCCGCTCTTCGGGTACAAAACGGTGTCTCGGCACATTGCGCATGGCATCAAGAGTAAGCAGATCTTCAATGCCCCGCGCGGCTATCTGACGCTCCACCATTTCATTGCGTTGTCGGGTGAATTGATCCTCATCGACATTGGTAACCCCGAACACAACAGCCGTTCCTGTCAGAAACAATAACGCGATAAGCAACACTTTTGTAAGTGTCTGATATCCCCGTGACATACAATGAACAATTAATGATATTTTCGGGCCGGTATGCATAAACTTGAGTGTTAATTCCCCTTGCTATTTGGGATATTTACAGTTAATAGACATCATTAAATAACGTAATCTCTTTCGTAACGGCAAGTAAAAAAGAATCTGATACCGGCAAACTGTTCAGTCGGTCTGTACGGTCTGCAGCTGTATCCGTCTATATTTGTGATCACCTGTTCAACCACCAGATGGAGGCGGTGAGTACCGTAGCGTATCCCACCCAGAGAATGTAGGGAACCATCAGCCAGCCGGCCAGTGGCCGGATGCGGTAGAACAGCCGTGTGGTGACGAGGATCAATACCAGCAGAAGCAGGATTTCGATAAACGCGGCTCCCAATAAATGCCATTGAAAGAAGAGAAACGACCATAAGATGTTGAAGATAAGGTGAACACCGTAGATACCGAGGGCGGAGGCACGGGTGGGACGGCCCATCAGAAGCATGCTTTCATAGGAGGCCCCCTCCTGCCAGAAGTTCCGGTCACCATGACCGGGCGTACGGTAGACCAGCCAGGCGGCAACGGCCATCAGGAGATACAACGTGGGCCAGACAACCGGGAAGACCCCGTCCGGTGGGGTGAAAGCGGGTTTTTCAATAGCCCGATACCAGATATCGATATTGGGACGGGTAGCCAGCGAACCGATCAATCCGGCCCCCTGTGCAAGGATGATACTGACAATCAAAGCGATACCACTGTGCCATCTGCTCATAAGCTCCTCACGATTTACGCACGGCTGTTTTCACTATTGAAGGTATTTTCAGAAAAATCATCCGGAAAATCACCTCCCGGTAATCCGGTCACAGGTACCGAATGTAATATGAATACTAATCATATTTTGCGTGTTCCCCTAATGTCGGCCATGGCGGCCGACATTTTGGATCTGTTCCGGCAGAACAGATCTTCTTACCTTTGCCATTGCCAATATATGCCGGATGTACCAAAATCCCTGTTGATGACTACCAAAACGATGACCATAGCCGATCAGATTCTCGCTTTTAATGATGCCCTCGATCTTGACGACTCCCTGCTGCCCGAGGGGATCTCCGTCATGAATCCGTTTCGCGGAGAACATGCGGACACCATCCGTGACGTCACCGGTCGCTTTTACCATAAATTCTACTCCGACAACGAGCCGCGCCACCTTATCCTGGGGATCAATCCGGGCCGTTTCGGAGCGGGTGTGACCGGCGTCCCGTTTACCGACACCAAACGCATGCGCGATGTCTGCGGAATCGACATGGCTATCGATCCCACCCATGAACCCTCATCGGTATTTGTCTATGAGGTAGTGAATGCATTCGGCGGTCCGGCCCCGTTTTACACAAAATTCTACATCAATTCGGTCTGTCCGCTCGGTTTTACACGCCGCAACGAGAAGGGTAACGAAGTAAACTACAACTTCTATGACGACCGGCAGCTTCAGGAGGCGGTCACCCCGTTTATCATGGAGTGTATTGAAAAACAGATCGGCTTCGGTGCGGCGACGGACCGGTGCTACTGTATGGGAAGGGGGAAAAACTTCAAGTTTCTGAACGCATTGAACAAAAGGACCGGATGGTTTGATGAGGTTGTTCCGCTGGATCATCCCCGTTTTGTGGTTCAATATCGCTCAAAGAGAATGGATGAATACGTGGCAAGTTATGCAGAAGCTCTTTCAACAGTCTTTCAGCCGGTGGGCCGTTGATAGCCGGTTATCGGCAAGAATTCACATTCCCACATGCCCTTAAACCGATAACCACACAAATGATGTGCCATCACTCCAGACCCAGTGCCTCTAATACTTGCCGCGGTGCTTCAACCTCCGTTACTTCATATCCGACGTGATAGAAATACTCATCGAATTTATCTCCCTCACCGAATATTCTCGGATCTTCGAGTGCTCGCAGCTCGGTTTCGAGTTTGCGTAACAGTGTTTCTCTTACAAGCCGGTAATCCGGATTTTCAGCTACGTTTTCAAACTGATTCGGGTCCCTTGTTAGATCGTAAAGTTCAACTTCAGGCCGTTTGCCGAAGATTTTAAGGAAAGTGGGCCGGATCTCCGGATCATTGGCATGATCTATGAGATATTGCTTTGTGAGCCCATCGTCTGCATCGGAGAAAATATCCTGTGAAGAAGTAAGAAAAGGTGATCCCATCGGCCAGCGATCGGGTTTGAAGTTTCTGATGAGCATATAGTCCTGTGTACGGATAGCCCGGGACGGATAGCCCATGCTATTCTCGCGTGCAAATCCGTGATGACGTTCTTTCACCAGCAGAACATAGGTTCGGTACCCCTGTACCTGGCCTTCCCTGTCGGACTTGATAATAGGCATCAGGCTTCTTGCAGTCATTTCGGCAGGCGGCTTCATTCCGGCAGCTTCCAGAAATGTGGGAGCCAGATCACTTTTGAGAACCATGTCTGTCACAACCCTGCCACCTGTTCCTTTTTGTTCCATCATTGCAGGCCACCAGATTGCCAGCGGCACATGAGTGCCATCGTCATATAGATTCGACTTGCCCCGGGGAAATGACCACCCGTGATCACTGCCGATAACAAAGAGTGTGTTATCCAGCTCTCCGGTTTCTTCAAGGAGCTCGATAAGTTCACCGGTTTCCCGGTCAAATCGCTGAACCTGGGCATAATACTCGGCAATATCCTCCCGAACCTCTGGAACATCCGGAAAAAGCGGCGGTACGGAAACACTGTTCGGATCGATACCTTTTTCAAGATGAAGATCGCCGGGTCGATTCCCCCGGTGCGGATCCTGGCTGCCGAACCAATAGGCGAACGGACGATCATCCTCGCGGGCATCCAGAAAACTCTGGAAATCCTCAAACTCGGGACCGGCCGGATTCCGGTCACGTCCTCCAGCCTCCACGTTTCCGGGAGCCCAGCCTTTGCGCGAGTAACCCACGAAGTACCCGGATTCCTCAAGCAAGTCGGGATAAACCGGAATGCCTGCCGGCAACTCACTATGCAGATTGGCCCCCGGTCCCAAACGCCATGGATGCTGTCCCGTCAGAACCGCACCCCGGGCCGGTGTACAGCTTGGTGCATCCATAAATGCACGATCGAATCGAACACCTGCAGCAGCCACCCGGTCGAATGTTGGTGTTTCAATACCCGGAGTACCGTAGATACTGGCATGCACTCCCCAGTCATCGGCAAATGCAAAAACAATATTCGGCCGCTTCGGTTGATTTTCAGCCGCTGATAGTCTGACTGCAAAGAGCAGAAACCACAGGAACATCAGCAGGGCAGAACCGGCAAATAGTGAGGAATCTTTAAAAACATTCAAGGAGTGATTATCCGTATTAATCTTAATTTTCCTTTTTAATGTGTTTAAATTTTTGTGATTCATTTTGGCACATGGAGCATCCATGGACTTAATTATGCGTCGTGTGTTATCACAATTTGGATCGAATACTACAGCAACATGGAGGCCGGATTTTCCATCAGACCGCGCACCGTGTTCAGGAAATCGGCCGCTTTAGCCCCGTCGACGATGCGATGGTCGCTTGACATCGTCACTTTCATTCGCTTGCCGGGTACCACCTCACCATTCTCTACCACCGGCACATC
>SLOL01000171.1 GCA_007132495.1 Balneolales bacterium
ACGGTATAAGCACATCCGGCACCAATCGCATCGACAATGTAAAAATAACCGGCGTTCCGGTCGACGAAGGCGAAATGACCGTCTGGCCGGGAAAAGCGGCGGGCTATTCACAGGCGACCACGGTGAATGAAGACGATGTGCTTGCCATTGGCCTCTACTGGATGTCGCAAGGTCCACAGCGCATCCCGCAAAACGTGAGCTGGGCCCCTCAACCGGTCATCCGGTGGATTCCCGAAGCAGCCGGTCACGCCGACACCAACGGCGACGGTATTGTCGACCACCGCGATGTCATGGCCATCGGACGCAATTTCGGGTCATCGGTCGATGCCGAAACCGGCAAGATCGCTGCCGGTGCACATTCTCTTTCCAGTGAACAATCCTCGACCGGGACGCATTCTTCATCCGTGGAGCACTCCTCATCCTCAACCCATGCCATCTCCGGAGCTAATTCCTCCGATAAATATTCCACATCCATAAAGCGTTCTCCCGATAAGCATTCCTCTTCCGCGAAGCGTTCTTCTTCCACCATCCTTTCCCGCTCCCTGCCCAAACTTGAGCAGGGCCGATCACTGACCTTCCGGCTTGAAGGGGAAGAAATCCCGCCGTTACTGGGAATGAGCGCCCGCATTCACCTGACCGGCATCCCCGGCATGGCATGGTCGCTCACCGGGGCCGAGCCGGGCGACTGGGCCGATTCCTGGCGAACAGAGGACCGCCTCCTCGATTTCCGGCACAACTCCGATCCCGATGAGTTCGGCCATATCTCCCGCTCTGTGGCCTGGGTTCACAAAGGTGTGACTTCGCCTGTGGCGGCAAGCCGGGAACTGCTCTCCTTTACCATCACCGCCGAAGCCGACTGGCTCACCGCCCCAGGACTGCATATTGAGCGCATTGCGATCATGGACGGCTCCGGGGCTCAGCACACTCCCGACGCGGGAAAAATCCAGCTTCAACCCGTAGACGAAGCGACTGATCCGCCCGAACAGCCGCAGCAGATCCGGCTCCTTCCCAGTTACCCCAATCCATTCAACCGGGAGACCGTAATCCGGTATCATTTACCGCAGGAACGCGAGGTTTCCCTGAAAATATATGATATGCTGGGCCGCCCGGTTGCCACCCTGGTCCGGGGAGCGGTCAAGGCCGGCAGACATGAGGTGAAATTTGATGCAGACGGTATGGCCAGCGGAGTCTATATTTACCGCCTGGAAGTGGGTGTGGATAACCCTTCATCCTCCGGCCACACCACTTTTACACGGAAAATGACGCTCCTCAAATAACCGGGTAGCCGCAGAATTGTGGCTAAAACCGGATCTTTACCCGAAGTCCTGTACCCGGATTCTCTATACGGATGTCCCCGCGAATCTGCCGCACCAGTCCGTGAATAATGGTATAACCGAACGATTCGGGGTAACGAAGCTCGTCAACATCCTCCACACCAATACCGTCATCGCTGACGACCAATTCATACTCGTCATTCGACTCATGAAACCGGATCTCAATTTGTCCCCCATCGTTCTCAACAAACGCATGCTTGTAGGCATTGGTCACCAGTTCGTTGACCAACAGCGAAAACGGAATGGAAGTACCCATATCGAGGGTGATCGATTCCGCCTCAATTTTGATAGCAATACTATGGTCCTCCATATTGAATGAATCCGAAAGCAGCGATGCCAGCCGCTGCAGAAGTTCACTCATATCTATTTCGGAAAAATTCTTCCGTTCATACACCATCTCATGCAGCAATGCCATGGAGTGCACCCGGTTCTCGGTATCGACCAGCAGCTTCCGGGAAGCCGGATCCAGCTTACGCCGGGACTGCAAGGTCAGCAAACTGGAGATGATCGCCATGTTATTCTTGACGCGATGATGGATTTCCGAGAGCAACACATCCTTTTCACGCAGTGATTTCGACAATTGCTTCTGGGCCTGTTTGAGTTCATTGATCAGGCGGGCGATGCCCACCATTCCGATAATTTCACCCTTCCCGTTGTGAATGGGCGACACTTTTGTCTGAAAATAGAGCGGTCCGTCCGGTCCCTCGGCATTCCACTCATATGCAACCGTCTCCCCGGCCAGTGCTTTTTGGTAATACGATTCCTGATAGTTCCCCTCTTCCCTGCCGAAAATTTCGGTGGCGGTCCGGCCGATGATATCATCCGCCTTGTACCCCAGTTTTTCCAGCCAACATCCGTAAACACCGGTGTGACGCATCTGCTTATCCATCGTGAAAATGATATCATCGCTGGACGCGATCAACTGCCGGAATTTCGCCTCGCTGTCGGTGAGTTGTTCCAGGTGCTCTCTGCGCTCCAGCTGGTCCAGCAGGATTTTGCCGATCAGCATCGTCGTCATCGGATAGATCAGAATTATGGTCAGCGAAACCCTGCGGTAGGCCTCCTGTATCAATTCACCCGGAAGTGCGGCCATGGAAACCAGCATCATCACATGAACCAGAAAACCGAATACCAGCAGCTTCCTTTTCCCCGGTTTCGGAAATCCGGGCCTTTTATACAAATTGTAAAAAAGCCAGCCGATCAGGAATGAGAATCCCACAGTTATAACTCCACCCACCATACCACCGCCACCCAGCCATAAACGGTACACAACAGCCATCACGGTGCTGACAGCACCGGCCAGCGGGCCGAAAAAAAAGGTCCCGAGACTGACAACAATGGTGCGCCCGTCAAACTGAATGCCTTCCGCAAAATGGTAGGGATACATCATCGCGACTACGGCAATCAGTCCGAAAAGCATACCCTGCAACCATTTACCCCGGAGAGTGCGGTGGTCAAACCGATCCTCCAGAAACCCCGAGAACACGCACAAGGCCACCAGCAGCGACAAATTATAGATCAGCTCGGAGATAATCATAAAAGGTGACTCACCTTAAAAAATATCATTGAATAAACATTCCAAAATCCACTCAACAGTTTCATCAATCCACTCTACAGTTTCATCCCGTGTATTATCGGAAAGAATTAGAACTTTTTAAAATAATTAAAAAATCAGACTGCACACGGTCGCAGACAGCATGAACCGGGTGGACGGTAATTATAAAAAATTAAGACAATTTACTCGGGACGGCTCTTTATATTAAATGAATATTCCAGCGAATCCGGTGGTTCAGCCGGGAGCCCGCCATCCGATAATTATTGAAATTGTTAAGCCAGTTGAATACCAAGTATAACCAGGTGAATACCAAAAATAGCCGGTTGAATACCGAAAATTCTGCATTCATGCACGACAAATACTCCCCGCTGTTCACCCGGGTCTTTTACTGGTATGCCCTGTCGCTGTTCAGGAGGCGGTTTCAATGCATCTGGCTGGACAACACCAAATATCCCCCCGAAGGTAATTCGGCACTGTTCATCGGAAATCACAACTCATGGTGGGACGCACTCATCCCCCTGCTGCTCAACGAAAAAGTATTCAGGATGAAAGGACGCGCCATGATGGATGAACAGCAGCTCAAGCGGTATCCGTTTTTTCGGCGCCTCGGAACCTTTTCGATCAACCGGGAGAAACCCCGCAAGGCGATGGCGAGTTTACAGCATGCCGCCCGGATCCTGAATGAGGCACCTCCGGGAGACGGGATCGGTCTCTGGGTCTATCCCGAAGGCAAACTGGTCAGTCCCGAAACACCGATCACACTGGAAAACGGGTTGATATGGCTGGCCCGCCGCATGGATTTAACCCAATGCGACATCATCCCCTTTGCCACGCACATGCATACCATGCGCAGCGACAAACCCGAGCTGTTCATCAAGATCGGCAGTCCGATCGGTCCTTCGATCACCCACTCGGGTGACATGCTGATGCGCACCACCCGCCTCCTCGAAGACCTGCGCCACCTCTGTCGTGAACAGAGCACCCGTTTTGACGAGGACGGCAATCCGAAACAGCGATTCAAGTTGCTTCTGGGCAAAAAACCGTAATCAGCCACAATGTCCGGCAGATGGTTTCACCAGGTTCGGCGATGAAGGCGCGATGAATTTTGCACCCAGTGCGGATTTTCTTCCACATATCGCAGACGCATATGCACCAGCGGCCAGAACAGGCGCCGATGAATCCGGCGCGGTTTGATATATTCAGATATACCCTCGCCCTCCAGCACTCCCAACCCCGGATGTTCCACCTTCACCATCGACAGGTAACGGCAGTAAAACGGACCGGAATCCACCACCTTCCGGTACCTGACGGATACACTCAGTTCATCATCGCTGAAAGTAAGACGACGTGCCGGATTCAACAGAAAACCGTTGGGACGGCGACGTCGCAGCCCCGTAAGCTCGAGCTGATGAAGCAACCGGCGATTATCCGGGCTGACAAGCCAGGCATGGCAATCCCGGCCCGATGACTTGTGCATCACATAATAAACCAGCGTGGCCTGCGGAAAATGGACCCGTCCCCAGTACCAGTCCCGGAACCCGTCTCGCATCGGCTGATGACCCGTGTTGTGATCATGGTAACCGGTCCCGTTGAACTTCAAATCCTTTTTTAGAAGCCCTTTGTGGAGCAGGTTCATCCGGCACTGCATTTTCGCCCGGGGCAAAGCGAGATTCCAAAAATGCCCGTCGTTCCGAGTATCCGACCCGGAATTCGCATTGCCGGAATTCGCATCAATAAACAGACGCCGGTTGGGATACAGACCTGCAAAAGTGATAATCCCTTTGAGTTCATCTCCGGAAGGCAGCTTTTCATTGATGCGCAAGTCATAGGCGGCATACTCCCGGCTGCCGTGATTCTCACGTTCTTCAAAGCGGAAAGAGTTTGCCCCGATGGTAGCAGCGGGACGCTCCCGGTCAAACGAACACGCATCGACGGGGTACTGGCTCAGACTGTAGAAAATCGGTTGTCCCCGATGATAGACCGAAATGCTGATTGCCGGATGTGCCGAGGGCAGTGCGTTATCCGGCACTTCGGGTTCGGCATCGCCTGAAGTCTTGTCGGCGGTTCCGCCGTCAGCATCGCCGGTGGCATCAGTCGTAGTCCCCCCGGTGGCATCACTGACGGCCTCTCCGGCAGCATCGCCGGTGGACTTTTGGCTGTCCGTGCTAACCTGCTTGCCAGCGGCCTTGTTCACCGGGACCTTCTCCATGTTGCGTATATACCGGGTTGAAAACGGACAGCCGTCAAAATAGATAATGACCAGCTGGTATTCGCCGTCCTCGGAAATACCGTCAAAATACCACCATTCATAACTACCTGGCTCAGTTTTCAGGTGCTGTGCGTCTCGATCGATATCGGAAAATAGTTTCATCTGAAGTTATACCGTGAACAGAAATCAGAAATCAGAATACAGAAATCAGAATACAGAAAACAGAACTCAGAAAACAGACCTCAGAAAACAGAAAACAGATCCCTGCGCCCTGTCCTCTGTACTCTGTACTCTGTACTCTGTCCTCTGTACTCTGTCCTCTGTACTCTGTACTCTGTACTCTGTACTCTGTCCTCTGTCCTCTGTACTCTGTATTCTGTCTTCTGCCTTAGAAGTTGTGGTATACAGAAATACCCGGAATCACGGCACTGGTCTGGAATTCACCGATCGGCACTACGGACGGTGTTCCCGGCTGGGCCGCGTCTTCCAGGGACTGTTCCCGGCTGCCGGAGGTGATAACCAGTACGGAGGCGTTCATGCCGAATTGCGGGGTGAAGGCGTATCCGACACCGGCGCTGAAACCGAAACGGTCCACGTCCGGAGTTTCCGGTGTGATATAGCCCTCATCCACCGGCGACGGGTCATAGTAGCTTCCCAGGCGAATCTGCAGGGCGTCGGTGGCATCCCACTCACCGCCGATACGGAAAATCCAGCGGTCGTTGTAGTCACGCGGCTCATTCGAATCCTCCAGTGCCTGGGTATTTTCTTCAAAATCAAAGGCCAGATTCTCGTAGGTGCTCCAGAATGTGAGGTTTCCATCCAGGGCCAGCCGCAGATCCTCGGACACATTCAGACCCAGACCGATGCTGAGTACAGCCGGAAGCGGCAGGGAGGCATCGAAGGTGTTGCCTGAGGGGAACATCGCTTCAGCAAACTGTTCGGGTACACCGGTGAGGGTAAAGTTGGCATCGCCGCCCTCCATGTCCATATCGATTTTGGAACGGTAGGAGACGCCGAGTGACAGCATGTCATTGTGCTGATAGTGGATGCCCGTATTAAAACCGAACGCATTCGTCGATCCGTCCAGCTCAACATGCAGAGGCACATCATCCGCCATTCCAAAGGCAGTCAGATCAAGCTCCGTACTGCGCTGCAGATTGACCGATCCGATGGCGTAGATGAGTCCGGCCCCGACACCGATCCGTTCGGTCAGCTGATATCCCACGGTCGGCTGGATGAATACGGTAAACATGGAGATCTCGGAAAGGAGTCCGCTGTACATCCAGTCATCACCCCACCGCAGTGAATTGCCGTATGGCGTATAGACACCGAGTCCGGCCTTGAGATTATCCACCGGTAGATCATAAGCCGCATAAATACTGAACGGCGTCCGGACATCACTGTCGGTCTCCGCTTCGTAGCCCTGAACCAGCGAAGAAGAGAAGGTGGAGTTGATGAATGTGGCGCTTGAGCCAAGATTGATGCCGTTGTGATCAAGGAGCGAGAATCCTCCCGGGTTCTGGGCTATTGCAGCCAGATCAAGCGGCATTCCGGCACCGGTATGCCCCATGGCGATCTGCCGCTGACCAAGAAGGTTGAGTTGATATCCGCCTGCCAATGCGCTACCTGCAGAGATGCATAGAACCAACAGGCTGACTGTAACTGCCGTGACAATATTTTTCATGAGTTGAATCCTGTTTTTATTCGGCCGATGACATTGGAAGGTATCAAAACCGTTTTCGGAAATTCCGCGGCATGTGCAACGACGAACCGGGCGGCCGGTGTTATACGGACCGAACCGCACCTTCCTGGCGACAACCCGCCGGAAACCGGCGACCTGCAGGTCGGATGGCTTCAACCGTACTGTATCCTGACGTTATTTAGGAATGGTACGGACAGGTGCATATGTGCAGCAATCCGGCAAAACCGGAAGCTCATGGACCGGGAATGTTATTGACCGTAAACAGCTTATACCTTGCACCCGTCATCGGGCGTTTCGGTGATATAAATGACGTAATCAGATCAGACAAGGCGAAAAACGAGTTGCATTCCGACATACTCATGTCGAAAAACTCCTCAATAAACCGAATAAACCCCATAAATCCGGCAGTGTGACCCCGGACAACGCGTCCGCAATCACCACAAACCGGTCCGGCCTGCCTTGTCCGGATGCCCCAATTTAACAGAATGAGCGCGAACTGCCAATTTTTTGTTGATAAATTGTTTTTTCTGAAGGATCCGGTCCTTCTTAAAGTCATCGATACTTTTGTACTCTGTGAATTGAACTATTTCTTCCGGATTACCTGCAGTCCGTCGCGAACACTGAGCAGCACGTTCTCCACCTGCTTGTCGTCCGTGATACGCCGGTTAAGTTCATGGATGGCGGCGGTTTTCCGATCCAACTGTTCATATTGCACCGCCCGCCGACTATTTCGCTCTGTGTCAGTAGCTCCAACCCACCCTGCTTCGCAGACCTTTCCGCCCCATAAGACATTGTCGATGACCATGATCCCGCCCGGAGACAGTGCCGGCATAAGCAGCTCGTAATAGTCGGGATAGTGCTCCTTGTCAGCATCCAAAAACACAAAATCGAGGGGGTGATGGCCGGAATCAAAATCGGTGTCCGGACGTTGGCCCGGCTCACCGGAAAGCACCGATTCGCGAATGGTTTGCAATGCCGGACCGAACAGGATCCGGATATCGGTCGCTCCTCCCTCCTCCTGATAGCGCTTGAAAAAACGCCGCGCAACCAGGGCATATTTCTCATTGGATTCACAAGTCCGGATCCGGCCTCCGGAAGGCAACCCACCCGCCATCCAGATCGTGGCATAGCCGGTGAAGGTCCCGACTTCAAGAACCCGCCGGGCCCCGCTCATCCGGACAAGCATCTGCAAAAACGCGCCCACCACCGGTCCGCTCAACATGTCGTCATATTCCATTTCACGACGGGTAACCTCCCGCAGTTCGCGTAAGAGCGCCGTTTCAGTGGTGGAATGGGCCTCGGCATAAGCTTCGGCATCAGGCGATACGATCATATCCGATCAACTATTAATTCCTGTCAATATGCTAAAAAATGTCAACGCTACCTGGCATTTGTACTTTATCGTTGCCTGTCAGTTACATTTTACTGCTTCCTGCCAGTTTACCTGATTATTACCCGGCAGTTTCACTTGATTGCTTCCCGGCAATTGCACGTTATTGTTACTTGCACGTTATTACATCCTGGCAGCTGTACTTCATTGTTACCCGGAAGTTTCACGTTATTTCTTCCCGGCACTTACACGTTATCGTTATTACCACTTTTTAGCAACTTCATTATTA
>SLOL01000082.1 GCA_007132495.1 Balneolales bacterium
ATCAGATCGACACCATGGTGGAACGTCTCGACGGGGCGCTGATCAGTCCGGATATCCATGTCACAACGACTCGTAACTATGGCGAAACCGCTACCGAAAAGGTGAGCACGCTTCTTTTTCATCTATTGGTAGCTGTATTGGCCGTGTCGTTTGTAGTGTTTTTGGCGATGGGTTGGCGCGGGGCGCTGGTGGTCTTTATCTCCGTGCCTATCACCTTTGCCCTGACCCTGTTTTTCTACTACATGTACGATTATACACTGAACCGGATTACACTGTTCGCCCTGGTGTTTGTGACCGGTATTGTAGTGGATAATTCCATCATTGTGGCTGAGAACATGCACCGTCACTTCAGAATGAAAAAGCTTCCTTTTCGGCAGGCTGCCATCTACGCCATCAATGAGGTAGGCAACCCGACCATATTGGCGACATTCACCGTCATTGCTGCCGTTATTCCGATGGCTTTTGTATCGGGTTTGATGGGTCCCTACATGAGTCCGATTGCCATTGGTGCCACCGTGGCCATGATACTGTCGCTGCTGGTATCACTGGTTGCTACACCCTGGTTGGGCTACAGGCTGCTCACAGGCGATATGACCGGTAAAAGCAAAAAAGGCGGAGAAGAACAAAAAAGTTATAAGCTTG
The DNA here is from genome assembly GCA_007132495.1 of Balneolales bacterium. Taxonomy (GTDB): domain Bacteria; phylum Bacteroidota; class Rhodothermia; order Balneolales; family Natronogracilivirgulaceae; genus SLOL01. The sequence goes on from SLOL01000082.1 coordinate 643, forward strand.
AGGATACACGGATCTACCGGCTGTACTCCGCGACCATGCTTCCGCTACTGGAGAGCCGGTGGAAACGCTGGAGCTTTCTCGTTGGTACCGCTGTGGTACTGCTGGCAACGCTCACGTTGTTCTACTTTCGATGGGTGGAGGTCAAGATGTTGCCTTTCGACAATAAAAACGAGGTGCAGCTGATAATCGATATGCCCGAGGGAACCACGTTGGAACGGACCGAAGCAGTTGCCCGGGAAGTCGGACTCGCCCTGCTGGATGTGCCGGAGGTGTATGACTATCAAGTTTATGCCGGGACCAATGCACCGATTAATTTCAATGGCTTGGTCCGGAGTTATGACCTTCGTCAGGCGTCGAATGTGGCCGATATCCAGGTCAATCTGGTAGATCAAAACCAACGGTCGGATCAGAGTCACGATATTGCCAAACGCATTCGCCCCCTTGTCCAGCGCGTGGGTGAGAAGTACAATGCGAATGTTAAGGTGGTGGAGGTACCGCCCGGTCCGCCCGTACTGTCAACACTGGTAGCCGAGGTTTACGGTCCGGACATCGAGTTGCAACGGGAGGTCGCTGAAGAGATTCTGGACACCTTTGAACAGACCCCGGGCATTGTGGACAGCGATTGGATGGTCGAAGATGAGCAGACCGAATTCCGTTTTGAAGTACAACGGGAAAAAGCGGCCATGATGGGGGTTATGCCGAACCAGTTAAGTGAGACGCTTGGCATGATCCTTGGGCAACATCCCGTCAGCAGCCTGATGGACAGGAGGGAATCGGATTTGATTCCGGTGGTTATGAGACTAAGTGACGGGCAGCGGGCTGGCGCGGATCAGCTTGGCGGATTGCATGTGCAATCCGGGTCGGGATCCATGATTCCGGTTGTCGATCTGGTTGATCGCCGTGAAACAACGCTTGAAAGGAGCATCACACGCAAAAATCAGCGTCGGGTGGTCTATGTGACCGCCGAAGTTGCCGGTGAGATTGAAAGTCCGGTTTATGCCATCATGGATGCAAAAGATGATATTGCCTCTCTGTCTGTGCCCGCAGGGTATTCGGTAAATCAATTGTATGCCAATCAGCCTTTCACAAGTGAGGATGTGACTGTGAAATGGGATGGTGAGTGGCAGATAACCCTGGAGGTTTTCCGGGATCTGGGTATAGCTTTTGCAGTGGTACTTATCATTATCTATATCCTGATAGTGGGCTGGTTTCAGGATTTCGGGGTTCCAATCATCATGATGATCGCCATTCCATTGTCACTTATCGGTATCCTGATAGGCCACTGGGTGGCGGGAGCCTTTTTTACAGCTACTTCCATGATTGGTTTGATCGCGTTGGCGGGTATTATGGTCCGGAATTCCGTGCTCCTGATTGACTTCATACAGATAAGCCTGCGGGATGGAAATTCATTCCAGGATGCCGTGATAGAGGCCGGAGCCGTACGGACCATGCCGATTCTGCTCACTGCAGGAACCGTGGTAATCGGTGCCATCGTCATTCTGTTTGATCCGATTTTTCAGGGACTGGCTATCTCCTTGATGGGAGGTGCCATTGCATCCACAGCTCTCACATTGGTCACCATTCCCCTGATCTATTACATGGTGAAAAGCGGGTTGACCGAAGATCAGATTATGCAAAAATAAATATCTTTTTCCGGGATCGCGGTGGCGGGCCCGGTTTCACTTATAAACTAAACCCGAGAGTCATGAAATTGTTAATTATTCTCAGCATCGCCGATTATGCGGACCAGGTACGCGCCATGATGACCCAAAACAATGTTCCCGTTTACAGTGAAACCGAGATGTATGGCTTCAGGACGGAAAAGCACAAACCTGACGCCCGCACCTGGTTCTCACAACAGGAGCAAGGCATTTATTCGATCCTGTTTTTTTCGTTTCAGGATGAGGCAACCGTCAAGCGAATTCTCGAAGAGGTAAACACCTATAACAAGAGCTTTGATGGTGACCAGGACAATCCCCTTCATGCATATCAGGTAGCTGTCGAGGATTTCGCTTGATGGATGATATGCCGATATCTATGTTGAAAAAGAACTGGAACAGGTATTTTCAGATCGTGTGAGATTCATGTAGTTTCGATCAATCGGTGCTTCTGACGTAAATGAAGTATGGTTCATGAGATAATGTAACGAGATGAAATGGCTATGACCGGGCATCCGCCCGGACACATATTCGTATGATTAAATACGGTCATTGCATTTCACTTCGTGACCTTCGGTTCATGTGACATTGTGATACATATAATTTAAACACATGAAAGTTGGCAATCATATACGTTATTTCCACATTGCACTCTTCAATAACTAATACATGTAAGTACGAAATATGGTTCCTGTTCTATTCACCCGGCTCCTGAAACAGTACAAACATATCGATCAGTCCATTACCCGATGGATGGCGAAATATGGCATTTTCCTGCTGCGGATAAGCATTGGACTGATATTCGTATGGTTTGGAGCACTGAAGCTTTTTCCGGGAGCAAGTCCGGCCGAACAGCTTGCCGGTACCACCATCGAAATTCTGACATTCGGAATAGTAACGGCAGGGATCGGACTGCCGGTACTGGCGGTCTGGGAATGCATGATCGGTGTCGGCATGTTTGTACGCCGCTATATGCGGTTTACCATACTGATGTTGTATGTTCAGATGATCGGCACTTTTTCGCCGATTGTCCTTCTGCCGCATGTGGTATTCGAAGGTTTTCCCCTGGTTCTGACTACCGAGGGGCAGTATATCATAAAAAATGTCGTGGTAATTGCAGCGGCACTTGTAATCGGGGCTACGGTGCGCGGAGGAAAGCTGCAGGCCGATCCCGGGTCCTGAAAATTTCAAGTTAACATTCGGTATCTGTCTCGCTTATCCCGGATTCAAGATCGTCCGGTAAAATGAATGCCGACAATTTTTACGGATTCCGGAGCAGAGCATCCAACGCTTGTTTGGAATCAAACTTTATTCCATATGGAGCTTTTCAACTTTTTATCGTATCGTACCGAAACAGCATATCTAAAATTATTGGGTCAGAGCATGCTGATGTTGCGATAATATCCCGTATGGCAATAACAAAATTATTGGAGGCTGTCATGAAGACTTCTAACGTATTATTGCTCTGTACCTTGCTAACGGTGTTTCTACCAAGCAGCCCGGTTTCCGCACAGTTTGCCGGAGGCTCTGGAAGCGAGGAGGATCCCTGGCAAATAGAAACAGCCGGACATCTGGATAATGTCAGGAATTATACCGGTTTTGATCATGAAGAGGTCTTCTTTATCCAAAAAGAAAATATCGATTTGGCTGTTTTTCTGTGGGATCAAGAGCATGAAGACTACATAAACGACGGGTTGGGCTGGGTCCCCATAGGAGATCCGGAAGAGCCTTTTCTGGGCACCTATCTCGGCAATGGCTATACGGTTTCTGGTCTGGTTATTAAACGGCCTGATGAGGACTATCAGGGACTCTTCGGGGTTGCTTACTATGCCCGGTTCGATGATGTAACCCTCAGCGAAGTGGATATAACAGGCAGGGATTTTGTGGGTGGACTAACCGGCAATAACTTCGATACCATTCTATCCGATTGTCATGTTTCCGGAGAAATTACCTCCACAGGGGATTTTGCCGGTGGGCTTATCGGATCGCATAGCCAGGGTGAGGTCACTAACTGCCACACCGACGTGGTGCTAACAGGAAATGCCAATGCAGGCGGTCTCTCGGGCATGAGCGCACATTCAACCATCCGTAATTGCTACAGCACAGGAGAAGTTACGGCAGAAGACCGGGTTGTTGGTGGTTTGATTGGGGAACTTTTTGAAGCAAACTTGCTGAACAGCTACAGCGAAAGCCATGTTACCGGAAACGATTGGCATGTTGGTGGCCTGGTTGGACTGAGTGACGGGGCTGCGATAAGCGGTTCGCACCATACGGGTACGGTTGTGGGAAGACGTCATCATACCGGTGGTTTGGCAGGTACCAATGGAGAGGGTGCTACGATAATCCACAGTTACAGTTCGGGTGATGTGACCGGAGAAGGCCATTCCACCGGCGGACTGGTGGGAAGAAATCTGGGCACGATCGAAAACACCCACAGCACCGGTTCGGTTACGGGTATGGACAACTATACCGGCGGTTTGGTTGGATTTAATCGGTCCGGGGCTTCAATTAAAAAAAGCTACAGCACTGCGGATGTGAATGGTGAGATGTATGTCGGAGGGTTGGTTGGCTATAGTAGCAATGCCACCATCAGTAGCTCTTACAGCAAGGGTGCCGTAAAAGGGGAACGCAACAGCGTGGGCGGCTTGATCGGGACCACATTGGGAGGAACTATTGAAAACTCTTTCAGCAGGAGCAGTGTCAGCGGAAATAACTGGGTTGGTGGTCTTGTGGGATATAACGGCACAGATGATCTTTCCATCATTAACTGTTACAGCACCGGCCCGGTCGTAGGTGAAGAAGAGGATGTGGGCGGCCTTGTCGGTTTCCTGGACGGTAATACCAGTGTCGTGTCTGAAAGCAGCTACTGGAATCATGAGACATCAGGTCAGACTGCCAGCGAAGCCGGAGAAGCCCGGAACACGGAACAAATGACCTACCCATATGACGAAGATACGTTCGTGGATTGGGATTTTGAATATACCTGGGTCCATGATACCGAAGAATCGATGAATCAGGGATACCCTTACATGGAGATAAAAAGCACCGTAACCAACGTGTCTGATCCGAAAATACAGGAGGAGATTGCGCAGGAAATATCACTTGCTCAAAATTACCCAAACCCGTTTAACCCATCCACCCGGATAAATTTTACCATACCTGAGCAGGCACATGTGCGGCTGAGAGTGTACAATGTGATGGGGCAGCATGTGAGAACACTTGTAAATGAAGTCAAAAGCCCCGGAAGTTATGAGGTACCTTTTGAGGCCATCGGCCTGTCAAGCGGCATTTATCTGTATCGTTTGCAGACAGAAACTTATACCGCAAGCAGGTCGATGCTGTTGGTGAAGTGACACTACTTATTTGATGAACATCATGGACCGGGTTTTATTAAAGCCTTCCGTCCGGATACGGTAAAGGTACGTTCCACTGGGTAAGCCGGTAGCGTCAAATGTAACTTCATGGTGTCCGGATTGTTGATGTTCATCAACCAGGGTGACAACTTCCCGACCAAGGATGTCATAAACCGTAAGCTGAACCGAAGTTTGTTCCGGCAGATGGTATTGAATTACGGTCATGGGATTAAACGGGTTGGGGTAGTTGGGTTCCAGTGAATATTCAGCGGGCGTTTCAGCCATTATGGTTGCGCTGACCGGCTCACCGGTTTGTACGATAACCCCCCGGTCTCCAACGGCAAACACCTTTTCCTCTTCAGCAAAAGCAACGGCATTGAGCCTCTCATCCGTCAGATCTTCCTCAGAGGAGTGCCAGTTCATGCCTCCGTTACCACTATACATGATGGTTCCGTTCAGGCCTACCGCCCAGCCGGTTTGCTGATTATGGAAGGCCAGATCCGTCATCCAGCTGTCGGGGGTCTCATCATGTTCCTGCCAATCCTCACCGCCGTTGGTGGTCATGGTAAAAAACCCAAATGCACCGATTCCCAGACCGGTATCGTGGTCAAGAAATTCAATGGCGAGAATGGAACTGTCAAGATCACCATCCTGAACCTCCCAGCTGTCACCGCCATCTGCGGTATGGTAGATAGTTGCATCTTCACCGCTTAACCAGCCGGTATCCTCATCGGTAAACGAGGCGTCATACAGGGTTAGATTGGTTGCCGTAACATCATCCCTGTTCTCCCAGTTTTCTCCGCTGTCATTGGTATACAGAACGGTACCCTCTTCACCGACGGCCCAGCCCGTCTTGTTATCGACAAAGTAAATTGCATTCAGGTTGTGTTCGGTCGGTGTTTCTTGCATTTCCCATGTAGCTCCGCTATCGCTGGAATGAAGTATTTTGCCGGCATCACCGGCAGCCCAGACCAAATCAGTAGTAACTGCTTTTATGCTTGTGAGTGTTGAATCGGTACCGCTTTGCTGTTCATTCCAGGACATTCCTCCGTCAGAAGTGTGTTTAATGGTGCCGCGGGCACCTGCCGTCCAGCCGTGTTGGTTATCGGCAAAATCGATATCAGCAAGGTGGGCGTCCTCTGCTGCATCAACGATAGTGCCGTTATCACCAACTGCGATAGAGGTTACTTCACTTACCGCGGCAACGTCCCGTAAATGCTCATCGGTTATGGGTTCGACCGGCTCCCACCATGCGGTGTTGTCGATGCCGCCTTCATCGGTGTACAATACCGTTCCATCCTCTCCGACGACCAATCCGTTTTCTGAGTCTGAAAATGCGAGGTTAAGTAAATCGGATCCGTGAGGCACATTATAGATCGGCTCCTCCTCCCAGGTTTCTCCGGCATCTTCCGAATAGATGATTTTATCTTCATTCTCGATACTAACCAAAGCCCGGATGTTATGCTCATCGAGAAGCGTTATGGCCGTAACGGGTTCCAACATGAGATCTTCTGCTTCAGACCAGGTTTCACCGCCATCTTCTGTTTGAAGAATGAAACCCGTTGGAATGAACCCGGTAGTACCACCGACGGCCCAGCCGGTCTCTTCATCCACGAAGGCCAGATCTTGTACATTGCCATTGACTCCGGACTCTTGTTCCTCCCAGGTTTGCCCGCCATCCGAGGTGTGCAATACGGTTCCGTTTTCACCGGCTGACCATCCGTGTTGTTCGTCGACAAATTTAACCGACAGCAGGTTTTCTTCTGTATTGCTGTCAAGGACTTGCCAATTATCGCCGCCATCGTCCGTAAACAGGATGCTGCCTTCATTTCCAGCCGCCCAGCCGGTTTGATGGTCCATAAACATCACATCCTTCAGATCGGCTTCCACTTCAACTTCCTGAAGACTCCAGCTGTCGCCTCCGTCTTCGGAGTTAACGACCGTACCTTCAGCACCAACGGCCCATCCATGTTGTTCATCCGGAAAGGAAACTCCATGGATATCCTGGCCGGTGGGCCCATCCTGAGCGTAACCCTGGTGAACTGCACTCATACCTGTCACCATAAAAGCAATCAGCATTACAAACGGCATGAATTTGAAGTAAACGGAAACTTTTCTGTTTATTCTCGTTCTATTGCTCGTTTCAATGATCATAATCAGGTTGTGGTTTTGATGAAAGGTTTATTTGATTGCATAGTTTGCTGCAAGCATAAGCCAATGTTAATTAAGGAGAAACGGAATTTCAAGTACCCGAAAGAGAGCACAGAATCCGGCATGGATCTGCCGGCTCTGTGGATCAGTCATTATACAGCCTTCCGTGCAGTTCCTGCAGATGTTCCGTGCTGAACTTGATGAACCTGCGATCGTAGGTCATCAGGCCGTTGACTTCCGTTTCGACATCGGTGGTCTGGGTATATACGGCGGCGGCCAGCCCCTGCGCTTTGTGCTCATACAGCTCATGGATCATCCGCTCATAGGTCTGGTGCAGCTCCTCTTGCGTTCCCGAGGTTTCAAAATGGGTGGGAGCCCGGGTAAAGTCATCCAGCCATAAATGGTCTTCCACGACCAGCGCCTCCCCGCCGAACTCGCCAAGGACAATGGCGCGGTTTTCTTCGGGTTCGGTCGTGCCCGGACCCGGATACACATGGATGTCTTTGACATCGCCGACGTTGCGATCCGTCCAGCCGCTGGCATTGTTGACCAGCCGGTCCGGATCGTATTCTTTGGTCCATGCCACAATTTCTTCGGTGTTGAACTGTCCCCAGCCCTCATTAAACGGAACCCACATCACAATGGATGGATGGTTGTAAAAAGCGTCGATCATCGCCTTGTACTCTTTCATGAACTGATCGGCCGTCTCCGGAGTCGGTTGTTGTATTTCACCTGGCCGCATGTCGCCGTTCGGCATATCCTGCCAGACCAGCACCCCCATTTTGTCGGCCCAGTAGTACCAGCGCTGCGGCTCGATCTTGACATGTTTGCGGATCATATTGTAACCGAGATCCCTGGTGACCTGAATGTCGTAGCGCAAAGCTTCGTCGGTCGGCGCCGTATAGAGACCGTCCGGCCACCAGCCCTGATCCAGCGGACCCATATGGAACAAGGGTTCATCGTTGAGCAACAACCGGACATACCCGTCGTCGCCTCTGCCGATGGAAATTTTGCGCATGCCGAAGTAACTTTCAACCCGGTCGACCATCGAGCCGCCGGCATCCAGCAGCTCCACCTCCAGATCATAGAGGTACGGGTCGTCGGGCGACCAAAGCCGGGGATTGTCCAGTTCAATGAAAAACCGATTTCTGTGGAAGCCCTCTGTGCTTCCGGCTTCGCTGTCGTCGGCCTGTACCCGGGCCCGGATGCTGTGGTCTCCGGTACCGCCGGCCACGTCTACCTGAAAATTCACCCGGCTGTTGTCGACGTCCGGCGTAATTTTCACATCCCTGATATACACTTCGGGCACATATTCCAGCCAGACGGTCTGCCAGATCCCGCTCACGGCGGTATACCAGATGCTCCGGGGATCGTGTGTCTGCTTGCCGACCGGCTGAGAACCGAGATCCGTCGGATCCCAGACCGTGACCACGATTTCCTGCTTCCCGTCAACCAGATGATCCGTAATATCCAGGGTAAAGGGATTGTATCCGCCCCGGTGTTCGCCGGCCTGCTCTCCGTTGATGAACACATGGGAGTGCCAGTCGACGGCGCCGAAATGGAGCAAAACCCGGCCGTTTTCATAGGGCTGGTCGACCGTGAATGTTCGGCGGTACCACATGCGCCGTTCGGCACCAACCTCTTCCATAACGCCGGAGAGCGCCGATTCCACGGGATACGGCACCAGAATTTGCCGGTCGTAGTTACGTGCTGAATGATTATTTCGCGTCAGTTCAAAATCCCAGAGGCCGTTCAGGTTTTTCCAGGTATCGCGTACCATCATCGGCCTCGGATATTCGGGCAGGGCGTTATCCGGACCGGCTTCGGCGGTCCATGGCGTGTCCATGGGACCGGATTGCCTGCTCCATTCGTTGTCCTGCGCGGCTGCTTCCAGTGACGCCATATCCGGCATTACCGCATCCTGCGCGGTTGTTTTCAACAATTCCATATCCGGCATTACCGCATCCTGCGCCATTAACGGCTGCACTGCCGCTTGCGGTGCATCAGCGTCAGGCACCACCGCGTTTTGAGCCGCCACTTCCGGCTGCAGATACATCCCCATCAACAATACAAAACTGATCAGAACCGCCCGAATTGCAGTTTTCATGATTCCCCCCGTTTTGTCGTTCCTGTTTGCGTTTAAACAAGAGCCCTTGTCTTGTCATATGAAAGCCAAACCATGGATTCGTTACCAGTGCAGATTGAAACCGGCCCGGACGGACCAGTTACTTACATAGTTGCCGGGATCAAACGACAACTCCTGACGGTAGAGTGTCAAACCGGCAAGTCCGGAAATCCTTTCCGTGACATAATATCGACCTTCCACTCCGATTTGTGACGATTTTAAAAGCAGAAAATCCTTAACCCGGGCTTGTCCGACCTGAAATAACATTTCATCCGATGATCTGCCGACGGCTCCCCGGATCAGCAGGTAATCTTCGCTATCATTAAAAAACCAGCGGAATGCCCCCAGCCAGGTCTGACCGGAGCCACCATCGCTGAAAATAAAAAAAGGTCGGACTGTTATCATGAATGCACTGAAGTAGTGGCTCAAAGAAGGCGTGATCATTACCGTTTCAGTACCGGGTTCAAAATCAAGATAACGCAATCCAAGAGATCCCTCGAGTCGCCAGGGAAGTGCCGAAAACAGTTCCAATCCGGCACGATGGAGCGGAAAAATCTCAGAATCGGAATACGCATAAGCGGCGTAAGCATAAAAGCGGTCAGACAGCACCGGATAACTTTCCAGCTCCCATTGGTAGGCATGTTGATCAAAACGAAAACCTCTGTGTATCCGCAGCATATAGCTTCCGGATGGACGATTTGTACCGATATGAAACGAACTTTGATACTGCGCATCGTAAACCCTGGAAAAAAAATTTCCGCGCTGTTCAATTCCCGCCTGATACGTTCCGTCTGCTGCTTCTGCCCGGCAAACAGGAGCCTGGAGCATAATAATCAATAAGATGCAATACAGAGGTATTTGCGTAAATAGTTCCGAAGACGAACGAGTCAGAAAAAACATCTGTTTTGTTGGTTGATATTGATACCTTCTGTTTCGTGCCTTAAAACAAAGTAAATTGCATACTGCAATGTTAGACTTATCTTTACTAAAATGCATGCCGCAGTATATATTATTTATCAGAATTAAATGAACATCAAATAATTGCGCAATAATCCGCTGAGCGTATTATGTCAAATTCATCATGGCTTGAATCGCAAGCACCCCCGGTTCCGGAAGATGATGAAGAGCGGGTAAGAGCTCTTCGTCGCTATGTGCCTCAGGGAGAGCTGCCTCTGCATGATCAGGCCATTGAGAACCTGACACGCCTTGCCTCAGAGTTTTGTAATGTTCCGATCGTTTTTGTGAATCTGATTGAAGAAAACGAGATGTTTCAACAGGCGTGTTTTGGTCAAGAGGGGGGAACCGTTAAAAGGACGGACAGTTTCTGCCAGTTTACCATCATGCAGGATGATATTTTCGAGGTACGGGATGCCCATGCCGATTCTTTTTTCCGGAATAATCCCTTTGTAACCGGTGACACACAACTTCGGTATTACGCCGGAACTCCACTCAAATCCCCTGACGGCTATAACATAGGCTCTCTGTGTCTGGTCGACCGGCAGCCCAATGCATTGACCCTCTCCCAAAAAAGAGCCTTGCGCACTCTTGCCGATGAAGTGGTCTCACGAATGGAGCTGAACATGCTTAACAAAAAGCTTTATGAAGAGAACAAGGCCAAAGATGAATTGATGCGGATTGTAAGCCATGATATGCGGAATCCGCTCATGGGTATTGTCGGTTTTGCAGAGTATCTGTATCAGGAAACCGCGGATGAGGAAAAAAAGGAAATCTATGGTATTATGGAAGATGCCGGGAAACACATGCTGGGCATTGTTAATGTGATGTTGAATTCCGATTACCTGAGAAATGAAACCTTTGCATTAAACCGGAAAGAGGTGGATGTGGTTGCAGAAACTCATGATGTCATCGTACTGCATAAATCTTTTGCGCTGCTGAAGGAACAGGAAATTCAAATTGACATGCCCGACAAGCTGGTATTTAAGCTGGACCCGGAACGATGGAAGCACATCACCGGAAACCTGCTCAGCAATGCCATCAAATTCACACCGCGGAAGGGGCGGGTTTCCTTGTCCCTGAAACGGGATGATTCCAATGGCAGGAGCCTCACGTTGCGGGTTCGGGACTCGGGTGTGGGAATGACTGATGAACAGATAAAGGGGCTCTATTCCGGGGACAAGTCGCACCACCGCAGGGGCACTGAAGGGGAAGAAACAAGTGGCCTGGGAATGTTGTTGATAAAGAAAAGCGTAGAATTGCACAGAGGCAAAGTTCACGTTGAGTCCGCCCCTGGAAAAGGGACGATCTTTAAGGTTGAAATACCGGAATAATCCGTTATGAATTCAAAAATTCTGATTATTGATGATGACCCGGCAGTAGCGAAATTCATCAAGTTTCGCCTGACCAAAAAGGGTTACGATGTCCACCATAAAGACAATGGCATTGATGGACTGGAAGCCATCGGTGTTTTAAAGCCCGACCTGGTCATTCTGGACATGATGATGCCCGGTATTGACGGACGGGAGGTGGCCGAACAAGTGGAGGAGTTTAAGATTATTGACCCCAACCGCATCATCGTGCTTTCCGGAAAAGAGATGACCAGTGAAGTGAAGGCATTGTTTGAACTTGGTGTTCATGACTATATTCAGAAACCGTTTAATATTGATAATTTGTTAATTCGGATAGAAAGAGCCCTCTCATCCCTTTCCCGGCAATGATTATTCCTTTCATTGAACAGCATGCGATTGCAGTTATAACCGTAGTTTTAGTGGTTTTTGCGGGCATATTCCTGTTGCTCTTCCTGTATACCACCCTTCACCGGTATATGCTCGGCCGTCAGATAGAAAGAGAGAACAAAACGGAAGAGCGCCTTCAGCCCCTGATTTTCGCATATCTGGATAATCAGCTCAATATCCAGGAGTTTTCAGCACACGTACATAAACGTTACGAGCTGATGGTGGTCCATCGAAATATCAACATCATGATTGACAATCTGTCCGGGCCAGAGCGTAAAATGCTTCAAATTCTGCTTGAATTGCCTGAATTCAAAAAATATTTCTATAAGAAGCTGCGCTCACGCAGGCCCATGCATGTGGCACAGGCGTGCATGTATTTTTCCCAAAAGTCCAGAATCGATCCGAAATCAATTCGACGCCTGAGCATACTTCAGCAGCACCCTTACAATGTCATTGCCTATGCATCCACCCTTGCCCTCATAAACTCCAATAACCGCCATGTCCGGGATCAGGCGCTGCACCGTTTTTTGCATCGCAAGCAAAATGCATCAATGGCCGTAAATGATATTATTTTCAAATACTATGGGAAATATTCCGAAAAATTGGAGGCCGCCGAAAAACTGGTTTTCTATGTGATGGATTATACCATCCCGGATAAAACCAATGCTGCCGTCATTGCCATGTTCCCGGACCTTGGTTTTTACCAGTATTCAAAAGACCTGCATGGGTTATTACTCAGAGTCATTCCCGAAGATCGGTCCGGCATTCTTACATCGACCCTGATACGGGTGCTTCATGAATTATCGGCCGAGCAGATCTTACCGGAAATTGAAAACTATAAACTTTGGGAATCACCGTTCACCAATGTCCGGCTTCAGGTAGCCCAGGTCTTTTCGGTTGAAAAGGAACCCCGGTTAACAGATATCCTGCTGCAGCTGGCACATGATCCCGACCTGGAAGTCCGGATTATCGCACAACAGGCATTATTGAAAATGGACCTGGTTTATTTGCGGGAAAATGCCTTCTCGGAAAATATCCTTCCTGAATGGGAAGAAATGAAGCGAAGCGGAGGGGAGTATGTCTACAGTTTTTAATATTCTTCTTGTGATCAATGTCCTGGTGCTGGCTTACTTTCTGTTCGTCAATCTGTTTTATATGTTTCTGATCTGGGCATCGTACCGGAATGTCCGGAGATACAAGGATGTTGACCAGATTTTCAAACTGACCGGTGTCTACAGCACCAACCTGTACAGGCCCGTAAGCATCATCGCACCGGCTTATAATGAGGAACAATCCATCATCCCCTCGGTAAATGCGCTGCTCAATGTCAAATATTCAAATCTGGAAGTGGTTGTGGTCAATGACGGCAGCTCGGACCATACCCTGGAAACACTCATCCGGTACTATAAACTGCAGCCCGATAACCGTTACCGTCCCCGTTTTTTGAATCATAAACCCATCCGGCAAATTTACTCATCTCCACGGTATCCCGGGCTGGTTGTGGTTGACAAGGAAAACGGCCGAAAGGCAGATGCCCTGAATGCCGGAATCAACATTGCGACAAAAGACTTGATTTGTGCTGTGGACGCCGATTCCATGCTTGAACCGGATGTCATCGTCAAAATGCTTCGGGTATTTATGGAGGATGAAAATACCATCGCGGTCGGTGGAGTTATTCGTGTGGCCAATGGCTGCACCTACAAACATCGCATGGTCGATCAGGTGCTTCTGCCGAAAACTTTTCTTGGGCGCATTCAAGCCGTGGAATATCTGCGGGCCTTTCTGTTCGGACGTATTGGCTGGGATTACCTCGATTCCCTCCTGGTGATCTCCGGCGCTTTCGGGGTCTTCGACCGGAAAGCCGTTATAAAAGCCGGTGGCTACCTCCACAATACGGTTGGAGAGGATATGGAGCTGGTTGTACGTCTTCATAAATATCACCGGGATAAAAAAATACCGTACCGCATCCGTTTCATATCGGAACCGGTCTGCTGGACCGAAGTGCCGGAGGACTGGAAAACGCTCTCCAAACAACGAAACCGCTGGCATCGGGGACTGGCGGATACCTTGTTCCGGCATAAAGATATGATGTTGCGCCCCTCATACGGCAAACCGGGGATGATTGCCATGCCGTTTTTTCTGTTTGGTGAACTACTGGCACCCGTAATTGAATTATCCGGATTTATTATTGTCGGTATTTCCTGGTGGTTAGGAGCCATTAACGTAACTTTTGCCTTGTTATTCCTGGTCTTTGCCGTTGTATTGGGGGTCATACTCTCCATTAGTGCAGTATTGCTGGAAGAGATGACAACCCGGCGCTACGAACGTCCCCGTGATGTTATCCTGCTGGCCGTTTATGCGGTATTTGAAAATTTGGGCTTTCGGCAGCTTCACGCCTGGTGGAGAGTCCGCGGTCTGTTTGACTATCTGAAGGGCAATAAAGAGTGGGGAACCATGGTGCGGAAAGGTATCGGTCAGTGATTTCCGAACCGGTCTCGTGCCAGCCGGCGCATTAGTGATCTCCGAACCGGTCTCATGCCAGCCGGCGTATTAATCCCGCAACAGAAGTATCTCGGCTGCCGCATACATCACATTCATGCCCGGGCGATTAAATATTCATATCACCATCATCCAGGTGACATTTTCGTATGTATAATCAATCGGATACCGATAAATCAAACAAAAATTTGACTTTTCGTCCTGATTCCTCGAGATTTAATGCTTTTATCGAATAAAAGAGAGCACAAATCCCGAATGGTATGAAAAAACGTTACGCAGGCTTCTACCTCTTTTCTGTAGTCCTGATTCTTTCTATTCAGTCCGCTACGGCTCAAACCCGGTGGGATGGTGAATTCGGCCTTGGCCTTTCCGACGAGGCTTCGGATATGATTGAGACCCCTGACGGCGATATCTTCGTATCCGGAAGTTTTGATCATGCCGGTCCCCATGCCTCATCCGGTCTTGCCCGTTGGGACGGCGAACAGTGGCACCCCGTAGCTGATTTTGACGGCGATGTCGAGACCATGTTGATTCACGATGACATCCTCTATGCCGCGGGAACATTCACTTCTGTTACCCCACCAGGTGAAGCGGAGATGACCGCCAACCGGATCGCACGGAAAAGTCTCGATACCGGCGAATGGTCCACCATGGGCAGCGGTCTTGATGATGGCTCTGTACGGGCTCTGGTTGTCAACGAAAACGGCGCCCTGTATGCCGGCGGTTGTTTCCGTCAGAGCGGATCGCGCTCGCTGGACCGTGTTGCGCTATGGGACGGATCCGAATGGCAACCGCTGAAGGCCGGTACGGAGGATGAAAACGGGGTCAGCGCCTGTGTGGATGATCTTATTTATGACGATGCCAACAGCCGGCTCATTCTCGGAGGTAACTTCCGAACGGCCGTCAACTGGAATGCCCAGGAGGAGACAAACGAAAGCATTATACTCGGCGGAGTAGCCTATTACGATGGACGCTGGCGACAGGTCGGCGGTGGCATCAGCGATGAATACCCGGGACTGCCCAATCCGGCCGTCCATACCATTTATCTTCACGATGACGGGGATCTCTATGTGGGCGGAACCCTCTGGACCGCCTTCAACGACGGCGACCGGGAAGAGGAGGTGGATGTACGCACACTCGCCCGGTGGGATGGTGCCCAGTGGCACAGCGTTTTTGACGAAAACCGGGGCAGTGTCCGGGAAATTGTCCCGGATGGCGACATCCTCCACCTGGGTGGCTGGTTTGAGACGGCCGCCACAGACGGACAGGAGCCTCTTACGGCCAATTCCTATGCGAGGTACGATGTCGATGCCGGTGAAATGGTGACCAATGCCGGGGGCGAGAGTCCGACCGGGCAGGGTTTTACCGATGGCGGAGCCACCGATGCGACGGTTCGATCCAGGGGAACCATTCGGGCGATTCTGTTGAAAGAGGATGAAGTCTATGTGGCCGGCAAGTTCGACCGTGCCGAGTTTGGGGATGAATTGACTGAGCACCGGAGAATCAAACGTATCGCCCGGTGGGACGGTGAGTCCTGGCATGCGCTCGGGACCGGTGTCTCCGACGTTGTTACCGACCTGGCCGCCCTGGGCGATACACTCTTTCTGGCCGGTGAGTTCCATCATGTGGCCAATCGTGGTGAGATGTTTCTCTATCCACATGCTGCCGTTTTCGATCGGCAATCCGGACTGTTTGTGCCCTCGGAAACCCTGATTACACCGTGGGAAGACAGCAGGGGCTTCCGGGTGACGGCTGATCCATCCACGGGCACCGGTTATGCGGCGGTCGGCACCCGGACCATCACCTGGCCGGATGGCGACACCGAAAGCGGTAATGTGCTCGAGTGGAACAGCATCGAAGAGCGCTGGAATCCGCTCGGACGCCTCTCACAGGACGGCATGTTCAACCTCATGATGACCGACATGCTGGTTGTTGATCGGCACCTCTATATCAGCGGCCGGTTTGATAATGTCTTCGGTCAGGATGATCCGTCCGGCCGCGGAAGTCTGGTGCGATATGACCTGGATGACGATACCTTCGGCTTTCCGGATCTTGGAGACCAGGTCGCCGCTCACAATCATTACGCCCTGGCCATGACCCGCGATGCAAACTGTCTTTACGCGGCGCTCTGGATCACCAGCGATATACGTCCCATGGCACCGGGCAATGTAATGTGTCTGGATCTTGAGACCGGCGCAGCAAACTGGGTTCCCGGGTACCTTTTACTACCCAGCGGTATCGTCGATCTGCATAAAGATGGCGAGTATCTCTACATAGCGGGCAGCGGGTCCGGCATCGTCAATTTTTACGATGATGACGGGGATGAGACCTCTGTGGAACTCTCCTCCGGTTTGCAGGTGCTGCATCCGGAAACCGAAAGCTGGGTGGCCTGGTCAGGAGATTTCGGCTCGTATGTCCGGGGATTGACGGTTGCCGGAAACTCTGTCTACGCGGCCGGCCGTATTTCCCATATTGACGGCACGCAAACGTGGGATTACGACGGCATCGCCCGGCATGATATGGGCACCGGAAAGTGGCACATCATCGGCGGGGCCGACGGCCGCGAACACATCCGCGACGGCGTAGCCGAAATCGACGGTGAGCTCTGGACCTGGGGTGATTTCCGCTTCACCGGAAGCTCGGGCAGTGCCTACCTTGCGCGTTATCCCGAGCTATCAGAGGGCACTTCGGGACCGGTCGCCGGACGTTACCAGACCGATCTCACCCTGGCCCTTCATCAGGATCAGTCCGTCGATGTACCGGTCTACGTGCCCAACCTGGGCGACGAGGCCCTGGATTGGAATCTGGTCATTGATGCTTCCGATGCTCCGGTGCAGGGTAAAATCAGTTCCACGGCACAAGCCGGCAATTCGTCCGATGAACAAGATTCACAAGCCGGCTGGATTGAGACGGATGCATCCTCCGGAACGGCGGAGGCAGGATCGGTGGACCCGGTTATGGTCTCTCTGGATCCGTCCGGGCTGGAATCCGGCGTCTACGAGGCCACCCTTGAGATCACCGGCAACGACGCCGCCGGCATCGAAAACGAAATCCCCGTATCGCTGACCGTTAACCCGCTTAGCGCGGCAACCGAACCTTATCCTGCCGACGGGGAAGCCAATGTTTCGGGTAATGCGGCACTTTCCTGGGAGAATCAGCGCTTCCCGGATGAGGTGACGGTCTATCTGGGCACCTCAGAATTACTTGGAGATGATGACATGATCTATCAGGGAGAAGCGATCGATTCGCTGTCGGCCGACTCCCTCGTAGAGCGACTGGAAGCTCCCCTGGAACCCTACCAGACCTACTACTGGCGGGTGGATCAGTCCAACACGGTAGGCGAAGCCGAAGGTGAAGTCTGGAGTTTCATGACCGCTGCGGGTGAGAACATGATCGTTGTCGGGGATCAGGATTGGGGTGTCGGCTATTATCCGATCTATCCGAGTCAAAATCCGGCGTGGATCCAGACGCTCTTTCCGGGATCCGAGATCGGACGTTCCGGCACCATCACGACGCTTGCCTATCACTACCTCGGAGAAGCCGACGCTGAACTGGATGTCCAGGTCTACATGGGAACTACCGGGGTCGACGCTTTCGAAGACAGCGATTCCTGGCTACCGGTTTCCGAAATGACCCTGGTGTATGATGGTCCGATGAAGATGGAGCAGGCGGCCGAATCGTACTGGCTGGATCTGGAGCTGGCCGAACCATTTGAATACGATGCTTCTGAAAACCTGGTGATCGGGGTGTTCAGCGATGATGATCGTGATCTGGGGAATGCTCTCAATGATATCAGTTTTTATGCCACGAGCCGGGACGAGAATCTGTCCCTGTTCTGGTACGGCGAGGATGAGGTGGATCCGGCGAATGCTCCCGGAAATGGATACACCTGGGCCGAGTTACCGGATATTCGCCTCACCTACGGAGAAGACGATGAAGAGATCGAGCCGGGTGTACCGGTGCTTAGCTCTCCGGCAAACGAAGCCGGGGATATTGATGCCGATGATGTGGTGTTGACCTGGAAAAACCCGGCGGATGCCGACAGTGTTCAGCTGCAGGTTTCCGTAGATTCCGGGTTTGACGGGGATCTGATCGTATCGTCACATCTGTATTCGGATTCTGAATCGTACGGGCTCGATGAACTGGATGAGCAGACCACCTACTACTGGCGTCTTCGCGCCTGGCAGGAAGGGGTGACCGGCGACTGGTCGGATACCTGGTCATTTACCACGCAAGTGCCTACATCTGTGGCCAAAGCCTCCGATGTCCCGGAACAGATCGAACTGAATCAAAACTATCCGAATCCGTTCAATCCGGATACGCAGATTCGCTACGGTCTGCCGGCAAACGGTCATGTCCGCATCACCATTTATAACCCTCTTGGACAACGTGTTACCACGCTGGTGGATGAAACACAGTCGGCGGGCTGGCACGAGGTGCGTTTTGATGGCCGGAGTATGTCGAGCGGTGTGTATCTGTACGAAATGGTGACCGGCGACGTGGTGGAGACGCGTGCGATGATGCTGGTCAAGTGAGCCGCCGGGGAGAATAGACGAAGAGATCATTTTGATTCCATCTCCGGACGCTGATTTGATATGGGCTCACTGGAACTCGAATGGGGCAAAGAGCTCAGGGATCCTGGAATCCCTGCCTCAGAACAAACCGGAGTAATCCGGGTATTTGTCTGATCGCAGGTATTTCATACATTACTGAATGAACCCGGATTTTCCACAAAACTATATCATCCGTCACCCGTTTTCAGGGGCGTTGATCTTCGCCGCAATGACGTTCCTGTTTCTGTGGTTTTACCGTCCACTCGATGTCGGTGACGGAGTGCTGCAATATTACGGACTCACCATGGCCCTCTACTGCATGGTGAGCGGACTCGCTGTATACGCGAGTGTGCGTCTGCTGGTCCACACCAGGTGGTTCGCTCCACCGGTCCCCTGGACCATCGGCCGGGAGTTCGGGGCCATCATCCTCATACTGACGGTCACCGGAAACGTCGTCTATTTTGCCGGATTCCTGCTGGAACCGTCGATATACCGCTGGAACTTTTTGACCCTGGCCGATTCTCTGCTGAAGACCTATCTGATCGGTGTTATCCCGTTTCTGATTCCGACCGGGGTTAATCTCTACATTCGTTATTTTCTGCGGCTCGAAAATGGATACGACGAACTGACCTCCGGTAATCCTGGTCGGGCCGGTGGCCGATTAGCAACCGGTGAACAGCGTCCTCCCGACAGGCCCGCTCCGGATGACGAACCCAGCCCAACCCTCGAATCCAGCCCTTCCTCGGGAACACCGATAGAGATCGACACGCCTCTGAAGAACGAGGAGTTGCGTTTTCTGCCTAATGAATTTGTATATGCCACCGCAGAAGGAAATTATGTGATTTTCCATCTGTTGCGTGGGGGACGCATGCGAAAAGTCATCGTCCGGTGTACACTCAGCAGCATCGAAGAACAGCTGTCGGCCTGGTCCCGATTCATGCGCGTCCACCGGGCCTATATCATCAATCTCGACAAGATTCTCCGGACGGAACGTCAGAGCTTTGGTCTGCAGCTCATACTGGACGGAACGGACACCCTCGTACCCGTATCCAAAAGCCGGGTTTCCACGTTTCGAAAGGCCGAACGCTCATTGCGATCATTGCCATAATCCGCACATCATTGCCCCGCATACGTCTGTCTGTTTATAGGTGAATCCGCACGCTGCTGTTTGCCGAAAACCGGACCGCTAACAGATCACCAGCACGCCTGCCATCACCCATTCGTCACAGAAAAGTACGTTTGGTCACAGAATGGGATCGGTCCCTTTCCCGCTGGTGTCAAAAACGGCTGTCTGTCCCATTTTCCCTTACCGGACCCGTTTTCCTGCGTAGATTCATACAGAATCTGTATGCAATCCACCTATCACACCCCGAGGAAAACGATGAAAAATTCCCTGATCCCGGCCGTTATTCCGGCCCTGATTCTGCTCGCTGCCGGTGTACTTTCTGCAACCGGTCAATCCTCCACGGCCATTGCCGGCCGGCCAACCATGAGTCATTCACCCGCTTCCTTTCAGGTCATCAGTGGTACGCTGGTTGACGCCGAAGACGGGCAGCCGGTTCCCTACGTACACATCGCTTTATATGACAGCACCGGAGTTCATCTGCTGACCGGCACCACCAGCGGCCCCGACGGATATTTCCGGCTGGAGGTACCCGCCACGGACACTCTTGAAAAAAACATCCACAGTCCGGATACTCAAGATCAGGACGATCCCGGTTTCACTGCTTCCGAATGGAAAAATCCCGGTTTGACCCTTATTCGTCTGCAGATCCGGTCGGTAGCTTACGAAACGCTGGATATTCGTCTTGAAACCGACGGGGCTCCTCATACCGGACTCGGGGTCATCCGGCTTCAGCCCGCCCTGCTGCACCATGAAGAAGCCGTCATCCGTGCTGTGCCGGTCCACGCCCGGACCGAATCCGACCGTACCGTCTATTATATTCGCGAAGAGTTGAAGCAGATCTCCTCTTCGGGAACCGACCTGATGCGGTACATACCCGGCTTCCGGGTTGACATTATGCAGAACATCGCATTCGAAGGGGGGCGGGAAGTCCTCATTCTGGTGGATAACCGGGAGCGTGACCGCAGCTTCCTGAACCAGCTCCACCCGGATGACATCCGCCAGGTCGAAGTTCTGCACACGCCACCCGCCCGGTACGATGCCGAAACCGGTGTGGTGATCAATATCGTACTTCATGATAAACCCGCCTCATATATTGCCGGTCATCTGAATCTGGATGCACCGACTTCCACATCCGAAATGTATCTGTTTCCCTCATACAACCTGCATTACGGCCGTGGCAATTTGCGTGCCTTCACCTCGTGGAATGGCGAGTTCAGTTTCTTCGATATTGAAGAAAATTCTAGCCTGAATGAGGTGGAAGCAGACATACCCTCATTATACGGTATGGGATCCACTGGCCGGCAAACCATCGGACAGATGCGTCAAAACTATTGGTCACATCGGTTTCATTACGGATTGGATTATGATTTCGGTGAACGCAGCGAACTGAGTTATTACGGCTGGACCAATCCCTGGTCAAACGAACACAACGGAATGGTAATCTCTTCTGACAATGGTGGATACATGGAACGTTCCCACATAGACCGGCGCGACGAGGACCGAAATATCGCCATCTATCATTCACTGCACTACCGACTGGCACCTGCCCGGACCGGGGGACACGAGTTTAACTTCTCGGCCGGATATCATCAGCTGGAAACACACAATCATATCCGGTACGACCTGATAAGTGTTACCGACGGCTTCGATGCTTCCATAAACTCCGGTGTCGCCGGAAAATTCGGTAATGCTGAAATATTCAATAATGCCGGAAAATCCGGTAATGCCGGAAACTCCGGCGGCGGATACCGGCATGAAACCATCACCGAATCATTCCAACGATCCTATCGGCTGAAAGCCGACTGGTCACTTCCGGTCTGGCATCAAGTCCGGATGCATACCGGTGTTCTTGCCGGCGGTCAGTCAATCCGCGATGCCGCCATTCCCGATTTCCGATACCGTGATGAAATCCTGGCTGCACACAGTTCACTGATACACGACAGTCGTATAATAAATATGCAAGCCGGTATAAGAACGGAGTATTTTTCCCGGCGGCAAGGATCATCCGAAGCACAAAACGGATCGGTCACCCTCTTTCCCGACGTTTCGCTGCATTTCAAACTGCCGGAGCGGCCACACAGTGTCCGGCTGGCGTATAGCACCTCGTTGGTCCGTCCGCACCTGTATCAGTTGCGTCCCGGTCCTGTTGCGGACAACCCGTACTCCGTCCATTCGGGGAATCCGGCCCTTGGGCCGGCAACGACCCGGGAACTGACCCTGCAGTATCACAGGATGTTCGGCGATTCCTACCTGACGGCCAAAGTTTTCAGCCGGCAGGAATCCGATGCGATCCACCGTCTGACCACCCTGAATACAGCAGGTTATTTCGACTCGGTGATGTATAACGCAGGTGACATCCGGCAACTGGGGCTTCAGCTTTCCGGAAATATCGGTCTGGGAATACGTTCGGGAATCCAGCCTTTTGTCAAGGTGGCTGATGTGCGGACCGGTCCTCATGCATATTCCCTGGAGATGGGGATCCCGCGGCGGCACACCCTGTCATGGGAAACCGGTCTGTCGGCTTACACCGGCTTTGGAAACGGGTACACGCTGGCAGCCTCATTGCACTACGCCACTCCGTTAATCGAAATACAACGATCCGTTTATGAAAGCGCCATGTACCTGGTATCGGTGGGAAAAACTGTCGGATCCGGTGGTTATATCGGAGCGACCAGCGGACTGCCCCTGATGAGAAAGTTCACCTACCATGGATACCGTATGGAAGCCAGTGGATTTGAAAGTCGAACCGACGGAAACATTTTACTTTCTGCCGTTCCGTTGTGGATATCGTTTCGTTACCGGTTTTCCCGGGGGAATGGCCAGGATCAGCGGAATGGAGGTGATCGCAGACGCATGGACGACGAAATAGCTCCACCCCCGGTCCGCAAAGGGTTTTAGTCGTCAACGGCAGCCGGTTGGATGATGAAGAAAATCCATGTACAATCCGGATGCCGACCCTTTGTATATTCCGAAATGTGACAGATAACAATAAAAGCCAATTCCATCATCTTCAGTTTCACCGGGAAACTGCGGGTTGACTCAGCGAAAATCAGTGGTTTGACTCAGCGAAATACAGCGAGCTAATTCAGCGGGTTGTTTCACCGGAATACTGTGGGTTGATGGATAAGAGACGAGGTTCAGCCAATGGATGCGGTTATATCATGCGATAGAGGAGTTGAGGCGATCGTCATGGAAGAGCTGGCTTCCCTGGGCTGGGAGTCGTCCAAACTGAAATCGTCAAAAGTACTAATACGAAATGTGAGCGACGGTGACATTGCCCTGCTGAACCTGTATCCCTTTACCGTCAACCGGGTTTATCTGCTGCTGGGCGAGTTTCAGGTCCCGGACTTGCGCGAAATTCGGAGGGCCGCCGAAACCATCGATTACTCCACATACCTGAAACCCCGGCAAACGTTCGGGGTTGTGGGGAGAAGGCAGGGGAGCCATGATTTTACCTCGGTGGATGTCGCCCGGGAAACCGGGACGGCCATCACCCGGCATTTCGAATTGTTTGATGCCGATGAACGCCCTGTGGTGCACCTCAACGATCCGGATGTCCAATTCGTAGCCGAATTATCCGGCAGTAATCTGCTGCTTATGATCAATACTTCGGGTCAGCCACTGCAGCACCGCATCAAACGCCCCTTCATCCACACGGCCGGACTCAAGCCTCCCCTTGCCGCGGCGTTGCTGCATCTGTCTTCATGGAAAGAAATGGGCGGATTTCTGGATCCCTTTGCCGGTGGCGGTACCATTCCCATGGTCGCATACATGCAGTGCACCGGTCGCATTCCCGGCATGTATTATGATCACGAGCAGTTTTTATTCCGGAATCTCCGGTTTCTGGACCCGGAAACCATCCGGGATAAACTTCAAAGTGCCGTTCGCACGGACGCTGCCCATCCCTGCCCCCAGGATATCAGAGCCGGCGACCGGTTTATGAAAAGTGTCAGTGGCATGAAACAGAATCTGGCCCATTTCGGATGGGAAAACAACGTGACCCTCTACCACGGAATCGCGGAAAATCTCAACTACCTTGAGGATGACGCGGTTAAGTGCATTGTCACAAATCCTCCCTATGGCCTGCGGATCGGCAGTCCCCATGTGATTGATCTAATATATCAAAACTTTGCGCAGGCCTGTGCACGGAAGGGTATCCGCGAAGTAACCGCCCTGACCCCCCGGAAACGATCCTGGCTGAGCTCATTCCGGAAGGCGGGGTATAAAGAAGATCTGTGCATGAAGATCACTTTCGGAAATCTTCCGGTTTTTATAATACGAGTAAAAAGCCCGGAAAAACGCAAACGCCCCCTTGGTACCTGAATAAAACTGCAATGGTGTAAGCATCATGCCCGGGCTTGAATAAAAGCTGCAACAAATGTGATAAAAGTGGGATTCATCGGCAGGTTCACAGCCGATGATTTTGCCGACGACAATTAGAATTCCCGTCGTCCCGGGTTGGCCGGCAACCGGCCAACGACAGTCGGATAAGAAAAACAACGACACAAAAACTGCGAAGGAGGACCGGAAATATGATTTGGCGCTCGTTCACCTAAGGAGTGACCGGTTCATAGCACATAATGACCGTTTCCTGTAACTTATTTGCATTGAAAAAGTGGTAAGTAATCATCAATTTCGATCATCGTCAGCAAATTCCTTATTCGTGTTTTTGCAGGTTGATAAAGAGTTAGATACCTCTTCAAAGTCACCAATAAAACGTTCACGACGCATTCTTGATACTCCGCGCAAGTTGAAATTGCTCCATACGTTCATAAATCCCTATGCGTTCTTGAATGTGTACCCTCTCTCCTATTTTCGTTTTTTTTTACCGTTTTACTGAGTAAATTCGTTCTATGATTGCTGATAAGCCAAATAAAGTAATTTCTCGCAATAAAGACATTCTCGGTGGCACTCCTGTCTTTAAGGGTACCCGTGTACCCATTAAAACACTTTGGGATTATCTTAAATCCGGTGATTCACTCGAAGTTTTCCTGGATGATTTTCCTTCCGTTAAAAGAGATCAAGCTATTGCCCTTATTGAACGAGCTCAGAAACGTCTCACCAAGATTTCATGATTCGCATTCTCCTTGACGAATGTCTTCCGGTCAAACTTCGCTATCGCTTTCAAGAACTTGATGAATCTTTTCTCGTTTCTA
>SLOL01000024.1 GCA_007132495.1 Balneolales bacterium
AAATGCATCTTATACTGATTGTATTCTTATTTATTGCCAGTTTTAGCTGTGATGTTACAAACACGAGCAAAGATATGTTAAGAGAAGATGAAGATTTGCCGTTTTGCAAAATTGATGTAGACATTAATGATAAATCCTGGGATGAATATCATCCTAAGGAGAGGTCGGCGACTTATTCCTCATCGAGGGTACGATTGATAACCAGTAGAGATGTTACGCAGATGAGGTTCGTTTGCACAAGATATTATGACAGTTATTATCGTGAGTTGCTATTATTCTATTTTGAGATTTCACCGGATGAAGATATCGTGGAATGGGCGGATAACGAAGATAAGTTGGTGCCTGACAGGGTTACATTCGGTGAATCAAAGTCCGATTTCGGAGTATCAAGGTATCCTAAGGTCGATACCACACAAACCCACTATGTCAACATTAAAGAAATTGATTATGACGAAATGATCATGCGGGCGGAATTTGAATTTACTCTGATTGTTAGTGATTCATTCCTGGAGCCTCGTTCGGGCCGTTATCCTGATACATTGCGCTTCTCCGGAGGCAAAATGTCTGTAAAATTTGAGGATATGCGTTAGCGTATGGTCATGATGTACAGGGTTCCGTTGGTATCATCGCTGAACACCAGCCGTTTGCCCTCCGGACAAACCGACGGATTCATGGCCGTCTGACCGGTATGGGAGGTCAGCTTGTAGCGTTCACCGGTGGAAATGTCCACGGCGAGAATATCGGACCCGGTAATATGGTGTCCGTCGTCCTCGCTTACCGTGACCAGCAGGTGTTTACCGTCGGGCATCCAGACCGGATTCTCGCCCCGGCCAAGATGGCACAGGTTGTCGCCGCCGGTATCCATGACATATATTTCTGAGCCGGCCAGTTGAAACGCCAGCAGGCGACGGTCGGGTGATAGACTCAGGTTGAGAATGCGGTCATGGTCGAACCGATGTATTTCGGATTTCCGGATCGGTTCAGTATCCGTTGCATATTTTTCGATGTGGTTGTCGCGTGCCAGGTAGAGATAATCAACCGAAGTTGAATCATCATCAGATGCTCCGGCACCCGCCACGTTACGGGTGGTCAGCGAATCGTCACGAAGAAAGGCGATCCTTCGGCCCGATTCGGTCCAGTACGGCAGACCGGTACGCTCCCGTGTATAGTCGGAAAGTGCCTGTTCCGATCCGGAGGTGATGTCAAAAACCTTGATGGCGTGAAGCCGGAAACGTTCGCGGTCATAGCGTACGGTCCGGGCGGCGATGCTTGTGCCGTCGGGCGACCATTGGAATCCGTAGCCTGCCGACGCTTCATCGGTGAGTACACTTATCGGTCCGCCACCGGGCTCGACGATCCGGATACCCTGGTATCGGGCGGAAGTGAAAGCGATATAATTGCCGCAGGGTGACCATTGCGGGTTCATGAAATAATCCTGCTCAGCTTCCACCAGTATTTGAGGGGATTGCGGGGAAAACGGAGGGGATTGTTGAGAGAAAAGAGGGGATTGCCAAGGGAAAAGAGAGGATTGACGGGGGAAAAGAGATGATGAGTCGACCGGGAATGCCGTTTTTGGTAAAAACACTATGGCGGCAAGAATGGTGGCAAGTGCGGTTGCCGTAAGCAGCGCGTTGAAAGGCCGAATGTGAGGCTTGTGACAATACAAAAAGGGAGAATATCGCATCGTGTGTCAAGTCAGGGATGAAGAGAAAGCCATTATGGTACTCCGGATCGCACATTGCAGGCGGAAGTTAAATTCCATCCACGAATTCTTCAGGGTGAATCGCAATCCCGGGAAATTCAGCAAGAATTTTTTTATCAAACGTTACGAGCTGAACATCAAATTCTGATG
This sequence comes from Balneolales bacterium, assembly GCA_007132495.1. GTDB lineage: Bacteria > Bacteroidota > Rhodothermia > Balneolales > Natronogracilivirgulaceae > SLOL01. Next base: position 1,853 of record SLOL01000024.1, read on the forward strand.
CAAGCGCCACAAATTCACAATCATATGATGAGCATGAGGATTCGTTTAATCAGATTGGTATCAGCGACGATCATGGGCGTCCCTGATCGATAGCTTGCTGAATTTCCTCAATAGACAAAGATCCCCTCGCTCTCTTTTTTAGCTCTTTGGCTCGGTCGATGAGAATGTCGGGGTCATGTCTTTTACTCTGCAAAGAGCTTTTAAGCGTCATAATGACTTCGTTGTTCACACTACGATGAGGCTTTTCAGCTTGAAGCTTAAGCTTCTGATAAATATCGTCGGGAATTCCTTTTATAGTGATATTTGTTGGCATACAACAAGGGGTGAGTCAGGTGTGGTTTCATTATGAAACTAAAAAGGTTTTAGTCTTATTGCAAGGAATATGCAATATTGCTGAACAGCGTCTTGAACAGCCGTAAACACCGCGCTGGAGCCTGGAGCAACTGGAACGGGCGGAATCGAATGTCAGGCCTGCCAGAAGACGGCTAACTTGATTTTAATTGTGGTATTATATATAATACCATTATGAATGAATGTCAAATTATAATCGACACAAATGTCGTCTATTCTGCATTAAGATCCCGAAGAGGAGCATCCTTTCGTTTGTTTTCTCTGCTTCATTCTGGAAAATTTAAAATTAATCTTTCTGTTCCGTTGGTCCTGGAATATGAAGATGTACTAAAGAGCAAACAGCCGACATTGGCTTTTACAAATGAGCAAATCGATCAGTTTCTGGATTATTTGTGTCTGATTGGTAATTGCCATGACGTTTACTACTTGTGGCGGCCGATATTACGAGATCCAGGAGACGATTTGATTTTGGAATTAGCCGTACGAGCCAATTGTAAATATATCGTGACCTATAACAAGCCGGATTTTGAAGGTGTTAAAGAATTTGGAATAGAGGTGGTTACAGCCAGAGAGTATCTGAAAATAATAGAGGAATTATCATGAGTACATTAAGTGTAAGACTACCGGAGTCGGTCCACAAAAAATTAAAGGAACTGGCCCAAAAAGAAGGAGTTTCGATGAATCAATTCATCAGTCTGGCTGTATCGGAAAAATTATCAGCCTTACTGACGGTAGATTATTTAAAAGAAAGAGCGAAAAAAGGAAATCGCGAAGCATTTGAAGATATCCTGTCAGAAGTGCCGGATGTTGAACCAGAGGAGTACGATCGCTTATAAAATTCGAATGCATAGCTGTGAATAATTTGCTATTGTCTTCTTTTACAATAGCTATAATAGGAATATTTGACAGGCTGACTCTGTATTTTATTATGCAGGCAGACTAAGATTGCATTTGACCGAATAATGTTATTTGAACGGTTTCCCAAAGCGAAAATCACCCGGAATTAACTTCTATCATTGAAAATCCAACGCCATACCATGCCAAATAAAATTACTTTTTTTCTTCCCTCGAACAACCACCCGCACACCCGGCAGACCGTAGAAGCCGCAGGAAGTTCACCGGCAGTCGATCATATCTATTTGCTGACCGGCAAACCCTCCGGAATCTCTCATGACAAGGCATCCGACCTGCTGGTGGACGCGCCTATGAGCAGCGCAACTTTCCGCCGTATGGCCGAACAAGCCGGCACCGACTATCTGTTGCTGCTTACCGATGACAAGCAGATTGATCCTGGCCAGTTTTGCCTGGAACGGATGCTTCAGGTGGCCGACGATACGGCTTCGGGGATCGTCTATTCCGATTTCCGGGAAGTGGATGGCGAAGAGGTCCGGCCCCACCCGGTCAATGATTACCAGTTCGGCAGCGTGCGCGACGATTTCGATTTCGGTCCGCTGGTGCTGCTCCGTACCGACGCACTCAAAAAGGCGGTCAGCGAAGCAGAAAGTGAGGATGGCGCTGAAACACCCGGTCAAACGAGCAAGGACTCAGGCGCGGGGGATCCCGGCGGCCCGCAAAACGGGTTTCAATACGCTGGTTGGTACGATGTACGGCTGCGTATCTCCCGGGACCGGCCGGTGACACGCATCTCCGAGTTTCTGTACAGTACGGTGGCCACCGACACCCGCGCAACGGGCGAAAAGGTCTTCGACTATGTCGATCCGAAAAACCGGAAGGTCCAGATCGAAATGGAGAAGGCTTTTACCAGGCATCTGAAGGCCATCGGCGCGTATCTCAAGCCGGAGTTCAAACCGGTCGAAGATGCCGGCGGCGACTGGCCGGTGGAAGCGTCGGTTGTCATTCCGGTCAAAAACCGGGCGCGGACCATCCGCGACGCCGTTGAATCGGTGCGGATCCAGCAGACCGACTATGATTTCAACCTGATCGTGGTCGACAACTACTCCACCGACGGAACCACCGAAATCCTGAAGGAAATCGCGGCGGAGGACGACCGGCTGGTGCACATCATTCCGGAACGCAGGGATCTGGGTATCGGCGGATGCTGGAACGAGGCGGTCCACAGTCCGTATTGCGGCAAGTACGCCATCCAGCTCGACAGCGACGACATGTACAAGGACGAAACCACCATACAGTGGGTGTTGAATGCGTTCGATGAGGAGGATTGCGCCATGGTGGTCGGCAGCTACCAGATGACCGACATCGACCTGAATGAAATTCCGCCGGGCATCGTCGATCACCGTGAATGGACCCCGGAGAATGGACGGAACAACGCCCTGCGGATCAACGGTCTGGGAGCTCCGCGCGCCTTTTTTACCCCGGTACTGCGCCGGATCCGCATCCCCAATGTGAGTTACGGGGAGGATTATGCCGCCGGATTGGCTATATCCCGGCACTACCAAATCGGCCGCATCTATGATCCGATCTACTGCGTCCGCCGCTGGGAGGACAACACCGACGCCTCGCTCGATATCACCAAAATGAACGCGCACAACGCCTACAAGGACAAGATCCGCACCTTTGAACTGCGTGCTCGTCAGCAGCTCAATGCCGGGACGTCGTGAGGATGTTACCGGAAAGTTAATATGCAGATGTGAAATTGTATGAGTAGCCACAAGAAAGGAAGCAGCCAGCAACAGAGCAACAAACCCAGCGACCGGACATCATCCGGCACCGGGGATGCCTCCGGGAACCCGGACCGTCCGCCGATCGACCGTTCGCGCATACTCGGGGCGGAAGAACCGCAGCGATCGCTTTCCGAACGGGTGATGGCGTTGCTTGATCATCAGCGCAAGCACTGGCCGATGCTCGTCGAAGGATACGAAAGTCTGAAGACCGTGGAGACGCGTTCGTTCGAATTCGACGGGTTTGTGATGACGGTACAGTGCAATCCCGGACGCATCGTCTCCAGTTCGGCGAAAGTGGATGACCGGTCGATTCGCGAGCGCCGCTGCTTTCTGTGCATGGATAACCTGCCGTCCGAGCAGCGGGGTGTGGATTACGGAGATTATATTCTTCTGTGCAATCCGTTTCCGATATTTCGCGACCACCTAACTATTGCTCACATGAGACATATCCCGCAGCGGATCCGGGGAGCATTCGGTCCGATGCTCGATTTGGCCCGGGGGCTGGGCGAACGCTTTACGCTGTTCTACAACGGTCCCCGGTGCGGCGCCTCGGCGCCCGATCATCTGCATTTTCAGGCCGGGGAGCGGGGGTTTATGCCGATGGATATCGACTGGGAGCGGATGGTGGACCGGCAGGGTGAGTGGGTTATCGACGACAGCCGTCTGCGGGCGGCCCGGGTGGACGACGGACTGCGGCGCTATGTGATCCTGGAATCCGGCGATAAAGCGGCGCTGGAGGACCGGTTTGAACGGCTCTACCGGAGCTTTGCAGAGGTGACCGCTTCAATGGGCGGAAGCAGAGATACCGGAGCGACCGGAAGCAGAGATACCGGAGCGACCGGAAGCAGAGATACCGGAACGGCCGGAAGCAGAGATACCGGAACGGCAGGAAGCCGTGAGACTAAAGCGACCGGAAATGTGGGCACTGAAGCGGCAGGAAGTAAAGCGACCGGAGCAGACGGAACCAAGGACATTGGAGCGGCGGGAAGTAGCGAAACCGGATCGTCCGTTGAAAACGAGGGCCATGGAATAACCCGTGGCAACAGGGGTGACGAAGAGCCGATGCTCAATATTTTGGTCAGCCGGGAGCCGGATCGGTGGCGGGTGATCGTCTTTTTGAGGCGAAAACACCGCCCGGACCGCTATTTCTTGGAAGGCGAGGAGAAGATGGTGTTCAGTCCCGCTGCTGTCGATTTCGGCGGGGTTTGTATTCTGCCGGTCCGCCGCGATTTTGAGCGGATCACAGCCGGCGATCTCCGGTCCATGTTCCGGGAGGTTTCGGCCGGGCCGCAGGTGCTGGATGAGGTCGTCCGGAGAATGTAGTGCGATATCATACCCGGATGAGTTCCTGCGAGGAATGCCAAGCCAGCGATTCTATTCCTGAGCCTTTCGTACACCCCGATTAGTAAACCGAATCAATTCAGCGGAAAAATTTTGATTTTGGTTACCGTTTTTTTCATAGTGACTTGCCGTAATCTCGGTAATCGCGGTACTGTTCATTGTCCTGATGAGCTTGCTGGGTGTATTGGCGGCGGCAGGCATCATTGAAACTTCATAAGTGCCGATGTTTTGGCTAATGAGCCGGGATCTTCCCGCCGGCGCCGCACTCAAACCGTCCTCGTTAACAAAAAAGCTTTTAATTAACCGGAAACTTTTGAGTCTTTTGAGCTTTTCTCTAATTGATCTTTTGCAGCCTTCCCTCTCTTTTTATACCACTCCAACAATTCCTGTCGAGTCATATTTTTAGTCTTTTCGTAGTTCTTATCACGAATTGACCGAATAGTCTGAACGGTATCAAACTCTTTATTCTTCATAATTGGTCACCTCACGTGGCGAGTAAATATCAATGGATTTCAGGCCATTTGCAATGTTAACGGCATTAACCTGTCGAATCTTGTCATAATGAACGATATGTTTAAAATTCCAACTAACCAAAACATCCACGTTGGCAAGGGATGCTATAGCGATGTGCAATGCATCATCACGAAATTTTGAAGTAAATATTTTGCGCTTTAGAAACTCTTCTGACAGCAGTAAAGCTTCTTTCGATATTTCAAGAATTTCAGGCTCATAATCCAGTAAAACTGTTAGTGTATCCTGGACCAGTTTGGGAGCTTTACTAATTTCATCGAATGTTAATTGAGATAGCACAGGCAGATAATTTCTCAGCCTGAAATCCTTCATCAGGCCATTTGACTAGGTAGCAAACTCTTCATCGTGGCATCCGCCAATTACAGATGTATCAAGGTATATTCTTGATATTTTCATAAGTTTAATAGATTTGATTGCTGGAAAATAGGAAAAATTCTGGACTCTACTGTTCGGGCTTGGCTACCTGTTGACGATTTCGGCCGCACCCGGTTCTTTTGAAGGATATATCTACACCAATATTCCCGTCAGGTACCACTTGCTGGACATTCCCGAGCTGATATTCTACCTGTCTCTGTTTACCGCTGCTGTATTTGGCTGGTATCGTACCGGCCGTAAGCTGTTCACCATAATCTCGGTCATCACGGTACTGTTCATTGTCCTGATGAGCTTGCTGGGTGTTTTGGCGGCGGCAGGCATCATTGAAACTCCATAAGTGCCGATGCTTTGGCTAATGAGCCGGGATCTTCCCGCCGGCGCCGTACTTAACCATCCTTGTTAGATGTCGGCCTGGGATACTCATATAAGTTAGTTCTTCGCAACCGCGGTTTTTAATCTATGTTTTATCGGCTATTAATCTGAGATAAGCAAATTTGTTATTTTCCACTTTCTGGTGGATAAGGGGGCATTGGTTGGCTCGATTTGAGGATTTTTGAGACCGTATTCTGTTAGCCGAAATCATAGATTAGCACCCGATGACTTTGGCCTGTCAGGGACGAATGCATTTAAGTCGTATCACGATGAAGTCAATTTTGCATACTTCGAGTGAAGTTAGCTTGAAATACGGTATATCTTTGAAACCGTTTGCGGCATTACCGGCAATGTTCGGTGTTTTTTTACCAGAAATCCGACGTAAATACAGGTTAATGTATAGATACAAAACCTTTTTTTTTCTGACGGCCCTTATCGCGTTAACTGTCGGATTCATGTCCTCCGCCCGGGCCGACTCCTGTTTTGTGATTCAGCCCTATGTGCTGAACGCCACTCCGGACGGCGCGGAGATATACTGGGTATCACCTTCCGAATCACAGGTGGCTACGCTCTACTGGGCTCCGGTGGACGTTGTCGATGATAACGGGAACGATGCGACTATGGATTTTTCCGGAAACGCACAACATGCTATAAATAGCAGATCACCGGAGTGGGAGGGTGAGACAGAAGCCGAGGTCACCTATCCGCCGTTTCATACCCCTTATACCCGCTCTCTGAATCATCAGCGCCAGTTGGTAACACTCCAGGATCTGCAGCCCCGCCAAATGTACCGGTATCGGGTGGAGTGTGCAAACGGAGAACAAGTCAACGGACGGTTTCGTACCGCGCCGGAACCGGGCGATACCCGGCCAATCCGGTTTAGCGTGATGTCGGATGCTCACGCCAACAGCGGACGGCACGGAGGAGTCGCCCATGCCGTTGGTGAGCTGAATGATGATTTTGTCATGCTTACCGGCGATTTTTCGGGTGGATACGGAGCGGACTGGGAACACTGGCTCACCTATTTCGAAGTGGCCCGGCCCTACCTGAAAAATCACACCCTGCTGCCGGTGGTCGGCAATCATGATGTGTCACCGGCGCGAAACTATCGCTCCCTTTTCGCGTTTAATGATCCGGATGGCGAACCGGAGGATGAAGATGAAGCGGGCTCCTGGTACAGTGTCCGCTACGGGAATCTGAAAATGGTGGTGCTGGACTTCCACTCCTCAAGCCGCAACCTGCGTCCACAGCTCGACTGGCTCAAAGAAGAACTGGCCGGTACCGACGCCGACTGGATCGTGGTGGGGTTTCACGATTCCATGTTCAGTGTAGGGGGGCGCGTCATCATGCGTACCGGAATTTACCATGAATTTGCCCGGGCTTTTGAAGATTACGGGGTGGACGTGGTCTTTTTCGGACACGATCATATCTACGAACGGTTGCTTCCCATTGGTTCGGATGACAACAAGCCGGTTCACTATGTCAGTATCAACTCCGGTGGTGGTTACCGGGCGGTGCGGCCCAGTCCAATCGTGACAGGTGGTATTGGACGGCGGGCTACCATGTATGCGCATGTCACAATCGAAGACAATCGGCTGGAGATGGAGGCCCGGTTATCCAACGGATCGGTGATCGACCGGCTTGAGCTGATCAAGGAATCTCCTGACCGGTATCAGGATGATGTTATGGAGCGGGCCGTGGCGCTGGATCTGGCGCTGGATCTGGCCTACTTCTGGTCCCGGGATTACTCGGACCGCCATATGCGCCGGGATCTGGAAGGCGAGCTTACCCGGCTCTCCGGCGACGGATCAACCGCCGAAATCAAAATGAGTCTTCCGGTCGTTATTCCGGACGCGCGGCTGGTGGTCCATCCGATGGAAGATGCAAACAGCTGGCAAACCGGTGAACAATTTGTCGATATCAGCGGTAACAGGGTGACCGTTGAGCTGAAGGTGCCGCCCAATGTTCAGAATGTGGCAGGAAATCTGGTTCCGGCTGTAATCCTTCCAGTGAACCTCGAAATAGACGACAGGTCCTTTGAATCGGCCGAAATTCGACCCCGGATTATGCTTCCGTCCATGGATCGTCCGGTACTGATTCATCCGAGGCACACGGTTTCCACGACCACAAGGCCCGAATACTCCTGGCACTCCGTACCCGGCGGATTCCGGTATCAGTTGCAGGTGGCGGTATCCAATTTTTCCAGCTCTGATGATATCCGGTTGGATACTGAGGTAGAGGATACACTGTTTGTGCATCCCGGCGAAATCGAACTGAAGCCCGAAAACCTCTATTACTGGCGATTGCGGGCTCTTCAAACCGGCGAGGAACTGTTTTCGGACGGATCCTGGTCCAACACGGGAATCTTCCAGACCAGCCGCGAGACCAGCGCAGTAGAGGATGCCGAACGACCCCTGACTACTGAGCTGCTGCAAAACTACCCTAATCCGTTTAATGCCGTTACCGTGATCGGCTATCAACTGGCCGCCGAAGGGGATGTGCGGCTGGACGTGTACGATGTGCTCGGACGACGGGTAGCGGAGCTGGTAGAAGGCCGGCTTCCGGGCGGGCGGCATGAAGTGCGTTTCGATGCCGGTTCAATGCCGGGTGGAGTTTATCTGTATCGGCTGCGGGCCGGTGGTGAGGTTATTACGCGCCACATGCTGCTGGTAAAATAGTATCAAACGCTCCTGTGGTCATATGAATTTGAATTTAACTTTAAGTAGTTGATGATTCTTGATGGTTCGACCTGTGTTTTAAACAGACACAGAAGCTTAGATGGATTGATGACCCGTTTGCGTAAACAGGGAAAGGACAAGCGCCGGAAGTGATGGTTATCATTTATTGATGTTGTGATAATAATCCGGTCATCACCAGGGGGTAAACTGTACCTGAAAATTCATTCTGTTGTCACACTCGCAACTGTGTTTGTTGTTACCCATTGCAATGCAGCCGGTACCGGTGGTCATGGACAGCAGCGGTGCTTCCCCGAATTTTTTTTAATACCAATACTTTGAAGCGACAACCGGTAAATGTAAATTGCAGTATTCCGATTAATTCGATAAGCTGATGCGATACTTGCAAATCGTTGTTGAGTTCGGCTTGCAAATACAGCAAGCGGCTGTAGAAACTACCGATAATATTGCCGGGAATCTGCGGAAAGGGTTGAATAAATCTGCTATGCACTCAGGTCTTGATTGAATCATCGAATGTCCGCAAAAAAGCACATTGAGTACGATCAGAAACTGGCTGAGAGAATCCGGCTCGGAGATCGAAACGCTTTTGCTCAACTCTACCGTACCTATTACAAAGATCTGTGCCGGTTTGCCTTTCGTTATGTGCGGAGCCCGGATCTTGCCGAAGAAATGGTTCAGGACGTGTTTCTTAATATCTGGCGTCGCCACGCAGAATGGCAGGAGGGGGTAAACCCCAAATCCTATCTGTTCCGGTCCGTTCGCAATCGCTCGCTGGATTATCTCAAGCATCGCAACGTAGAGCTGAAGTGGGAGCATGAATCACGGAGCAACGAGTCGGAGAATCAAACACCGTCTCCGGATATCATCTATGAAAACGAGGAGCTGACGAAGGCTGTACAAAAAGCCATTGAGAGGCTGCCCGATCGCAGAAGAACCATATTTCTGTTAAGCCGGGAGCATGAACTCACTTATCAGGAGATCGCCGAAGTACTGGAAATATCGATCAAGACGGTTGAAACGCAAATGGGGCGTTCGCTTAAAATGCTCCGGGAGATACTGTCCAGGCATTGAGGGTTACGAGGGCCGGGCATTGTGGAATAGGCTATCCGGTAAAATATTAACAAAACAATAATATTTACATATTGTAGCATAAAAAATATATGCAGGTTTCGCTCCGCGTTTTCAGTGAGCTCATTAAAAAAAGCATTTCAATTGCATATCCTATTGTTTGCGTTGATTTTATACAAACAGATCCGATTTTTCAAAAATAAAATGTCGGGGTCATCATCTGGGTACTCGTTATATCAATTAAGAGCTTGCCCTTACCAATAACATTGAGCGGGTACAGCTAAATACTCATAAAAAACAGGAGTTAACACATGTCTTTGGATACAAAGAATGCTAAACGAGAAAAACGACGGATGTGCCGACCGGAAAACCCGCAAGGGATTTCGATCGGATTCCCGCTAATGGGCACACTACTTATGGCTCTGCTCATATGGGCACTGCCGGTGGAGCGGGCCGCGGCCCAGACTGAGAGGTCTTCTACTCATAAAGCGACCATTGTGGATATCGATGGAAATATTGTGGAAGGCTCCCTGCAGGAAGAGGAGGGTCAGTCGGTACACCCGGATGACTCACTGGCTTTGGTGGATCTGTACCACGCACTGGACGGTCCGAACTGGAGGAATAACTCCGGCTGGCTTGTGGATATGGTCGAATTCTGGTACGGCGTTGACGAAGTAGAAGAAGTCAATGACGACGAATGGCGGGTAACACGCCTTGAAATTCGCAGCAACCGGGCCAACGGCGAAATCCCCGAATCCATCGATGGTCTGGCCTATCTGGAGCGAATTACCGCGGATCAAAACCCCATTTCCGGTCCTTTCCCCATCGGACTCACCCGGATCGAAACTCTTCAAAGAATCCGCATGAATAACAATTATATGAACGGTGATCTTCCCTGGGAGGAGTTGGTGGCCATGCCCAATCTGGAAAGGCTGGAAATCCAAAGAAACCGTTTTACGGGTGAAATTTCCCCGATAGTAGGGCAGTTTCCACGCCTTGAACGCCTTCGAATCTACGGGATGAGACTTGAAGGTGAAATACCACCCGAATTAGGTGAAATTGAAACTATGGAGCGCCTTGAAATCGGGGAAAATTTGTTTACCGGTGAGCTGCCTGAAGAGATAGGCAATCTGCCGAATCTGGAGCGACTGGATCTTCGGCAAACTTACGGATTGAATCCGGGTCCCATCCCCGACTGGCTGCTCAACCAGGCTGAAACGCTGGAGCGACTCTACTTGACGGGTACCAACCGGACCGGTGAAATTCCGGCCTGGATGAACCAGATGTTTCAATTGGAGCGGCTCTATCTCGGAGGTGGTGACGAAATCGGCGGAGAGATTCCGGACCTGACATTCCTGGACAATCTGTATGAGTTCAGACTGGACAAGGCCAATTTCGAAGGACCCATTCCGGATTGGCTTGCCCGTATGCCTGATTTGCAGCGGCTCCGATTGACAGACAATAATTTTACCGGTCAAATACCTGACAATTTCGGAGATGGTGCGTTCCAGCGAATTGAACTTCGAAACCTGAATCTGGAAGGGCCGATGCCGGATCTCAGAAATCTGGATCTGGAACGGATCAATCTTAGGAACATTGGCTTTGATCTGGAAGAAATTCCTACCTGGATGGAAGATCAGACCCGCCTGGAGCGCATCGAGCTTCGGAATACCGGCATATCCGATGAAATCCCCGAGTGGATGAGCAATCTGCCGTCGCTTGTGGTTCTGGATCTGTCGGATAATGATATTACCGGTGGAATTCCTTCCTGGCTGGAAAACCAGACGGATCTTGAGCAGCTTAACCTGAGTCGCACAAATGTGGAGATGGATGAAATTCCCACCTGGCTGGCCAATCGTGAGCAACTTACAAACTTGCAGCTGGCCGGTCTTGGGCTTGAAGGAGAAATTCCGGCCTGGTTGGGTAATCTGCCTTTCTTCACCACCTATGGATCAACCATTGCTCTGGATGATAACAATCTGGAAGGTCCGATACCCACCGAATTTCAGAACCAGATGTATTTGGACTCGCTCAACCTTGCCAACAACAATCTGAGTGGCGAACTGCCGGCCGAATTGTCCAAAATGGGCGTAGTCGAAGGCATATCCAGCTTCGCTTCACTGGTGGTATCCGGCAACGAAGGTCTTGAAGGACCTGTCCCCATGGATTATACCGGCTGGGATCCCGACTATATGCGTGTGTTCTGGTTTGACGGAACCCAACTTTGCGAACCACCTGAAAGTGAATTTCAGGACTGGCTGGAGGCCGTTGGTGAATACTGGAATCCGTTTCACGGAGATCCTCCCAAGACCAGCGTCCGTAGCACCGGGGTGATTTGTGGTCAGGAACCACCGACTTCGGCCTACAACGAAGATCAGCCATACCATTTACGTCTCAACCAGAACTATCCGAACCCGTTCAATCCAGCCACCACCATTCGCTATGAAATACCGGCGGAAACCCATGTCCGGCTTACCGTATACAACGTGCTGGGGCAACAGGTGTTGACCCTGGTGAACGAACATCGTACAGCCGGTCAGTATGAAGTGGTCTTCGACGCAAGCCGGTTTTCCAGCGGCACCTATTTCTATCGACTGGAAACCGATGACCGTATGATGACCCGCACCATGATGTTTGTCAAATAGTCGAACAACACTCTGTTTGGATTCAACGCAGCCGAACAGGATGTCAATATGGCCGGCAAGAGCGTCTAACACTTGCCGGCCGTTTATTCGTCCCTCGAAAAGATACCGGCCAGATGTACAAAACATTACGAAACATACCGTGAGACAAAACACATTACGAGAATAGAGACGGAGCAATGATATGATGACCTTCAATGAACATGTTGCCGAATTCAGAAAAAGAGTTTTCATCCGCACAGGAGCATTTTTTGGAAAGCAATTCGGTATACTGCCGGTGCTGTTGTTTGGTCTGGCAGCATGGCCTGGAACGGAACCCCGGGCACAGTCTGTGCAAGGACCGCAAACATCACCCGTACAAGCTTCCGCAGGTGCCGGTATTGAGGAGGCACAGAAGGACCCTTATGAAAATCGGGATGGTTTGCATGAAGAAGACCTTACTGTAAGTAACACAACTCCGGAACAAGGACCGGAGCAATATGTACAAAATCCGGCTTTTTCTGTTTTTTCCTCGACCATTACTTCCCGTCAGGCGGATCTTTTCACGGATTATTCCGTTCAGGATGCTCTTGCCCGATTGCCGGGTATTCAGGTGGACCGTCGCAGAAATATTTTTGTAAGAGGGCTGGGGCCCGGACGCTACAATGTCACGGTTGATGGTCAGGCCATGGCGACAAATGGATTCGGCGACCGGTCGGTGGACCTGTACGCACTCTCCATGGACTTGGTAAGCGGAATTGAATTGCACAGTGTAACGACTCCTAATATGGAAGCCGGTGCTCTGGGTGGGACCATCAATCTTGTTACTTCGGAACCCGCCGATGTGGATAGGGATCTTCGGATCATTGCCGGTGGCGGTGGCAACACCAGTTATTTTAACCAGGCCGGACCAGATACGAGATTTTCGGTCCACTATGCTGAAACACCGAGAGACGATTTTGCCTTTGTATTAGGTATTATGCACGAACAGGATCGCCGTGCCTGGGAATCGCTTGGTCTTGACTATGCCGTCGAAAACTTTGGCGGTGGGCTCCGCGATGTGATGGAGGAAATCCGTCCGGGCTTGCACCGGGATGGTCAGCAACGGTTCGGCGGAACATTTCAGGCGACGTACAGGCCGGACGATATCACCACACTGAATCTCAGAGGGATGTTTAACAGGGGGGACAGAGAATATAACCGGAATCATATTAGCTGGGTAGCCGGAGGGGACTGGGTTCGGCCGGACTCTACCGGTGCCGAAGGTGGTCAGGGGCTTTATGAGTATAAGGTATCCCAGCAGAACAAAGATGTCAGCCAATACTTGCTGCGTGCCGACGCCAGTCACTCTTTTGACCGGTTGCATATCCACTACGACCTTGGATGGGCTTACGGGCATGTACGGCAACATCACGATGCGCTCCCATACCAGCTTGATGCTCTGGACTTTGCTATCGATATGACCGACCGGACCAGACCGGCCATGCAGGTGACCAATATACCGCTCATGGAAGACGGAACGATAGACCCCAGGAGAATTGAGTTTAAGCATATCGACCGGATTTTTGATGATCATACCGACAATACGCTGACGGGTAATCTGGACCTGGAAGTACCGGCCGGACCCGCTGAGTTCAGGGTAGGTGGCAGTGCAAAACTGACCACAAAACAGGGAGATTTCAATGATTCCAGATATAGTTATCTGAGAAGGCTGACCCTTGATCAGTTCAATCTGGAAAGAGACACCGATTTCGAGGTTTTTAATACCTATTTTATTCCCAGATTTGTCGATGTCCATAATGCCCGGCGATTTTTCACAGGAAGTCGCCCGACCTTCATACTTGATGAACGCCGCCACTTTTCCCGTTCGGAGATCCGAAATTACGACGCTTCTGAAAACATCTATGCGGCGTACGGAATGGTAACATTTAATGTGGGAAATTGGTCGCTATCAGGTGGTGTTCGACTGGAACACACCGACAGCAGGTATGACGGCCGCACGGTGCTGTTCGATGATATCGGTTCGTTTGAATCGGCGGCCGACACCAACAGCAGCGTCGATTACAGCCATTTGTTCCCTAATCTGCAGATCGGATACCGACCGTTTGAACACACCGGCATCAGATTTGCATACAGTCAGAACATTCAGCGTCCCGACTTTAATTTTCTGGCACCGTTTGAGTTGACAAATGAGCAGGACTCCACCCTGTTCCGGGGAAATCCGGCACTGGACCCTGTGACATCCGATAATCTGGATCTCATCATTGAACATCGCTACCATGACTCCGGCATTCTTACTGTAAATATATTTCATAAAGAGGTTGCCGGTCTTATACGGGAGGAGCAAAGCATCGTGAATAGTGGCGTGTATTCCGGATGGTCGGAACGGAAATTTCGCAACAGCAACGAAACGGTTACTATTTACGGCGCCGGGGCCTCCTGGTTGCAGGAGTCAGGATTATTTCCGGGCGTGTTACGTCCCATTGGCTTTTATGCCAATTATACCTGGTCACACTCGCAATATGATGCCGAACACGGGCGTGACGATGAGCCGGGATTCCCGGGTGTGAGTCCACACGCTTTGAATGCTACGATGTTTTATACTTATGGCCGTTTTTCCGGCCAGGTATCGTGGCACTGGACCGCTCCGTCATTGCAATCCATTGAAGACGAAAGAACGTTCGCTCCATCCATCGATGGGGGGCACGAGGTGTATATGGATCGATATGCCGACGGGTGGTCCGACCTGTCGCTTTCGTTTCGGTTCCGCATATCCAGTCAGTTCACCTTCTGGGCAAATGCCAATAATCTGCTGAGATCCGAGCGAATCTTGTATGAACACAGCCGAAGCATGTACCCGGCGGGAACCGATTACCGTGACGGCATCGGTTTTCGGGCCGGTTTGCGCTATGAACTCTGAAGGACATGGTCAAAGGAACATTGAACAAGGAGAATTCAGGTTGAAATATAGAGGTGTGCGAATATGAATAATTCAAATAACAAAACCGGAACAGACAGAATGTTCCGGCAGAAGAAAAAGGTTGTTTCAAAACGGCAAAGAAGCCGGACTGGATGGATGTTTTTAATCGTCATCACCGTGTTGGGGTTATGTACCGGTCAGGCGTTTGCACAGACCGGTACAGTAGCAGGAACTGTGATTGACGACGGTTCCGGTGAATCGCTTCCCGGTGCGACCCTCATGCTGGAGGGTACCAGTATCGGAGCGGCGGCTGATGTGGATGGCCGGTTTACACTTCGCAATGTGCCTGCTGGCGATCATGTGTTAATAGTACGATTTATTGGATACCGTTCCACGGAAGTACCCATTACAGTAGAGGCAGGAGAACGAACCACACAGAATGTCCGGCTCGAAGGAGAGTTTATCGAAGGCGATGAGTTACTGATCGAGGCCCATCAACGGGGCCAGTCGCGGGCATTGACCCGGCAGCGGCAGTCAATCAACATTCGCTCGATCATGTCATCCGAACAGATCGAGCGAATGACTACGACAACGGTGGATGGAGCCTTGTCCCGCGTGACCGGAATGCATGGCGGCACAAACATCCGGGGTGTGGGAAGCGCCATGAGCAACGTGACGGTCGACGGTCAGCGGATGGGAACCACCGGCACTGCTAGCCGGAGTGTCGATCTGAGCACGATCTCGGTAGATATGGTGCAGGATCTGGATGTCATCAAGGTTATCACCCCGGATATGGATGCCGATGCCCTGGCCGGTGTGATTAACATCAGCATGCGCAGGCCGGTGGGTGCCGAGCGGGATTTGGATATTCGACTGGGAGGGGGAGTAACCCCACGGTATCTCACCCACACGGGACCAAGTACAAGGGCCTCGTTTAGCTATGGTGACTCCCCCAACGAGCGGTTTGCTTACTCAGTAAACGCCAGTTATCAGCGATCACCCAGCGCCAGTGAACGTATGAACACCGAGTGGGAAACTTTGAATTTCGGTGAAGGACCGGAAGATGTACTGTCCCGTCTTACCAACGAACTTCGGTTTGATCCCCGGGATAGATATGGTACCGGTATTCAGATGACCTTCCAGCCTACGGAACGGACCACGTTTCACGTGCAGGGGATGTACAATTACCAGGACCTCAATGAGAGCAGATATTCAAAAAGCTATCGTCCAAGGATCGAACACTACCAGAGCCAAAACAGAACGGAGCGTGATTTTGGTCACAACCGTGGCCGGATTCGCAAAGAAGCGGAATCAAGAATCTCGAATATTCATCAGCTTACGTTCCAGACGGCTGCCCGGCATCTGTTTGACGGGTTCGATATGGAGTACAAGATTGGCTGGGGGTACGGCCGATATGACCAGGATCGCTACCGGTTTCGCTTCGATTCGCCCGCTGATTATGAGTATTATGTGACACTGGAGGATCGAAGCAATCCGACTTTCGAGACCTGGAATTTAGAAAAGCCGGAGCAGTCGTTGTACTATCTGAGTTACTACGAACCCGACTATAGATGGAACATTCAGAACGATAATGAGTTGTCGGCAACGGTGGACTTTGAGGTTCCGCATAACTATGGTTCCATGAAGTTTGGCACAAGCACCCGTATGACGTTCAAGGATGGAAGGCAGGAGCGTTTTCGAATGGAATACGATAGACGGGTTGATGCTATGCAGTTTGAAATGCTGGTCAACCAGGACTGGCATATTATGGGCCGGGATCACTCTACCTATCACATGACATGGCTGCTGGATCTGGACGATGCCCGCGACTTTTTCTACGGGCAATATACTCATATGAGACTGGACCGGGAGTCATGGGCCGAAACAGCGGAAACTGAGCGGTACGACGCCTATGAACACACATACGCCGGATATGGTATGACTAATATAGCGCTGGGACGGCTTTCGATTCTCGGCGGAGTGCGCGTTGAACACACCAGAAACTATTATGATGGTCGAGAGGGGGTCATAGACAATGAAGGGCGGTTCGGGGGAGCCACGGACGTGGCCAACAGGAGTAATTACACGTTTCTGTTTCCCAATGCCCAGCTGGTCTTCGGTCTCGGAGAGATGACGAACATCCGCCTGGCGTATTCGCGGTCGATCGGCCGTCCAAACTTCGACCAGTTGGCTCCCTATCGCATGATCAATTACGACCGGGAGACCATTCGCCGGGGTAATCCGGAGTTGGATCCGATGGTCTCCGACAATTTTGATCTGTTATTTGAGCACTACTTCATGAATGTCGGGGAACTGACCATGGGTTTCTATTATAAAGAGCTCAGCGATTTTATCTATCAATTTGAGGACCGCATTGACGAAGGAGTGTTCTTGGGATGGCGGGAACGAACCTACCGGAACGGCGAGGAAGCAACCGTTTACGGCTTGGAGGCATCCTGGCAACAGCGGTTTGATTTCCTGCCCGGTTTTCTGGGAAACTTCGGAACATTTGCCAACTACACCTGGTCCCGGTCGATCGCCGATTTAGATCGTGACCGGGATCGTTATGGAACCTTTCCTTTGACGGGTCAACGTCCACATATTCTCAATTTCGGCCTGGATTATGACCAGGGCGGACTTTCGGTCAGTGCATTTTACCGCTGGACGTCACCGGTTCTGCAGGCTTACCGCAATTTGGAGTGGGTGCCTCCAATACAACTCCGGGAGCGGGTCTGGTTTGACCGTTATGAAACCGGAAGAAATGATTTGTCACTTTCTCTTCGCTACAGGCTTACCGACAACATCCGTATATGGGCCGATGCCAATAATCTGTTGGGATACCAAAGCACAACTTACTACTATGACCGTGACTTCTATCCCAGTACCATACGACAATCGGTCCGAAGTTTTGCATTGGGAGTTCGGTATCGACTCTGAGGTCCGGATAATCAACTCAGATTGTGGCATGTTTGCAATACCGGTATTTTCCGGTAAAACAACTTGAAACGTTCAAGACCGCCATGTGTTTCCCGCAGTGACATTATACGCTTGATTCCGGATGACATAGATCATGTCTATACCGATCACTTAAAAGAGGATCTGGAGATCAAGTTCAGTGAGATTCCTCTTGAAGAGGCACTGCGGCAAATAGCCGGGGTATGGATTTCGGAAGTGATGACTTCAGAAATGTTGACTCCGGTGGGGTTTATCTGCACCAGGGAGAAAAGGGGTGCTGGAGCAGAGCAGCTGATGATGAAATGATCAGGGTGGAGGGTGCCGATCTTCATACACATTTGGGGTGGCTGGATCACCGCATGGTATTTGAGCACACTCCCCTGAAAGAGGTTGCCCGGACTATTGAGCGCTGGTACCGGATCGATATGGAGTTTTCCGACGAGGATCTTGGGAGAAAAGAGCTAACAGCCACATTTGAAAACGATCCGTTAACGGAGATTCTGCAGGTCATTGAGCTCGCGCTTGGCCTTCGTTACGAAATCGTGGATCGCACTGTGCGCTTCTACAATTACGGGTATCATTGAAAAAAACATATCGAAGTGTCAGGGTGTGGCTGGAAGTAGTCGTATTTACTTCACAGCAATATGATTTAATAAAAAATCAGATTCTGTTTACTCTGTTAATCAATGGAGGAATGTCTGCAAACGTAGGATGGCAAGGAGCTCGTAGGGAGATGAAATCGGGCAAGTAATAGGATCGTTTTCAATCTTTCGGTCTGATTCAGGAATGAAACGAGCCGATGTCAACAATCTGCTGGGCGAAACAACAGTAGATTATTTTTACGATCGTACTTATTATCCCTATGTTACCCGGTATAGTGTACTCAACTTCATTGTAGGAGTGTGCTGCTATCTGTGTTAACCACTTAAGAATCCCCTGCGGTGAACAAAGAACGCGAATATATCAAAATGGCCAGATATCTGGCCGGAGAGTGCTCAGATGAGGAAGAGCAGGAAATAGAAGCTTGGCTCAACGAAGCTTCTGATCGACAAACGCTGCTGGAGAATCTGAGAGAGATCTGGACAGCCGGGGTGGAAGAAGCCGGGGAAGAAGATAAGGATTTATGGGATGTTGAGGCATCGCTGAAGCGGCTGGAAAACAAAATGGATCTGGATGGCGACGAAAGCAGAGTCTCATCCGCTGCCATATCTTCACGCCGGCGGGCTCTTCGCAACCGCAACTCCATGCAATGGATGATGCGGGCCGCCGTAATCCTGGTTCTGGCTACGGGTTTGGCAGTTGTATTCAACATGTTGCAAACCGGGGAGTGGTTAAGCCCGGCCGATCCGATGGCCATGCACGAGGTGGTGACCGGAACCGGGGAACGGGCTACCGTCATGCTCGATGATGGCTCCCGCGTCCGGCTGAATGTGGAGAGCCGGGTAATGATTCCCGAAGAGTTCGGCGAGAATACACGGACCGTACATGTGGAAGGAGAGGCTTTTTTTGAGGTGTTTCCGGATGACCGGCCGTTTATCGTAAAAGCCGACCGGGCGGTTGCCGAGGTACTGGGTACACAGTTCAATCTGTGTTCTTACACCAGTGAATCCCACATCAGACTGGTGGTGGCCGAAGGAAAAGTCCGGTTTCAGCCGCTGGGCGGACCGGAAGGCGATACGGCCGCCGGAGTGACCCTGGAGTCCGGAGATATGGGAACATTGTCGCGGGACAGAGTTGATGAAATCACCACGGTTCACAATGTTGAGGTCGGCAATTTCACCGGCTGGATGGATAATCGGCTGATATTTGATCATACTCCGCTGGATAACGTAGCCCGAACCCTGAACCGCTGGTACGGTGTGGATATCGAATTCTCTGAGCGTGAACTGGAGCAGATGCGTTTTTCGGCCACCTTTGAGGATGAGCCGCTGTATGAGGTTTTACAGGTCATGGCTATGTCGCTGGATCTGGAATACGAAACCGTTAACCGCACAGTTGTGTTTAGTCCCAGTCCATGACAGGTCCGGCGAGACACTGTATCGGTTTCTGGTTAACCGACGTTATAATTATTCTCGTGGCATAACATTCATAGCCTGCTGTGGTCGAACTGCTCGGGTGCTGAGCATAGCAGGCCGTGGATTCGGTAACAGATCGTAATGTTAGTGACAGATAAAAGAGTCTGTTACAGGTAGAAGGGTACGTTGCGGACCAGTGGCTAAAAGAGAATGTATGAAGCCGGCTTTAGCGGTTTTAGGCATGACAGTGATATGTGCCGGTCTGGTATTGTTTGCCGACCAGGTCCGGGGACAGGACCGCCCGGTTCCCGAAATAGTCGACAACGTTTCCGATGAGCGCGATCCGTTGCTCTACTATGCTCCCCAACATCTGCAAGAAGAGCACCGCGAAGCCCTGAACCACCTGATGACGGTGGACATGCAAAACGTACCGCTGGAAGAAGCGATCGTTGCCATTGCTGACAAAGGCGGATTTCGGGTCGCTTTTTCAAGGGATGCGGTGGATATCGACTGGCAACAACCGGTTTACGTCCATTATGAACGCGCAACCCTGCTGGGCGCACTGTATCGCCTGTTGTACGACCAGGAGATTTTCGATATAAATATTGCATTTTCTCGGTACGGACAGCTGGTTTTTGTTCCCAACCAGTACGAAGGTGATGAGGATCTTGATCTGGTACGTGACACCCGCATTGAATACGGCACCATATCGGGACAGGTGACCGATGAGGTGAGTGGTGAGGCGATGCCCGGTACGCATGTTATGCTGGAAGGGACGCATATGGGAGCGGTTGCCGACCAGGACGGCCGGTTTGTGATCCGGCGCGTTCCGGAAGGAGCTTACGCGGTGACCGCTTCCTATCTGGGATACCGGCCCTATACGGCAAGGCTGGAACTGGAAGGAAACAGCCGGGTGGATTACGACATGAGCCTGCAGGAGGCCCTGATTCATGGTCAGGATATACAGATAATCGCTCACCTGCGGGGTCAGGCCCGGGCGATGACCCGCCAGCGTGAATCGGTCAACATCCGGTCGGTCATCTCTTCGGAGCAGATAGACCGATTTACCACCATGACCGTCGATGATGTGCTTTCACGGATCAGCGGCATGCATAGCGGTTCCAACATCCGCGGCGTGGGAAGTGCGATGAGCAATGTCACGGTGGACGGACAGCGCATGGGCACCACCGGGACGGGAAGCCGGAGTGTGGATTTAAGTACCATTTCGGTGGATATGGCCAGAGAACTGGAAGTGATTAAAGTCATTACTCCGGATATGGATGCCGACGCCCTGACCGGGGTGATCAACATCAACACCCGTCGCCCGGCAGGAGGCAGCCGGGAGCTGGACATGCGGTTCGGTGGCGGGGGGATTCCACGTTATTACCGGTATTCGGGTCCGGGCGCCCGGGCGGCCATAAGTTACGGCGACACCCCGCGTGATGATTTTTCCTACGCGGTTAATGTCAGCTATCAGCGATCGCCCAACACCGCCGAAGGATTTGAAACCGACTGGGAGATCATGAATTTCGGAAACGGTCCGGTGGATGTCATGTCCTATCTCTCCACCGAATTGCGGTTTGATCCGCGGGAGCGTTACGGGACGGGGCTTCAAATGACGTTTCAGCCCACCGACCGCACCTCATTTCATGTCCAGGGTATGCTGAACGTACAGAACCGGGAAGATCGCCGCTACGGGATGAGTTACCGCCCCCGGGTGGAGGCCTATGTCAATCAAAACGCCACATCGCGTGAATTCGGTCACAACCGGGGTTTTATAACCTACGATGCGCGGGAAGAACCCTACCGGGTTGATCAGTATACCTTTCGCGCGACGGCCCGTCACCGGTTTACCCGGTTCGACATGGAATACCGGGTGGGGTGGGGGTACGGCCGGCTGGACCGGGACCGATACCGGTTCCGCTTCATCTCTCCCAGGGACTACGATTACTTTGTTACCCTGGAAAACCGGATGAATCCGACGATCGATATTATCGAGCGCAACTATCCGGGCCAGAATCTGTTCGATCTGGAGTTCGTCGAAAACACCTGGGACGAGCACCGGGACAATGAACTTTCAGCCGGTATCGATTTTGAAGTTCCGTACCATCGGGGGTCTTTCAAGTTCGGAGCCGGAAACCGCATGACGCTCAAGAACGGTGCTTTTGAAGATTTTCGGATGGACTATTCACGCCGGGTCAACATTTCCCAGTTCGAGGCACACGTCAACTCCGAATGGCACATACTGGGACGCGATCATCATCACACCTATCACATCCCGTGGATGCTCGATCTGGAAAGCGGCCGGGAATTCTACTACGGACAATATCCGCATATGCGGCTGGATCGCGAACGATGGGCCGAGAGCGCGGAAACCCGGAAATACAACGCCTATGAACACACCCTGGCCGGTTACGGTATGGGCACGCTTCTTTTTGGCCGTCTGACCCTGCTTGGAGGACTCAGGTTTGAATACACCCGGACCCGATACGACGGTCGGAAAGGGGTGATCGACTCCGGAGGCCGTTACCGGGGGGCCACATCCGCCGACAGTCGCAATCAATATATCCGGCTGTTTCCGAATGCGCAGGCGGTATACGGGCTGGGTCTCATGACCAATATCAGGCTGGCCTGGTCCCGGTCCATCGGCCGTCCCGATTTCGACCAGCTTGCTCCGTACCAGCTGCTCAACTACGACCGTGAAACCGTGGTACGGGGCAATCCGAATCTCAAGCCCATGATTTCAGACAACCTGGATTTTTTGATTGAACACTATTTCAGGAACGTCGGGGAGCTTACACTGGGAGTTTTCTACAAGCAGCTCAGCGACTTCGTCTATCTGTTTGAACAGAGACTTCGCGAGGGTACCCATGCCGGATGGAACGAACGCACCTATTTGAACGGTGACAATGCCACGGTTTATGGAGTGGAGGTTTCCTGGCAACAAAAGCTCGATTTTCTGCCGGCATTTCTAAGGAACTTCAGCTCCATTCTGAACTATACCTGGACGCATTCGATAGCTGATCTGGATCGCGACAAGGATCGCTACGGCACGTTTACACTGCCCGGTCAGCGCCCCCATATTGTCAATGCCGGGCTGAACTATCATCAGGGTGTTTTTTCGGCCGGAGCGTTTTACAGCTGGTCGTCACCGGTACTGCTGGCCTATGGCAATCTGCAGTGGGTGCCGCAAATACAGCTCCGCGAACGGGTCTGGTTCGACCGGTACAGCACCGGCAGCAATCAGCTTTCCCTGTCGTTCAGCTATCGCATCACATCCCGGATTCGCGTCTGGGCCGATGCCAACAACCTGCTCCGAACCCGGCACAACGAATACTTCTACAACCGGGAGTACTACCCCCACCTGATCCGCTATAATAATACCGCTAATCTTTTTCTTGGAGTACGGTTTCAGATGTAGGAATCGGATTGCATCAGGGATTAGAGCTCGTTTTCAGCAATCAGGATAAATATGAAGAATACGAGTACCCGGTCAAGTGTGAATAGAAGAAAAGCGGAGTTTTCAGGCGTTTGTCAGGGAATCAATTGAGTAGATCGTAGTTATGGTATAATTGACAATGACTATCTGCATAATATAACATTCGTATATTTGACCAATCTATTTATCAAAAGAGTCGAATCCACAACGATTCAACTTAAACGCTTACACAGTGGGCATATATCCAATGTTATGATTAGCGGATAGTCATTTAATTGACGATTATCGTGAAATAAAATTATGCCTTAATTCCCAATAAATATGATAGTAATGCGATTTCACATCCTTGCTCCCTTAATGATCATGATCCTGTTCATCTCCTGTAATGGAACGGCAATGACCGCTGAGCAGGAATCATCTGACACACCGGAAAACCACTTTGTCCCCGAAACCGTTTTCCTGACCTGGCAGCAGGATCCCACCACCACCATGTCCATCGATTGGCACACGATACAGGAGGGACGGGCCTCTGTGGTCGAATACCGGCCGGCCGGGACCAGCCGATGGATGGAGGCTGAAGGTGGCTACCATGAATTTCCGTTTTCGGACCGGACCATTCACCGCGTGGAATTGACCGGACTTCAGCCCGGAACAGACTACCGCTTCCGGTTCGGTGCCGACTCAAAAACCTACACCTTC
>SLOL01000034.1 GCA_007132495.1 Balneolales bacterium
CCGGCGGATAATGATGTATTCTCGCTGTTGTCGGTTAAAGCCGGATTTTTGGCACTGACCAGCGCACCCGATCCGCCATCGGAAAAAACGGAAGCGGCAATCATGGAATCGGTATCATCGCTGAACTGAAGATGGAGGGTGCACAGCTCCACACACAGCACGAGGACGACGGCTTCGGGATCGGATCGGCAAAATGCATCGGCCATCTTCAAACCCTGGAAGGCGGCATAACACCCCATAAAGCCGATGTGATATCTTTGTACGGATCCGGATAATCCCAGCTCGCGTACGACATAATAATCGGGTCCGGGGGCAAAAAAACCGGTGCAGGATATGGTGATCACATGCGTAACCTCCTCTTTGGTAAAGCCGTCGGTCCCGTGAAGAAGTTTTTTTGCCAGGTTCACAAAGAGGGTCCGTGCTTCCCGGGCGTAGATGTCGTTACGGGTTTTTGTATCGGGCGGTGTGGTCCGCGTCCCGTCGTTATTGAAAAAGAGAGGCTGACTTTCACTGCTGCTGAAGTCGGTGATGACGCTGTGCCTCTTTTTTATCCCGGAGTGGTGGTATACGTTTCGTAATATGCGCCGTGTTGCATCCCTGCTCCCGACATGTTTCTGCATCAGCTCGGAGGCGAAGGATTGATCGTAGTGTGTCTGCGGAACTTCGGTCTCCAGACGGTGAATGAAAACAGACATATGAGAATAGCTTTTAAATGGTTATCGGTCAATGTGATAATAACCGGTTACCGTTCAATGTAATAATATCCTGCAATAATAACCTGTTTGAGAAGAAGATCGTTTACGGTTCAATCGCAACCGGTCAGGGGGGCAGCAACCGCCTGGTAATACGATGGAAGCGGAGGTTGTGAAGCACGGCGGCTACACTCAGGCCTGCAATGAGTCCGATCCACAACCCCTGCGGCCCCCGGTCGAGTGTGATGCCCAGGGTGTATCCCAGTGGTATTCCGATGATCCAGTATGCGGTCAGATTGACGAACATCGGTATTCTGGTATCCTTCAATCCGCGCAAGGCTCCTGAACCGCCAACCTGCAGTCCGTCGGAGATCTGGAAAATGGCTGCCATAATCAGCAGCATGGATGCCATCCGGTTGACCTCCGGGTCACGGGTGTAGATGCCTGTAATGTGTTCAGGAAAAGAGATCATGACCACGGCGGCGATACTCATGATCAAGGTGCATAATACGACTCCGGTAAAACCGGCAAACCGGGCGTTGGAGAACTGTTTTTTTCCATAGAGCTGTCCCACCCGTACAGTGATGGCCATGGAGAGGCCGAGAGGGATCATGAATGTGACCGAGGCAATATTGATAGCGACCTGGTGGGCGGCCACCACCGTTGTTCCCAGTGTACCCATAAGCAGGGCCATCACGGCAAACATGCTGGTCTCCATTCCCATGCTGACACCGATGGGAGTCCCGATGCGCAGGATTTCACCGATATGTTTCCGCTCCGGAATGCGTATGTTATGGAACAGTCGGAAACGTGCGTACGCTTTTTTTCTCAGGGTGTAGCCAAGCATGACCAGAAACATAACCCAGAAAACGATGGCGGTAGCCCATCCGGTCCCGACGGCACCCAGTTCCGGAAAACCGAACCGGCCGTAGATAAGGGTGTAATTTCCCAGAATGTTGAAAACCAGTCCGATGAGGGTGATATAAAGTGCCGGACGTGTGGCACCGAGTGCTTCGTTGAAAAATCGCAGCACCATAAAGGCGAATGCCGCCGGGATACCCCAGCTGAGGGCGAACAGGTATCCGGAAGTGATGGAGATGACCTCCGGCGAGAAGCCCAGCAGGTTCATCACGGGGTGCAGATGATTCAGCAGCAGCATGGCGGGAATGGTAAGGAAGATGCTGAGCCAGACACCCTGGCGGACCTTCTTCCCGATAAGGTGCAGGTTCCGGGAGCCGTATAACTGGGCGATTATGGGACTCAGCGCCATCAGGATGCCGATGGCCACCGTGAAGATCGGCATGAAAAAACTGGATCCGATAGCTACCGAAGCGAGGTCATCCGGATGGTAGTTTCCGGCCATGATCGTATCCACAAAACTCATGGAAATTTGCGCAAGTTGCGCACCGATCAGCGGAAGGCCGAGCAACAGCATCTTCCGGGATTCAATAATGAAATCAGCCGGTCGGATCATTCTTTTCGGGGACGCTGAAAAACCAGAGCGGGGATGGCGTGATCCGGTTTACCCTCCAGGTGCGAGATGATTGAGGAGGCCGCCAGGGCACTCATTCTCCCCCGGGTTTTATGCGTAGCGCTGCCGATGTGCGGAAGCAGGACACAATTCGGTGCGGAGAGCAGAAGCGGATGGACCTCCGGCTCTTTTTCAAACACATCCAGTCCGGCACCTCCTAATCGTCCGTCATGCAGTGCCGATGCCAGTGCTTCTTCCTCGATGATCGGACCGCGGGCCGTATTGATGATGATGGTATCCGGGGTCATCATGGCAATGCGCTCTTTGTCTATAAGATGCTTCGTATCCGGCGACAGCGGCACGTGAAGAGAGAGTATGTCACATGTCTGGACCAGTTCGTCCACAGAGTCGATGAAGTGAGCGTGATATCGCCGTTCGGTTTCAGCGTCCAGGGGCTTGCGATTGTGATAACAGACCGTCATGCCGAATCCGGCGGCTCGTTTGGCAAAAGCACGGCCTATTCGTCCCATACCCAGAACTCCGGCCTTTTTTCCGTGCAGTTCTGAGCCGAGGAATCCGAAAGGATGCCAACCGGTGAAGCGGCCTGCTCTGAGGTGATCTTCGGCTTCCCGTATGCGTCGGGCTACGCTCAGAAGCAGGGCAAAAGCGCAATCGGCGGTAGCTTCCGTGAGGACATCCGGAGTGTTGGCCACAAGGATTCCCAGCTCTTCGGCCGCTTTGATGTCAATATTGTTATATCCGACAGCATAGTTGGAAACGATCTTCAGATTTTTACCCTCCTGAAGAACCTCTCTGCTTACGGGGTTGGAGAGACAGCTGAGCAAGGCGTCATAATTCCCAATCACCTTTTTGAGCTCCGACACCCGGTCGAACTCGCCCCGCTCGCCAACGGTGACCTGATAACGGTCGGAGAGAAGCTGTATGCCTTTACCCGGCAGGGGTTCGGTTACAAGTACACGCATGATGTAAAAGGGTTAAAACAATTATTCGTCCGGATCAAATGAAATAATGGTATCGTCAACGCGGAGATATCGGGGCGGTTTTCCGGCGGCTATGGGCAGGTTGTAATAATAGACAAAAGGTACCAGAACCTGTACGCACATGGCACCGGGTTTGTGCCACGAGGAGAGCGTTACCGTTAAGGTGTCCTGCTGCAGGTCGTGTTCGGGAGGAGAGAGATTATGGCAGGGAGTCGGCAGGTTTCCTTCCAGCCGCAACATTATACCGTTTTCTGTCTCATACAGCTCCAGTTCTTCCACGTAGACCCGGGACATGACAGCGTCTGCTTTACCAGGCGGTGTCAGGGCCTGGTGGGTCGACGAATCGGGGGGATCGGCAACGGCAATGCCAAAGGCGAAAACTAGACCGGCTACATACATTACCGGCAACAGGTTACTCTTCGATAGCTGTGATTTCGGCATCATTCCACATGTTTTCAAGGGCGTAAAACTGCCGCGTCTCTTCGTTGAAAATATGAACGACCACATCAACATAGTCCAGCACAACCCATTTCTTGTTTCCCAGACCCTCTTTCCGCCAGACCTGCTCGCCGGTCTGTTCCTTGATTTTTTCCGTCACATTGTTGGCCAGCGCCTTGATCTGGGTGTCGGAGTTGCCGCTGCATATTATAAAAAAGTCGGTCAGTGTGGTCAGGCTTCGTACATCCAGAACTTTGATTTCAACTGCTTTCTTTTCCAGCAGCGCCTCGCTGACAAGGGTAACGAGTTGTGGGAATGAAGGTAAGGCGGCGGAATTGTTTTGTTTTTCGGCTTGAGGGGTTTCATTCATAGGCAGATTCATTGGTTGAGTGATTCATAATCGGAGCCGATTACGACGGTCGCGTCAAGATAAAAATCGGGCGAAATCTCCTGGAGCACCCGGTTTTCAGGAATTCCTATGGAGCGGGCAACTTCACGGGCATTGTCCATGTTGCCATTCCGGTCTATAACCAGTGATTCGGTGATATCAAAAGATTCGAAATTTCCGGATGACACAACATCAAATCCGTTCGAGCGGAGGATATTTGTAAACCGGGTTGCCAGGCCGGGAACTCCGCAACCGTTAAGGACTTCAATCTGGATGACCTCACTGATCAATTCACTGCTGTCACTTCTCTCGGTTATGATGCGGGGATATACGAGTCGTGTAATAAGAGCAACAAGCAGCACAAACAACAATACGCTGAGAAATCCCAATGCGGCGTGTAGCAGGTAATGAGAGCTCTGTTTATGCGTCATTCAGCGAGGAAAGGATAAAATATCGGAAAAGAGACCGGTTTTCCTTACCAGTAGTAGGGATTGTTGTAATAGCGGTTGCGGTGGTATGAGGGATGCTGATGGTAGCCGTATCCGGCCGGTAGCTGTTGAAAACGAATCTGGATCCGGCTGTTTTCACTGAATCTGTAATTCAATTCGGCATTGCGGATATAGAACTGGGTTTGATTATCCTGTCCCATGAGACTGGGTCCGAACGGGGAATGTGACATGGCAAGGTCAACGCGGCCGTACAGATTTTCATTGAACATCATTTGCATGGTGTTCGTGTAGGTGTTCATATTATATGCCTGTCCGCCGATTCCGCCGACCATCATCTCGTAGGAATGATTCATCTGAAAATCTTCCAGGCCGAGGAATGAGAGTGCATGTTCATCCGGATTGCTGGTTTGCAGTATTTGCCCCGTCCGGTTCAGTGTTGATTCACTGTCGGAGCGGAACTGCGCCTGACCGTAATGGGCCGGCACCAGCAGCAGCGCGGCAAGCAGGATGAGTAAAGTGTTGATATTCATGTGTTTCCCCGTTGAAAACCGGTATATGTTGCATGTCTGTTACCTGACAAGGATCTTCTATAAGGTAACGTAACGAAAACTTTCAAATTATGTCAATAGGAAACCCATCATTTTATCACTTAAAAACTCCAAAAACAGCCGGGGAGCGCAGAGACACCTGATGACTTGTATATGGGCTTCTCTTGACAGGAGATTCTGCGGAGGTGGAGGGATTCGAACCCCCGGTGCACAAAAGTGCACAACGGTTTTCGAGACCGCCCCATTCGACCGCTCTGGCACACCTCCGGGAACAGAATGAGCTTGTAATCCGCCTCAAAAAAACGTATATTACCGAACTTTTTGCAGATCTACAAAAATTTTTTTTAAAATTGTAATCACATACCAACTATGAAATTAACGGATTTCAGGTACGAACTTGAAAAGATCGATGTCCCATCCCATCCCGTAGAACCACGAGACGCTGCAAAACTAATGGTACTTGACAGAAAGAACAAGACCATTACACATGAGAAATTTTCCGATATCCATAAGTATTTTGGAAAGGGGGACTGCCTGGTCTATAACAACACGAAAGTTTTTCCGGCCCGGCTGAAGGGGAAAAAGGAGAAGACAGAAGCGTCCATTGAGGTCTTTTTACTACGTGAGTTGCAGCCGGAGAATAAGCTTTGGGATGTGTTGGTTGAGCCTGCGAGAAAAATCCGGATAGGTAATAAACTCTATTTCGGGGATGAGCTGGTCGCCGAGGTGGTTGACAATACCACTTCGCGTGGCCGAACGATCCGGTTTCTGTTCGAGGATTCCAATGAGAAGCTTTACAAGATCCTGGATGAAATCGGTGAGATGCCATTGCCTCCGTATATCGAACGAAAACCTGAAGAAAAGGACAAAGAGCGATATCAAACGATATTTGCCAAAGAACGGGGTGCGGTAGCGGCACCTACGGCCGGAATGCATTTTACCCCTGAACTCATTAACAAACTAAAGGATCAGGGAGTCCGGATGGCACCGGTGACCCTGCATATCGGCTGGGGCACCTTCCGGCAGGTTGAGGTTGAAGATCTCACAAAACACCGGATGGATTCGGAAAATTACTATATTTCCGAAGAGTCGTCACAGATCATCAATGAGGTCCTGGATTCCAAAAAAAACAAAGTGGTTACCTGTGGTATCTCTTCGGTTCGCGCAGTGGAAACGAGCACTACCGCAAGCGGACATGTGAAACCGGCAATGGGCTGGACGGACAAGTTCATCTATCCGCCTTATGATTTCAAGATTACGGAAGGGTTGATTACCAATTTCCATCGTCCCGAATCGACCATGTTGATGCTCGCTGCGGCTTTTGCCGATTTTGATTTTCTTATGGAGGTGTACAAGGAGGCGATCGACAAGAAGTACCGGTTTTTCTCATTTGGTGATGCGATGCTAATACTTTGACCAAACTCTGACCAATGATCACAGCGACGGGGGTAATCGTACCATCGGCGGGTCGCGGAAGCCGTATGGGTACCGGACAGGCCAAGCAGTTGCAGCCCATTAACGGAACTGCGATTCTGGCACATACGGTATGCCGGTTGCTTGCACTGGACAGTGTCCGGTATCTGATTGTACCCACATCGACAGATCTGTATCAGGTCACCCGCAATATTCTGTCCCAGTGTCTGAAAGAGACAGAGAAGAGCGATACCGTAAAAATTGAGGTTATTGCCGGCGGTGCCGAAAGAATGGACTCGGTCAGAAACGGATTGGTCAATCTCATGAATACCGATGCCGAACTTGTGCTCGTTCATGATGCCGTTCGACCCTGCTTTCCGCTTGAGGCGGTAGAGAAAGCTGTTGATGTAGCCATGTCGCGCGGTGCCGCCTGTCTGGGAGTGCCGGCGAGCGACACCATCAAGCTTGTTGATGAAGACCACAGGGTGATATCGACTCCGGTTAGAAAAAGGGTCTGGCATGCACAGACCCCACAGATTTTTCACAAACATATTCTGTTTGAAGCTTACAAAAAAGCCGAGGAGTCGGGTTTTTCTGCAACCGATGATGCATCACTTGTGGAATATGCGGGATATCCGGTTCATATGGTGGAGGGCAACCGGCAGAATATCAAGATTACCTATCCGTCCGATCTCTTTTTTGCAGAGAAATGGATCCAGGAAAATACACGAACATGATCAGAATCGGCCAGGGTTATGATGTACACCGCCTGAAAAAGGGGCGCCGGCTGGTGCTGGGCGGGAAGGTCATTCCTTTTGAAAAAGGGCTTGATGGACACTCTGATGCTGATGTTTTGCTCCATGCTGTAATGGATGCCATTCTGGGTGCATTGGCACTGGGTGATATCGGCAGGCACTTTCCGGATACCGATCCGGCTTATAAGGATGCAGACAGTCGCAGACTCTTGCAGAAGACCGCTTTGCTGGTCAGGGATAATCATTTCAGAGTGGGCAATGTCGATGCCACTGTGGTAGCACAAAAACCGAAACTGGCACCCTTCATTTGGGAGATGAGGCAAAATATTGCTTCCGACCTGAACGTTTCTGTTGCGGATGTATCGGTCAAAGCCACCACATCCGAGAATATCGGCATGATTGGACGCGAAGAGGGCATATGTGCAATGGCCGTTTGCCTGCTGATCGGAAGCCGGGATAAAATATAAAATATTTTTTTGTTGTTTTGTTGACATGGTCCACAAGACTCCCTAATTTAACAGTCTTTCGATATGTACGGAGAATCACAGATTTTGACGCGTATACAACAATTTTGGCTTTTTAACCCTCCTGCCTTGCCGGTTCAGGGGGAGTTGGTACTCTGATACAGTTAAATCAGTGCCAGTGTAGCTCAGTTGGTAGAGCAACGGTTTTGTAAACCGTCGGTCATCGGTTCGAATCCGGTCACTGGCTCATCGGAAGTAATCATCGTTCTTTTTGTTTATTGATGTTCGGGGAGGTACCGAAGCGGTCAAACGGGGCAGACTGTAAATCTGTTGGCTTACGCCTTCACAGGTTCGAATCCTGTCCTCCCCACTGACCTTGCGGGTGTAACTCAACTGGTAGAGTGTCAGCCTTCCAAGCTGAATGTTGCGGGTTCGAGTCCCGTCGCCCGCTCCACGAATAACAAGCCGCTATAGCTCAGTGGTAGAGCACTTCCATGGTAAGGAAGGGGTCCTCGGTTCAAATCCGAGTAGCGGCTCCGGGTATTAAAGTACATCGGATAAGAAGCGATTTATTAAAAACAATCAAACTTATTACTTAAAAGATCAGCAATCATGGCAAAAGAAAAATTTGAACGGAGTAAGCCGCACGTAAACATAGGAACGATCGGTCACGTGGATCACGGCAAGACAACGCTGACCGCGGCGATCACCAAGACCATGGCCAAACGTTACG
>SLOL01000151.1 GCA_007132495.1 Balneolales bacterium
CCGGCTGCTTTCGATCCTGAAAGTGAAACCCAAAATCGGGCATTAAAATCAATCAGTTTTGAGTGCCCGTCTTTTTTATCCTGACAATAATCCAGATTTGCCAATCCACTATATCCTGAAAGTTCAACCAGTTTACGCGTTGTTTTATAAATCTCGCTATGATCGATAAACTCCATGGCAGTAGAAAAGTTATAGCCAACTTTCGCAAGATTTTTTTGAATGGAACAGGCTTTTATTTCGCCGTCAATTGCAAGAAAACTGCAGTCAATTATTTCTCCATCAATCTCTTCCTGCAGGAAATGTTTTTCCGGGTTCAGATTTTGGATGATTTCATGCAACTCTTTAATACTACTTATTTTTTTCATTCCCGTGCCCGACGACCCCCGAATCGGTTTTAGAATAAGACGAGTCGCTTCAATGTTCCAGTTGTGCAAAATGGGATCATCAAGCCGATAATTATTGGCGTAAGGAAGATTATGATCGATTAAAAACTCATTCAGCTTATGTTTTGGAACCAGCTGATCAAATTGTGTGGGTGATGGTAGAGGAGGAACAAGTGTGTGTTTGTCTATGGCGTCTAAATTTTTGGATACCCATCGAACATAGTCTTCATCGACCGGAATTATGATATCGGCTTGAGTGCGTTCAATACAGGCGATTACTTCCCTTAAATTGTCGGATTCTCCGGTTGTGTAAAAATAACCGTGATCAGTAATATATTTAGAAGATGCCCATGCCGGCCGACCATTTCTGATGGGTGATTGAGTAAATATTTTGGCATGTGGCATTAATCGTCCTAATGCCCTGATTACAGGAAGTACAATATTAATTTCAGTACCTAATACGAGTACTGATTGAACATCTCTAAGTGATTTTTTCATATTTTGTTGCATCTTTTTCAAAGACTTCATGATAGCAGGAAATCAGCTTGTCAAGAATGCGGTTCCAGTCATATGCCATCGCCTTCTCCCGGGAAGCGTCACACATATCAATCCTTTTTTGTTTATCCCGGGCCAGTTCAAGCAAATACGACACAAACGAATCCACATCAGTCGCACCGGTCCGGTAGCCGTTCACCCCGTTTTCTACCAGTGACCGGCTTCCCGACGCTTCGGCTACCACAGCCGGAAGGCCGCTTGACATTGCTTCCAGTGTCACATTGCCAAATGACTCGGTATCCGAAGGAAAAAAGAACAGATCACTTCCGGCATACGCAGCGGCAAGTTCTTTGCCTTCCAGATATCCGGTAAAGACCGTATCAGCCAGCATAGTCTCCATCTGCTCTTTTGCCGGACCGTCTCCCACCACCATAGTACGGATGGAAGGGTCTTCCTCTTTCAGCCGTCGGATCACATCAACCACCACGTGCAGGTTTTTTTCCCATACCAGACGCGAAACAAACAGCACTACCACATCGGATGTACCGAACCCCCTGGACTCCCGCCAGCCATGATTCCGCTGTCCGGGATGAAACAGGCCGGTATCGACCCCCCGGGTCCAGAGTATGAGATCCGACTCCACCCCCGCCTCGCGAAGCTCCTCCATCATGGAAGGTGACGGCACATAGAGTTGCCGGCAATGTTTGTAAAACCATTTCAAATAGCTCCATAGCAGCGGTTCCAAAAAACCGAGACGGTAATATTTCAAATAACTGGAGAAGTGAGTGTGAAACGATGACACCACCGGAATTCGATGCCTGATCGCATACCGAAGCGCCCGGAATCCAAGGATATCGGGTGTGGCTATGTGAATAATGTCGGGATTGAAATCCGAAAGTTTCTGCTTTTCAGTAGCGGGAAATCCGAGTGAAATGCGGTATTCGGGCCGGCCGGGTGCCGGAATCGCATACACCGGCACGAATGTGCCGGCATGACTCATGGCCGGCTCGGGCGCCCAGGGGCCGAATACCAGCACTTCGTACCCTTTCAACTCCAGATGAGCCACCAGCCGATTGAGCGTATTGGATACCCCGTCACGTATGTGGTTATAGTTTCCCGTAAACAGTGCGATTCGAGGATTCCGCATTTACTTGTTTTTGTTTGGTAATAAAATTATGCCGCTTTATTCCCTCTCCGGATCGCGATATATTCTGATGATGTCCGGATTCTTGTACGGGACTTGTTCCGCATGGACGGGCTTACCGAAGATTTCGGGCAGAAGTTATACCGGCACCTGAACATTACGGACGTTAATGTCCCAAGTATACTGATTTTTTATGAAAGCATTTGTTACCGGCGGAACCGGTTTTATCGGAAGTCATCTCGTCGACCGGCTGCTTAAAAACCAGAATGACGAGATACGATGCCTGGTCCGAAGCAGTGACAAGTGGCTGCATGACAAAGATATAACACGTATCAAGGGGAACCTTCACGATCTTGACGCCCTTCGCGAGGGTATGGAGGGTGTTGATGTGGTTTATCATATTGCCGGAGTGGTAAAAGCACCCGACCAGGCGGTATTCGACCAGGCCAATGTGGACGCCACAGAAAATATACTCCGCATGGCGATGAAGCTCGGTATTCGCAAACTGGTCATTCTCTCCTCCCTGGCTGCGTGCGGACCCAGTTTTAAACGGCCGCTCACAGAAGAGGACCCGCTTATGCCGGTTACCATGTACGGCGAATCCAAGAAAAGGATGGAGGAGATGGTTGCCCGTGTCGCCGACGACCGGATTTCCGTAACCATCATACGTCCGCCGGCGGTTTACGGCCCTCGTGAAGATCAGATCTTCAGCGTTTTCCAGCTGGCATCCTGGCGTTTCTTTCCCATCATTGACGGCAGCAACAGCTCAGGAATCTCATTGGTCCATGTCAATGACCTTGTTCAGGGGATCCAATTGGCCGCATCGCAAACCGGCTCCGGTATTGAGACCTATTTCATCGCAGATGAAGAGACCTACACGTGGGAACATATCCACCAGGTCACCGAAGGGGTATTCGGTCATAAGGTGTACAAAGTGAAGGTCAAACCCCGCCTGGTTGAACATATCGGGAACATTGCCGAAAAAGCGGCATCATTAATCGGCCGTTACCCCGTTATTAATCGCGAGAAGGCAAAAGAACTGGGTATGCAATGGACCTGTTCGGTGGACAAGGCAAAATCACAACTCGGCTTTCGTCAAAAAACCAAACTACCGGAAGGAATCACTGAAACCATCCAATGGTATAAACGACATCACTGGCTATAAAAGGCATTACTGACTATAAATAACATCACCGGCTATAAACGGTTATCACGATCTATGAATTCGCTACGCTCCCGATCTCAATTAATGCCATTTCCCAAACTCCGTTCCTGGTGGAATCGGATCCGTTTAACAGGGCTCCGGTCCATTCCCGCACTGCCGGCCCGGTCGCTGTCGATTATGGTGATGGCCGTCTCACTATTCTCACTCTCTTTCATTGTTCCCCGTGTCCAATCACAACCTGTCAAGAGCCTTGAAAATCTCATGGAGATCCCGGAGATCCGGACCATCTCAGGCAGCGAAACACACCTCTACGTCCTGTCCGGACGGGAGGGCCTGGTGGTTTTTCGCGCCACGGCCGATTCGCTGCAGTGGCTCTACTCATCATCAGGTCTCGCCAACCGGGGCGACAGGCTCGTCACTGATATCCGTTTTTCCTATCTCTTTGGCAGAGACGGACGCCTGACAGTCATCGAGCCCACTTCGGTACTCGGAGTCTACTCATCCACCCGCCTCGAAGATGATCCCAACGATGTCCTTCGGATGGGCAGCGACCTGTACCTGGCTGATAATGATCACGGCATCCGGAAACTCTCCCTGGAGAGCTCCGAATCGGTCGACCGGACACCCGAACCGGTTATCGATCACAACCACCCCGTCATCTCTCTGGCCGGCGTATCCGACCGCCTGTATGCTCTTGACAATGATAACCGGCTGCTGACCTTTGAACGGGATAACGGCTCCCTCTCCCGGACCGGCGAAACCGAGCTGCCTTCGCAAACCCGTCGGCTCCACACCATCGGCAACCGTCTCTATCTGTCTACGAACGATGGATACGTTCACCGTGTACGCTCCGACGGGCGAGTGGATCAGTTGTTCGGTATTGATGAACCGGTCACAGAACTCAAACTTTGGAACAATAACTACCTCATTCGCGGTGAAAGCACCCGCATCTGGATTGCTCGTCAGGGAGTGCGCCCGACACTTTTCCGTGATGACGCCTCCGCAGGTAATCATATGACCACCATAAAGGATCAGCTTTGGATCAGTGAATACCGGGAGCTGAGCCACTGGATCGACCGCTCACAAATAGCTGCTTTTGAAGAAAGTGACCCTGAAGATGATACCGCTGTCCCGACCACCCAGAGTCCGGCTGCTGACGGACCCATTCAAATTGCCTCCATCGATAACCAGATTATCCCGTATCCACGGGCCCTGCTGCTGCCGCTGACACTGGAAAGCCGTCATGATATTGAACAGGTGCGGTTTCAGCAAAAATCCAATATTGAAGGCATCCGGATCCGCGGTAATGGGTTGCACTGGCAGCCCTCCTCTTCCGATGTCGGCTCTCACATGATATCGGTTATCGCCACCACCCGGGACGGGCAAACCGACAGTACCTCGTTTCAGGTCACCGTCCGGCCGTTTAATAGTCCACCGCGATTCTCCCCGGTCCGAACACTGTCCATTCCTGCCAATGAGGAGTTTTCCATCCCATTTCAGGCCACTGACCCCGACGGCAGTGACTCCGGACTGATCCGGTACATCGGCGTAGACCTCCCCGACGGCGCTTCACTGGATGAACGCAGCGGTGAATTCGTATGGACACCCACACGCCGGCAGACCGGGCGGCATGAATTCCAGGTTATTGCCA
Organism: Balneolales bacterium; assembly: GCA_007132495.1. GTDB lineage: Bacteria > Bacteroidota > Rhodothermia > Balneolales > Natronogracilivirgulaceae > SLOL01. Next base: position 4,839 of record SLOL01000151.1, read on the forward strand.
CCGATCAATATGGTGCCGCATCATCGATGGATGTAACGGTAGAAGTGGTAGACCTTTCCCGCGAAGAATCATGACCGGAAAAGCTCAGGGGCGAACCAATCAGACAGTAACAACCCACAAGCAGGCTACCGATTGCAGAACGTTGCTGGATTGGTATCAACAGGTCCGGCGCCATATGCCGTGGAGGGATACTTTCGATCCATACCGGATTTGGCTGTCCGAAATCATGCTTCAGCAAACCAGGGTGGATCAGGCACAGCCCTATTACGAGCGTTTTGTTCATCGATTTCCGGATGTCCATGAACTTGCAAAAGCGAACATCGACGATGTGCTGCGCCTGTGGGAAGGACTCGGCTACTACTCCCGCGCACGCAACCTGCACAAAGCCGCACAACAAATTGTCGGGCAACATGACGGCCGCTTTCCCGACCGCTATGATGAGGTCATCGCTCTGCAGGGTATCGGTCCCTATACCGCGGCAGCCGTTCTGAGCATCGCCTTCGGACAGCCTTATGCCGCTGTTGACGGCAATGTCATACGTGTCATCAGCCGCTTTTTTGCCATCGGAGAAGATGTTCGCCGCACAGACGTCCAAAAAGAGATCCGGCGGCGGGCGAATGCCATGCTCGACCGTTCCCGGCCCGGCGACTTCAACCAGGCGATGATGGAGCTGGGAGCGACCGTCTGCAAACCCGTCCATCCGGAATGTAGCGAATGTCCACTGCAGAACTCTTGCCGGGCATATCAGACCAACAGCGTCGAACACTATCCCTTCAAGTCACCCGCCAAAAAACGGCCGCACTACCACATCGCTGTTGGTGTGGTACGCGACGGAGCCGGACGGTTACTGATTGCACGCCGGCCGGAGGAAGCCATGCTTGGCGGCCTCTGGGAGTTTCCGGGCGGCAAACAGGAAGGGGACGAGCCGCTCACCGAAACGGTCCGGCGTGAACTGGAGGAGGAGCTGGGAATCCGGGTTGCGGTAGAGGAGCAGCCGTTTGAAGTGGTGGATCACGCATACAGCCACTTCACCATCACGCTGCACGCCTTTCATGCCACGATACATGAGGAATCCGGCGAACCGGCAGCACAAAATGGCGAACCGTTCACCTGGGTGGCGACAGATGAGCTCACCGAATACGCCTTTCCGAAAGCCAACCGGAAAATCACCCAAACACTGACTGGTGATTACCGGCAATCCGCAGACCGAACATGAATTTGCCCGCCGATCACATTACCGGATTGAAGACATTTCTGGATCCGATTGTCCATGAGATTGAAGAGCCCGGATACATAGCGACCGACCCGGTGGCCTTCATGCACCGGTATGACGAAAATGAAGACCGGAACCTGGCCGGGTTTCTTTCGGCCCTGCTGGCCTGGGGTCGCCGCGATATCGTGATGGCGAAAATCGCCGATCTGCTTGAACGCTTCGGCACCGGTCCGGCCGATTTTATCGGCAATTTCAGCACGGTCGACATAATGCGCCTGGATGGCTTCAAGCACCGCACCTTTACAAGCGATGATATCCGCTGGATTCTTCTCGGCCTCTCACGGGCACTGCGGGAATACGGATCATTTGAAAATATTTGGGCCGATTGCTACCGGACGGCCTTGCGAAACCACCCACCAACGGTCATGCAGAATGGGCAAGAATTAACCGAAAGAAGCGAAACCCTGCTTTCTGAATTTCACAACCGTTTCTTCGACCTCATTCCCGAAGCCCCTCATCGGGTTTGCAAGCACATTTCAAGTCCCGATAAAAACAGCTCGTGCAAGCGGCTCTGGCTGTTCCTGCGCTGGGCGGTCCGGCAGGGAAGCTGCGTTGATCCGGGTTCCATGCCTTTCATGCCCGCCTCCGAACTGATGATCCCGCTGGATGTCCATGTCGCACGCTACTCACGCCTGTTCGGTCTCCTCACGCGCCGGTCCAACGATCGCAAAGCGGTCCGCGAAGTAACCCTTTACCTTCAGCAAATGGATTCTGACGACCCGGCCAAATACGATTATGCCCTGTTCGGGCTCGGCATCCGTCAGCTGCCTGTTCCTGACAAGTTTATGATTTGCAAAACATTTGCCGAATATTAAATTTTCTTTATATTACTGAGAAGTAAATCGATTTGCGATTGTGTGGGTTGCATCAGTAATGAATCTCATCCGTAATATTATTCAGATGCTGTCTGGATCATCAATATTACCAGAGGAAGATATGGCTCTGTTCCGCACTTCAAATGTGAAAACAGGCCGTTATTGTTACGCTCTGACCCTGCCTCTGTTTGTCCTTTCCTTGATTATTACCCTTCTCCCGCCACTGCAGGCTAACGCACAACTGATCAGTCCGGATAACGGTGAAAAACCGGTACTGCATTTCGAGTCGATCGACCATGGCGAAACAAGCAAGCAGATCACTGACATTTTTCACGATTCCAGCGGCTTCCTGTGGGTGGGCACAGCCAACGGGTTGAATCGTTTTAACGGGGTCACCTTCGACATGTACACCCGTACCGAAGATCCCGCAAGCCTTGGCGACAATTTTATCAGCTCAATATACGAAGACCGAAACCAACAGCTCTGGATCGGCGGTCGAAGTATCATAAGCCGCTATAACCGGAATACCGACCGGTTTGTACGTTACCATCTGCCCGAAATCCCCGACACTTTAGCCGTCACTATCGATCTCGTAGAAAGTATCCGGGAAGACCGTGACGGAACACTATGGGTCACCGGTGGTTCGAACGGACTCTACTACTATGATGAAGCTTCAGATGCTTTCAAAATCTACGCCCCCCTCTCCACACACCTCATAAATGCCGTGCTGCCGGCCACCGACGGCGGACTCTGGATCGCAACGGCCGATGACGGCCTGCAGCTTATCGATACCGATACCGGTGAGATCAGGAAATTCAGCCACCATGATGAGGTTAATTACAACAAAACCAATCTGGTCCGCGACCGCGAAGGAGAGATCTGGCTGACCACCCAGAATGATGGCGTCAGCAAGGTATTAAAGTCTGCTGACGGCCATATTGAATTTCGGACCTACCGCAACGAAACCGGTCAACCAAAGGTACTGGGCAATAATTTGTCCCAGGCCATACATGTTGACCGTCAGGGACACATTTGGGTGGGCAACGACAACGGAGGCCTCCATCTCTATGACCGGGAACATGACCGGTTTCACCACTATGGCAGTGATCCCTATGATACCCGGTCCCTCTCCCACCATTCCGTCACAGCCATCCACCAGGATCGCGACGGTCGACTGTGGGTAGGTACCGCCTTCTCCGGACTCAATGTCATGGATCCTTATGCCCACAAGTTCGAATACCACCACACGGCCTCCCGATTCAGCAACAATTTGACCAACAATATTATCCGTGGATTTCAGGAGGATGATCAGGGCAATATCTGGATAGCCACGGACGGCGGCGGACTCAACTACTTTAACCGGGATACCGGACATTTCACCTCATTCCGGCATGATCCCGAAGATCCGTATTCATTAGGGTCGGATGCCGTCCTGCTGGTGGAATATTGCCCGGATGGCGACCTATGGGTCAGTTCCTACGATGGCGGGCTGCAAATGCTTGTCGATGCGGAAGAAGGCCGGTTTGTCAGTATTGAGGAAATCTTCAATCTGCAGGGCTATACTCCAAGGAGCCCGTTTGACATACATTTTGACCGGGAGCACCCCTGGGTCTGGATTGCCGAGTTCGATGAAGGAGTTGTGCGTATAAACACCGAAACCGGCGATTTTACACGATTCTGGACCACAACCGGTGATCAAAGAGGCCAATCCATGCAGTACACCATACAGATTTACGAGGACAGCAGGAACAATCTTTGGCTGTCATCTGCCCTCGGATTGTCACTGCTTGATTCTGAAAATAAAATGGCCGGACCATTCCAGCGTTTTTCTCCGGATCAAAATGATCCTGAAAGTTTAACGGTTATTGGAATCCGCCAGGTGATCGAAGATCAGCAGGAGCGGATCTGGGTGGCCACCGAGAAGGGATTATCACGCTACATACCGGAAACCGGTGGATTTCAACACTATTTTGAATCGGACGGGTTGCCCACTGACAACTTGCAATCCATTATCGAAGATGACAACGGAGATCTTTGGATCGGCACCATGCGCGGCCTCTCCCATTTCAATCCGGATACAGAGACCTTCATCAATTACAGAAGGTCGGATGGACTCCAGGGATATGAATTTTCACGATTCTCCAATCATAAACTAAGTACCGGTGAACTGCTGTTCGGCGGCCTGGACGGATTCAACCTGTTTGACCCAAACGACATTCAATCCAATCCCAACATACCGCCGGTGCATATTACCGGTCTCAGCCTGTTCAATGAGCCGGTCCTGCCGGGGGATCCCGACTCACCGCTGGATCAACACATAATGGTTACCGATACGCTTACCCTTACATACCGGCAGAACATACTGACATTCGAATTTATCGCATTAAACTACACCATGGCGGAACAGAACCAATATGCCTTCATGATGGAGGGTTTTGAGACCGACTGGAACTATGCAGGAGACCAGCGCACCGCTACATACATGAACCTGGATCCAGGCACTTACCGGTTCCGGGTAAAGGCTTCCAACAACGACGGGCTCTGGAACGAAACCGGGGCATCGGTAGTGCTCACCATCGTTCCTCCATTCTGGCAGACCACCTGGTTTTATGCCGGAACAGCGCTCTTCTTTGCAATAATCATTTTTATCGGCTTCCGGGTGAAAATGGCCGGTATCCGCCGGCATAACCTCCAGCTTGAAAAGCAGGTAAAAAAACGTACCACCGAGCTGCGCGAAGCCAATGACCGGTTGAACAAGCACATAGAGGAGAAAGAAAAAATATATTCTGTGCTGGCACACGATCTTCGCAGTCCGTTCATGTCGCTGATCGGTCTTTCGGAGTATCTGAGAGACAATTTGGAAGAGGATTCCAACGAGGAAAACCGGGAAATTGCCGGCAACATTATGAATGCCTCCCAAAAAACCTACCATCTGTTGGAAAATCTGCTGCAGTGGTCCGAGGCCAGCAAGGGGAAAAAAGAGGTCATTAAAGATACCGTCAATTTGAAAGAGCTGATAGATGAATCAGTTGCCACGGCAAAGCTGCAGGCGGAGATGAAGGAGATGACGATCGTCAACAAGCTGAAAGAACCTGTATATGCCTATGCCGACCGGAATATGGTGCAGACCGTACTGCGAAACCTGATCACCAATGCGATCAAGTTTTCACATAAAAAGGGGACGGTATCCGTCACGGCCAAAGCCAATGAAAAGTATGTAGAAACCACCGTTACAGATCAGGGTGTAGGAATGGATGAAAAAGACAGTAAACAGCTGTTCTCTACTTCATCTACTGTCAATCAAAAAGGCACCATGGGGGAAAAGGGATCCGGGTTCGGTTTGATGGTCTGCAAGGAGTTTATTGAGCGCAATGGCGGCACGATCAGTGTGAGCAGCAAGCCCGGAGAAGGAAGCAGCTTTGTTTTTAAACTGGAAAAATCGGAAAACCACACCGGCACCGGCGAAACAGCGCAATAACACACCCGGGGTTTAACACGAAAAGGTAAAACAAGAGGGCCATTCAACAAGTCTTCTGATCTGCGACACTCCGGGATCAGTTATTTTTCAAAATATCATTGAGCGACTCATCAAAACGATTCTCTATCGACTCCAGGTCGGCAGAAGCTTCGGTCCAGCTGTTCCAGCTGCGCTCCAGACGCCGCTCCAGGTCCCCGTGGCGCTTCAGGACTTCCCCGGCATCGCCCGAGTCATAGAATCCCGGGTCGGCCAGCTGCTCTTCGATTTCGTCTTTTTCCTTTTCCATGCGGTCAATTTCATCTTCGAGGGTCGCCAGTTTCTTCCTCAACGGCCTTATCTCTTTACTGAAGCGGTTTCGTAACCGGGCCTCTGCACGCTTGACCTCTTTGGACTTGGGACCACTCGCCATTGAATGATTGACTGATGCCGCAGAAACGGTTCTTTCGGGCTGTCGGTCCGGTTCACTTTTGTCAGAACCGCCCGAATGAACGCCGGTGTCCGGTGTTGCACGGTTCCGGTCACTCTCCTCCTGTTCTTTCAATTTCCATTCATAATAGCTGAAATCGCCGATATACTCATTAAGACGACCGCCACCGACCCGCCAGACCTTGTTGGCGAAACCGTTCAGAAAATAGCGATCGTGACTCACCGCGACAACGGTACCCTGGTACTGTTCAAGAGCCCGCAACAGCACCTGTTTGGAGCGCATGTCCAGGTGATTGGTCGGCTCATCAAGAATCAGCAGGTTGGCCGGCTCCAGCAAACTCTTGGCCAGGGCCAGCCGGCTCCGTTCGCCGCCGCTGAGCACACCCACTTTCTTGAAGACATCATCACCGGAAAACAAAAATGCCCCGAGAATGCCCCGGATCCGGGTCCGCGCCTCGGAGGTTTTGGCTGAGACCTCCATCTCCTCAAGTACCGTTCGCTCCGAAGTGAGCACATCGGCAAGTTGCTGTGCAAAGAAAGTCATCATCACATTATGTCCGGGCAACCGCTCTCCGTCAAACGGCTCGGTGCCGTTGATGATGCGTGCCAATGTCGATTTGCCGGCTCCGTTGGCTCCGATCAGTGCGATCTTGTCCCCGCGCTCGATCTCGATGTCCTGGTTTTCGGTGAACACCCGGACCGGTTCACCCCGGTCGGCATCGTACGTTTTGTTCAAACCGCGAATGGCCATTACCGTAACACCACACCGGGGAGGATCAGGAAAGCGAAAATCGATGGTGGAGCTCTCCTCCTCCGGCGGTTCTATCCGCTCCATTTTTTCAAGCTGCTTGATCTTGCTCTGTACCTGCCGCGCTTTGGTGGCCTTGGCCCGGAACCGGCTAATGAAGCGTTCGGCCTGCTCCAGTTCCTTCTGCTGGTTTTCATATGCCTGCCATTGCAGCTCCTTCTGTTGCTCATACTGACGCTCATAATCGTCATAATTGCCGGTATAAAGTGACAATTTCCGGTGTTGCAGAGAGGCGATGTGGGTGACCATGCGGTTCAGGAACATGCGGTCATGACTCACCAGCCAGATCGCGCCGGGATATCCGGGCAGATACCGCTCCAGCCAGGCGATGCTGTCAATATCAAGATGGTTGGTCGGCTCATCCAGCAGCAGGATATCCGGGGCTTCCAGCAGCAGCTTTGCCAACAGCGCCCGCATCTGCCATCCGCCGCTGAACGTATGCAGCGGTTCGTCCAGTTCGCCGGAACCGAAACCAAGTCCCTTGAGCGCCTCTTCTACCCGTGCGTCCCGCTTGCCGCCGTCCATAATGTTGTAGTGGTCCTGAAGCCGCTCCAGCCGTCCCACCAGGCCGGAGTACTCATCCCCTTCATAGGAATCGAGTCCGGCTATCCGGTCGGATACCTCCTCAATCTCCCGCTCCAGCTCGTTGGACTCGGCAAACGCCTGCATCACCAGGTCGCGGACCGTCTGCTCTCTGGAGACCTCCAGAGCCTCCTGTTGCAGGTAGCCAATACGCGTATCCGATGACCACTCGCAATACCCCTGCTCCGGGGTCAGCTTTCCCGACATGATGCGGAGCAATGTCGTTTTACCTGCTCCGTTCGGCCCTATGAGTCCGATGCGATCTCCTTTTTTGAAGGTGACAGAAACCTTGTCAAAAAGACAGCGATTTGAAATAAAAAATGTTATATTATGAAGTCTGTACATATATTGTTTTTTTCAACCAACAAATAACCGAACCACAGATAGTCTCATATGCTCGGAGTAAAAGTTAAAGATAACGAAAGCATTGATCGTGCCATAAACCGTTTCAAGAAAATGATGACCCGTTCCCGTGTTCTGATGGAATACAAAGAGCGACAGCAATTTCTGAAGCCGTCGGAAGAACGCCGGGAAGCACACAAGAAAAGTGTCCGGGAAGAGCGCAAGCGCCGCCGTGACGAGTGGCGGTAGAAACCGGCCTCAAACTGTACGTTATCCGATCGACCTGATTCCGGTCCTTTGGAATCCGGCCGGCGGTAATGCTCCTTCCGGAAGGCTAATTGAGACCGCTTTTCCGGAATGCCGCCTCCATATTTCCGACACTGCTGATTCGTATGCCTTCGACCTGTTCCGTACTGCCTTGTGGAACAACGGCATGGCGGAATCCCATATTTTTTGCCTCTTCCAGCCTGCGGGCCAGTTGCGTGACGCGTCTCACCTCGGCACCCAGGCCGATCTCTCCTATCATCACCACCGGTTCGCCCGGGGCCCTTTCCGAAATGGATGAGACCAGCGCTGCTGCGATACCGAGGTCGCAGGCCGTCTCCGAGAGCTTCATCCCGCCGGCAATATTCAGAAACACATCGTTCTGGCTGAATGTCCATCCGCATCGCTTCTCCAGTACCGCAAGAAGCAACGACAATCGACGTTGATCAAATCCTGATGCTGTTCGCTGCGGCATTCCGTATGCTGCGGGGGCAACCAGTGCCTGTACCTCGATCAGCAGCGGCCGGGTCCCTTCCATGGAGCAGACAACCGCATTTCCGCTTACCGCCGCATCATATTCCGAAAGGAAGAGTTCGGACGGATTCGCCACCTCGCGCAATCCCGACGCATTCATTTCAAAAACACCCACCTCCTGCGCCGGACCGAACCGGTTTTTAAGACTCCTGAGGATGCGGTGGTGCGACTGCTTGTCGCCTTCAAACTGAAGAACCGTATCGACCATATGCTCCAGGATTCGCGGTCCGGCAAGATCGCCCTCCTTGGTCACGTGCCCGATGGCGATCACCGTAACCCTTTCCTGCTTTGCGTATTGCATCAGCAGTGCCGCTGACTCCCTGATCTGAGCCGTGGTGCCCGGCATGCTCTGCAGCACACTGTGGTACATCGTCTGGATAGAGTCGATGATCAGTATTCCCGGCTTTTCGGCACGGGACGTTTCAATAACCCTCATGGTCTCCGTTTCGGTGAGAATGCGCAGCATCTCCGTTTGAACATTCAGCCGACCGGCACGCTGTCGAATTTGTCCCAGTGACTCTTCTCCGGTAACATAGAGCGTTTTCTGATCCTTCATCATTTCCGCACATTGCAGCGCCAGTGTGCTTTTTCCAATCCCCGGATCCCCGCCAAGCAGCACGAAAGAGCCGGGCATGATGCCGCCACCCAATACCCGGTCCAGCTCATTCATGCCGGTAAGCATGCGGTCGGTTTCAGCAACCGGGATGTCATCCAGTCCAACGGGTCCCCGGATTTCGCCCTCCCGCCGGTTCAGACGCGATTTATGCACCCGGTTATCGCTTTCCTCCGCCACAGCCACCTCTTCAAGAGTATTCCACCGGGAGCATGACCCGCAGCTTCCGAGCCAATTCGAGGTTTCCCACCCGCAGTGCGAGCAGACAAAACGTGTACGTTTTTTCCTGGCCATACAAATACCGGTCAGCTGTTTTTTTTACGGTTGTTCATGGTTTCTACCACCTTCACATTCAAATACCAGCTCATCCCCATCAGTCCGGCACCGACCAGCACATAAAAGCTGATCAGCCGCCACATAAACACGGCGATTCCAAGAAATTCACGCCGTTCCATCAGTGGACCCATAAAGAGGGCATACAATCCTTCCACGCCACCGCTTCCTCCGGGTGTCGGCATAAACATCCCTGCCAGAGTCATGGCCATACTTCGCAGGAATGAGAGTGCGACATCAGCCGGCACAAAACTCAGCACAACAATGCCGGGCAGCGATACCTTGGCCAGCCAGGCCAGGGTGGACAGACCGAACGCCTTGTATACAAACGAATTCGGTTTCTTCCGCAGTTCGTGGGAATAGGCTTCCAGTTGTTCGGCTTCACGGGCAATTTTATAGCGATTTTTACGCAATATCGGCAGGCTGAATACAATGTTTACGGTCCGTTTGAGGATGGCCGGATTGCGGAACACACCGTACGTAAGAAACAGGGCATAACTGAGCAGCATCATATAGACGAGAAACATGGCGCCGTGTCCGGCCCAGCCGGCATTCTCCGGAACAACCGGCAAAAAAATCCCGACGGCGAACAAAACAGGTATCACGAACACCAGCAGCAACTGATCGAGCATAATGCCGTAGATGACAATGGCGCTGGACTGTCCAAGCGAAAGGTTTTCCCGTGTCATCACATAGGTGGCCATCGGTCCGCCGCCGATGGTCGACGGGGTTACCGATGAGGTAAATTCCCAGCACAGCACCACCCGCAACGAGGCGATCCAGCTCAACCGCTCCTCGGACAGGTACCGGATTTTGGCGCTTAAAAACCAGATGCGAAGTCCGACAACAAAAAGAGCGATAAACAGACCGGGGGTCCGGTTCCAGTAAAGCCGGTCAAACAGGCCCGGGGAGTAGGTGAAATAGATCAGCAGCCCCATACTGGTAAGGCTCAACAAAATCGAGAGCGCCAGGTATTTTCCGGAGAAAAAATTGGCATCGTATCCTGACGGATGCCCTTCCGGTGGATGCTCTTCCGGCGGTTGTTCTTCCGGCAGTTGCTCATCCGGCAATGTGGCATTGCTGATATGTTGTTGGCGGGATGACAATGTGGTTTTGGTAAATCGTCTCTGAAAGAAAAATCCCCTACCCGGGATTCAAAATAGCGGCAGCTTATGCAAAGGCGGTAATATGCACCAATTTCCCGAAAAAAAGAAGGCCTTGCACCCGAAAACCGCATATGTCGGTGAAGGATGCAAGGCCTGTATATTATACAGATCCCGGACTGTTTGATACAGTCAATAAGGATCAGGCGATGGTGATCTCGTCATCAAGATACACATCCTGAATGGCATTCAGCAGTTCCACGCCTTCTTTCATCGGACGCTGAAACGCTTTACGGCCACTGATCAGTCCCATGCCGCCTGCACGCTTGTTGACTACGGCCGTTTTGACGGCATCGGCAAGATCACTTTCACCGGAAGATGCGCCTCCGGAGTTGATCAGACCGGCACGACCCATGTAGCAATTGGCAACCTGGTAACGGGTCAGGTCGATCGGGTGATCACTGGAAAGATCGGTGTACATCTTCTCATCCAGCTTTCCATAAGAGGAGTCACCCGCGTTAAGCGCCTTGAAACCGCCGTTGAGTTCGGGCAGTTTCTGCTTGATGATGTCCGCTTCAATGGTTACGCCAAGATGATTGGCCTGACCGGTAAGGTCGGCTGCCACGTGATAATCTTTTCCATTAACTTTGAATGCGTTGTTCCGGGTATAGCACCACAGAATGGTGGCCATTCCGAGCTCATGCGCATAGGCAAATGCCTCGGATACTTCCACGATCTGGCGTGCCGACTCCTCCGAGCCGAAATAGATGGTTGCTCCTACAGCGGCAGCACCCATGTTATACGCTTCGTCAATCGTACCGAACATGATCTGGTCAAAGGTGTTCGGATAAGTCATCAATTCGTTGTGGTTGATTTTTACCACAAATGGAATTTTGTGAGCATACTTGCGTGAAACGGCACCCAGCACACCATAGGTGGAAGCTACCGCGTTACAGCCGCCTTCATAAGCAAGTTTTACGATATTTTCAGGATCAAAATAGGCAGGGTTCTTGGCAAATGATGCACCACCGGAGTGCTCGATTCCCTGATCTACCGGCAAAATGGAAACATAGCCGGTACCGCCGAGCCGGCCGTTGTCAAACAGACGCTGAAGATTGGCCAATACCCGGTTATTGCGATCCGATTGGGTCCAGACGGTATCTACAAAATTTCCGGACGGCAGATACAATTGATCTTTGGATATGGTCTTACACTCGTGATTCAGCAAACTGTCGGCATCATCACCAAGCAATTCGTGCAATTTGGTGGTTACTTCTGGCATAAAAGGTCCTCCTACGTGTGGTATGGTTAATAGTACAAAAAAAGGTTCGCAGATCCATCCTGCGTCGATGTGATCATGAAATTCAGACTATTCTTTCAAAATCCTATATCACTATAATATAACGATTTTAGTGTGAAATCTCTATTAAGAAACGGGCCGGCACGGGATCTCTTTTCCCGAAAATCCCGAAAAATGTGTATCTTACATTTTTCCGCAACCTGTAGTTTATTGTTTCGTTGATAATCCATGAATCACCGACAAATACATATCACTCCCAAGGGTAACCTGCAACACACGCCGCTGTCCGAATCATGCATTCCCGTACTGCAAACGGGAAACCGGTCGGTGATATTGGCCCCGATGGAGGATGTGAGCGACTCCCCGTTCCGTCAGATGTGCCGCAACCTGGGTGCCGATGTTGTCTACACCGAATTTATCAGCTCCGAAGCACTCATACGAGATTCAGAAGCTTCCAGGCACAAAATGGCCTTTGAAGAGGCTGAACGGCCGCTGGGAATCCAGATTTTCGGCGGACGCGAGGAGGCGATGCACGGCGCCGCCAAAGTTGCCGAAGCCAACCGTCCGGATCTGGTGGATATCAATTTCGGCTGCCCGGTATATAAAATCGTTAAGAAAAACGCCGGATCAGCCTGCTTGCGGGATCTTGGCATGATGGAGCGGATGGCCGGCACGGTCGTCGATGCCACCCCTCTCCCTGTGACGGTGAAAACCCGTCTGGGGTGGGATGATAACACCATCCGCATCCGTGAAGTGGCATTGATGCTGCAGTCGGTCGGTGTCCGGAGCCTGACCGTCCACGCCCGCACTCGCAGTCAGGGGTATAAGGGAGAAGCGCGTTGGGAGTATTTCAAATATCTGAAAGAGACTCCCGGACTTGAAATTCCCGTTATCGCCAACGGAGACATCACCACCCCGGAACATGCCCGTTACCTGTTTGAAGAGACGGGGGTGGATGGCGTCATGCTCGGCCGGGCTGCCATCGGCAACCCGTGGATTTTTCGGGATATCAAACATTATATGGAGTACGGGGAACTGCTCCCTCCGCCCACGATTCAGGAGCGCATGGAGATGTGCGCCGACCAGCTTCGGGCATCGGTGGCCCATCACGGAGAGCGCTTCGGCGTAATTATGATGAAAAAACACTACGGCAATTACATCAAGGGCATCCGGAATGGCAAGCACCTGCGCATGGAGATCATGGAAAAGGACCGTATGGAGGATATCCTTGAACTACTGCTCAACTTCAGCGAAAATCCGGAGATCCAGGTGGCTGTATAAATCGCACCGGTAAAACGGTGAAGTCACCATGATATCACCCCAGATCGAGTACGGTTTTACCCCCCATCCATGGCTGCATCGCTTCGGGGATCCGCAGCGAACCATCCTTCTGCTGATGAGCTTCCAGAAAGGCGGCCAATACCCGTGGCAGTGCCAGTCCGCTGCCGTTCAACGTATGGAGGATCCCGGTCTTGCCGTCATTATTCTTGTACCTGATCTTCATTCTGCGCGCCTGGTAGTCCTCGAAGTTGGAGCAGGAGCTGACCTCAAGCCAGCGCTGTTGTCCCGGACTCCACACCTCCAGATCGTATTTCTTGCTCTGGGTAAACCCCATGTCGGCTGTTCCCATCAGGAGTGTGCGGTAAGGCAGTTCAAGAGCTTCCAGCAACGCTTCGGCATCGCGGCGCAGCGACTCCAGTTCATCGTATGAGGTTTCGGGCCTGACCAGCTTCACCAGCTCCACCTTGTCGAATTGATGCAGCCGGTTAAGTCCACGCACTTCGCTTCCGTGAGAACCGGCTTCGCGACGCCAGCATGGGGTGTAGCAGACATAGCGCAGGGGAAGCGAATCCTGGGCCAGGATCTCGTCCCGGTGAAAATTTGTGACCGGAACCTCTGCGGTTGGAATGGCAAAATAGCCGTCACGCGGCACAACGTACATCATATCCTCCTTGTCGGGAATCTGTCCGGTGCCCCGTGCCGAGTCTTCATTCACAAAATAGGGTGCCATAAGCTCCAGATAACCCTTATCGACCGCCTTGTCGATAAAAAACTGAATGAGTCCGCGCTGCAGCCGGGCCACCGGTCCCACATAAAACGGAAATCCGGCCGACGTCACTTTCGAACCCCTGTCAAAATCGATCAACCCTTTTTCGGAGACCAGCTCCCAGTGCGGTTTGAACATCCCGTCTGTTCCCTTTCCTGCCGGCTCGCCCCACGTGTGAACGGTGACATTACCCGACTCATCGGTCGTCACGGGTACCGACGAATCAGCCATGTTCGGGATTTTCAACAGGATATCATCCCGTTTTTTCAGCAGTTCCCTTTCACGCTCTTCCAGCTGCTTGATCTTTTTTTTCATCTCGCCGGTTTCCCGGATCACTTCCCCGGCTTCCTCTTTTTTCCCCCGGCCCATCAAAGTTCCAATCTCTTTGGCACGTGTATTGCTCTCTTTACGCAGGGTTTCCAGTTCATGGACCGTGACACGCCACTGCTCATCGGTATCAATGACCTGATCTACCAGAGAGGTATCGGTTTCCCCCTTGGCCTTCATGGCCATCCTGACATCATCCGGTCGTTGGCGAATTTGCTGGATATCAAGCATACTTTTTGTTTCCTTTTATTTCCGGCATTTTTGCGACTCCAATGACCGCTGAAACCGCTGTCATGGATACCTGGTAATGCCTGTTTTGTTTTGGAGCACAAGATACAACATAGCAGCATCAAGCGGAACTGCCGGTGTTTGCTTAAATCAGAATCACCTCAGGATAATTCCGGAATATTTCCTGCATAAAAGCGCTTCCAGGGTTGATAACCTAACTTATTTAGGCTATTTTTCATGAAAATTCCAACTATTTAAAATACAGCCGATGAAAAATGTAATACATCATTTGGATGATATTGATATTGCCATTCTGAAACACTTGCAACAGCATGGCCGTGCACAGCGAAACAAACTGGCAAAAATTGTCAATCTTTCCGTTCCTTCGGTTTCAGAACGCATGCGCAAACTTGAAGAAAAGAAACTCATTGACGGATACCATGCCGTTCTGAATGCACAAAAATTTCAATTCGATATTGTCGCATTTATCTTTGTAGAGGTGGACAACTCCAGCTATCATGCCCCTTTTGTGGAAAAGGTGATACAGGAATCGGAAGTGCAGGAGTGCCATTCGATAACCGGTGACGGTTCCCACATGCTTAAAATCGCCACCAGAAATACGGTATCTCTGGAAAAACTGCTCTCCCGCATACAGTCGTGGGAAGGGGTCAAAAAAACCCGAACCAATATTGTGCTCTCTACATTCAAAGAGACCCGCGAAATTCCAATCGATAACGAACAAATAGAGACCGAAGCCTGAACCCCTCCATGATGCTGTATGCCCGGACCCTTCCGGCGTTAATCATACTTGTGCTGATGTGCCTGTCATTCCCGCTTGAAGCGAATGCACATCGTACGTTCGGGCTGTTTTACCCGGAGTCGAATGCCGGTGAAATCACCCGGAGCGAACTGGAGTGGCTTGCCGAATCGGGTATCAGCCGGATTATGGTTGAAGAGAGACTGAGCGAATTACAGCGGGAACTTGTCGCCGACTCCGGATTCAACCTGTTCGTGATGGTTCCGGCCTATTATGTCATTCCCGCCCGACTGGGTACCAACGGTATCGGCTATTATGTACAAGCCCGGGAGCTGCTGGAGTACTATCGCGATGAGCCATCGGTCGAAGGTTTCGGATTGATGGCATACAGTATCTGGCAGCAAAATGCCATTCCGGAGCAACTGGAACAGTTGGCCGGTCCGTATCTCGGTAACCGGACGCTCTTTACACTCGATTCCCGTCCGATGTCCGGCGACCGGCTGCATCCGTTTGACGGAATCGTCATGATGACCCGCAGCGCCGAAGCTCTGGCATTGCAGCTCGAACAGGAACCCGACCTGGCCGGCATTCTTTATGATCCCGAAAGACGGGAAATTGACATCAGGGACTTTCAGGATGTCCTTGAACTAATGGAGCCGTACCGTGATCTTCCCGTTTTTTTTGAGCAGAGCTGGTTCAAGCAAAACTCGGACCGTGATCCGGCGCACGAAACCACTGACCCGGACGCTTTCGCATCTGACCTGTCACAAATCACCGCCTTCTACCGCAATATTCCCGATGCACGCGTGGCCAATCCGCCACCCGACACTTCCGGCAATGATCTCGACTTCTCCGTACTTTTGCTCTTTATGTTGTGGGCGACTTTCACTGCTTATTACCGCCTGAATCCGATGTACCGCAAATCGGTAGCCCGCTTTTTCTTCAACTACTACTTCTTTGTCAATGACATTCTGATGAGGCGGATTCGTCTTCCGGGTGATGCCGCACTCCTTTTTGTGCTCTCCAGCTTTGTCGCCGGACTCATGGCACTTGCCACGGCTCAAATGTACTTTGATTCGGTCGCGCTGGGAGCACTGCTGTCCTATCTGCCGCTTATTCCGGCGGACTGGACCCATCCGGTGTTTCTTTTCTGGTACTTCTTTTTTTTGACCATGCTGATCAACGGCCTGCTGATCGCCTGGTTACGTATTGCGAACAGCCAACACTCCCAGACCTATCAGGTTGCAACGCTGTTTCTTTGGCCCCAGCATCTGAATATTGTGGTCGTTTCGGCCGGAGTGATACTGCTTCGTCCCTTTCCCTCCGAAAAGATTGTGGTCGGCATGTTCCTGATTTTCTGGACCATCACCCTTGCAAGCTTCATTCTCACGGCGTATGACATGCGGCGTATCTACCCGACCTCGCCCTATTATATGGCATCGACCTATGCCCTTTTTGTGCTGATCGTCACTTTTTTGCTGTTCTGGCTTATCTTCATGATGGACGTGATCACCGCATGGAATCTGGCCGTTTCGATTATTGCATCGTGATGGCGGGCGTAGCTGCCACCATCATCCGATGTCTTTTCTCATTCGCGCGACAGGAATATTCAGTTGTTCGCGATATTTGCTGACGGTCCGGCGGGCAACGGGGTACCCCCTTTTTTCAAGGATGCCGGCCAGAGCCTGGTCACTAAGCGGTTGTGACTTGTCCTCGCTGCTTACCATTTCCAACAGAATATTTTTGATTTCCCGGTTGGATATCGATTCCCCGGTATCGGTCTCAAGCCCTTCGGTAAAGAAATATTTCAACTCATAGACTCCGAACGGCGTTTGAACATACTTGCCGTTAACCACTCTCGATACCGTGGAGATATCCATGCGGATGCGTTCAGCCACATCTTTGAGGATCATCGGCCGTATTCCCTTGCCGGTTTTGAAAAAATCTTCCTGCAAAGCGACAATGGTCTGCATAACCGCCATCAGGGTATTGCGTCGCTGGTGAATGCTCTCAATAAACCACCGGGCCGCCTCTATCTTGTCACGAATAAACTGCCGGGCCGCTTTTACCTCCGACCGGCCATTCGGATCTTCGGCTCTTTTGTCAGACGCTTTCTCTTCGTTTGCACGATCCAACCCTTTGCCACCCCTCTTTCCGGCATCCGCACCCTGGGCCGGATCCCCGCCTTTACCGTCCGGGCCCCGGTCCGAATCCCTGCCTCTGCCATCCGGGGCTCTGCCATCTCTTTCCTTATTGCCATTATCTTCGTTTCCGGACTCCTTTTTTTCCATGGACTCCCACATCTCGCGGTAATAGCGTGATATTTTTATACCCGGCATATTCCGGGTGTTCAGCCGTATAATAAAATCACCGGTCTCTTCATCGCCTTCGATGGATTCTTCATAATAAACCTCGAAATCAGGAACAATGAATTGATCGGGATTGAGATACTCGTCCGATTCTCCGGGTTTGGGATCCAGAAGCATGATGATCTGGTTGGCTCCGCGCAGCTGTTCATCGGTGAGATTCAGTTTCCTGCGGATTTTCTCATAGTGTTTTTTTTCGAACTGGGGCCATGCTTTTTCGAGAATATCCATCGCCACTTTCCTGCCCGGACGGTTGCTGTCCATCAGTTCCAGCTGCACCAACAGGCACTCCCGAAGGTTCCGCGCGGCAATGCCGGGGGGGTCCAGGCGCTGGATCTGATGCAACACCTGCTCTGCTTCCGAAGGGGTGACGAGCACATCGTCGTTGAAAGCGACCGAATCGATAATCGTATCCAGATCCCGGCGCAAATAACCGTCAGAGTCAATGGAACCGATGATCTGATCGGCCACTTTCTGCTGGCGCTCGTCCAGATTCAGCAACTCCACCTGCTGCTCCAGTTGTTCAGTAAAGCTGGTTTTATATGGTTTGGGCAGATCGCGCCAATCCTCCTGTTCCTTGCTATACGAAGGTACATATTCGTCTTCGTCGTTGTGAAAATAGGATTCCCAGTCGATTTCCGGATTTTCGTCCACAGCGGATGGTTCATCGTCCGATTCGTCATCCGTCTGACTGCTGTCGGTTTCTGATGATTCTTCTGATTCTGTGGTATTTGAGGCCGCGGATTCGTCGTCAGAGGAAAGTTCATCACTGTCGGTTTCACTCTCGGCAGATGGTTCATCGTTGGTTGTGTCGTCTTCTTCCAGTTCCAGTGCCGGGTTGTTCTCCAGCTCCTGTTTGATCCGCTGCTCGAGCATCAGGGTGGGCAGCTGCAGCAGCTTGATGTACTGAATCTGCTGAGGCGAAAGCCGCTGCTGCATCGATTGACTTTGACGGATGGATTGAGACGGCCTTATCATACGACTACCCCGTTTCTTTCCCGCACTTCTTCGCAGGCGTTCCGAAATTCCAAATACCACGCTTCTCCGTAGGCACGTGTGAGTGCATCTTCAAGATAGTCGGAGAGAAATATTTCTTCATTACAACCACGTTCACAACCCGTGCTGCACAGGGATGGCACATATTCCACATTCAGGTAATCACGACTGCCCACTTTCATCACCCTGACAGGGAACAGGTGACAGCTCAACGGTTTCATCCAGTCAAAACGACCCTCGTGCCAGGCTTTCTGTATACCGCAAACCGCCACACCCCCTTCTTCATACGTAACAAAAACACACTCTTCACCGTCGGTGCAGTTCAACTCGGGTGCGCGATAACCGTTCCGGATAAGCCCTTCGGCCCTGACCACCTGTTGTGCCCTGGGACGCATATCGTCTTTGAGCCGGTTCCAGGCCTTATTCAATACCGGCAATTCGTTATGAGTGACCGGAGCACCTGCCTCTCCGACAACACAGCATCCGCCTTTGCATCGCTGCAAATCACATGCAAAACGGAAGGTGGCTACATCATCTGAAATGACCGTATGTTGAACCTGAAACATGGATGATCCTTTTTCAATATTAACGAAAGAAAACCGGAAACCGGTTCCGATCGACGCAGGTCCCGTATGAAGCTGGTTCTGCAAGACGGTTCCGTACGACGCTTAATTACACTGCCTTTAAAATACATAAAAATTGAGACCGGCTCACCTTCCACCGACCATATTTTTATATCGGCAATGGGTGAAAGCGGATGTTCAGTTCTGCAGTGCGATCACCGTCAGCTTTGCAGCGTGCTCACCACCTGCTCTGCAGTACGATTACCGTCCACTTTGCAGCACACTAATCACCTGTAAATTCGTACAAATACCATCGGTTATATAACGCCGCTCACCACTCCCTTATGGTAAACTTTTTCCCGGGTTTTTGTGTCACAACTCCCTGCAACTCCAGTTTCAACAAAACCGGAAGCAGCGTGGATATCTCCATATCCATTTTTTCGGACAGATCATCTATATGCCAGGTTACCCCGGTAAGAATGTGGCACAATTGCTTCTCGAGAGAACTCATTTTCCTGCCGGTCTGTGGTGATGCGGACCGGTCAACGGATGCACCCGGATCAGGCGTTACGAAACCGGGAAATATCCTGTGCTCGTCATGGTCTTTGATACTTGTCAAAGCAGCCTGCATGTTCTTGACCGGTACCGGCAACTCCTCCAGAATATCCATGATCCGGATCACCGGCTTGCCGGAGCCACGCTGGATAAGTTCGTTACAGCCCTCACCCGACTGATTTCTCAGATCGTGAGGCAGGATGAAGACTTCTCTGTTCTGATCCACGGCCAATCCGGCCGTTATCGCCCCTCCTCCATCTATTCTGGATTCGGTGAGCACAACACCCAGCGCCATGCCGCTAACCAGCCGGTTGCGCTTTGGAAAGTGATGCGCCTCGGGCAACGTTCCGGGTGGAAATTCGCTGATCAGAGCTCCGCCATTGTTTATAATATCCCGGGCCAGACGAAAATTTGTTTTCGGATAGATGTAGTCCACTCCCGAACCCAGAATCGCTACAGTTCGTCCGTTCTCCTCAAGTGTTGTTCGATGCGCCAGACTATCCACTCCGTTGGCAAGACCACTGACAATACCGATATCGGCACTCCGGATCAGTCCGCGGGTCAGGTGCATGGTCAGGATGCGTCCGGCGGTGCTCGGGGCCCGGGTGCCCACCACTGCAATTTGCGGACCTTTCAGAGCGGCGGCACTTCCCTTCAGCCACAGCAATGCCGGCGGATCGTATATATGAGACAGCAATTCGGGGTAGCCCCCATCCTGAGGTGTCAGCAGTGTCATTTTCTGTTTTTCCGCGGTCTCCAACAGATTATCGACCCGTTTCCACGCCGTAAAGCCGGTGATCTTTTTAGCCACTGCCGCCCCGATACCCTTCACCGCTGCCAGATCCGCCAGGCCGGCTTTAAAAATGGACATCGGCGCAGGAAAATATTCAACGAGTTGTTTGATGCGGTTTATACCTACGGAGTCAATCTGCGACAACGCAAGGGTCGCCCGGATATACTCCTCTCTCTCCCGTCCGGAAGCATAACGTCCGGACCGCTTTTCTGATCCGTTGCGTGTTTGCACTCTTGTTTATCGTTTTGGTCTCTCGTTGACTTACGCTGCAAGCCGGGCCGTCATTCGAAGTTCCCCGCACTGCTCATAATCTCCCGCCCTGCTCATGCTCTTCTGCTCTTTTCATAAACTTATCCGCCATTCA